>MNVD01000023.1 GCA_001871445.1 Candidatus Magasanikbacteria bacterium CG1_02_41_34
GAGGTAGAGCTCCCTGGCAATATAGAAGCAAGTATGGCTTGTCCCGTAGGAATTATTCGTATTCAGGACAATAGTGGAAAGAATATAGGGCGGACGTAGCAGTTTAACAAATGCAACATACAATGGAAGAATTGTAGAATGGAGAGTTCGCATAGTGGCCTAGTGCGCCGCCTTGCCCGCCCGAGGCGGGTCCGCCTTGGGCGGAGAAAGGAAGCATGATAGTATAATCATATGTTTTACGTCTACATACTATATAGTAAAAAACTAAAAAAAAGGTATATTGGTGTAACAGAAGATTTGAAAAAGAGAATAGAGAAACATAATAAGGGAGATGGATCAATATTTACTAAAAAAGGGAGACCTTGGATATTGATTCATTATCAAGCGTTCTTACAAAAAGAGGACGCGTATGCAGAAGAAGCATTTTTCAAGACTGGAAAAGGACGAGAACGATTGAAATATCTTTTGCAACATACAATGGAAGAATTGTAGAATGGAGAGTTCGCATAGTGGCCTAGTGCGCCGCCTTGGAAAGGCGGTATACCCGAAAGGGTATCGAGGGTTCAAATCCCTCACTCTCCGCAGACTTGTCCGCCCTAGGCGGATGCGCCTTGGGCGCAGAAAGGTAGCATCCCGATTATATCGGGATCGCAGGTTCGAATCCTGTCCTCTCCGCACAATTTTGTCCGCCCTAGGCGGATGCGCCTTGGGCGGAGAAAGGCGGTATACCCGAAAGGGTATCGAGGGTTCAAATCCCTCACTCTCCGCAAAACTCCGTTTTGCTCGCCAAGAGGCAGTAAAACTATTGAAGAAACCTCAGGCGTATGTTTCCAAGATAAAGCGAGGGGTTGCTGCGGTAGAATTAGCAGAGTTTGCGAAGGTCTACGGAAAAGATATTAACCATTTTATAAAATAAAATTATGACACTAGGATCTGCACTCATTTTAATAACATTTATCTTGCTAATCACGGCAGGAATTTATTATGTTACAAAGCGTAAAAAATGGCGTTTGATAGGAAAAATCACAGGAGCCATTTTGTTGCTCGCGGTTTTAGTCGGTTTAGGCATATGGGGTTGGTATCAATATCAAAATCGCCCCCAAGTTGTCACTGGTGTTGGAAATGTATCACTTGGAATGACGCCTGTAGAGGTGACTTTATCTGTAGGTAAACCTAAAGTTAATCTTGAGGGGTCTGAAGAAGACACTGATCTTCGCTACATATACCTCAACTATAGCGATGAGCTTGATTATTTTGTACGTTTTTCGAATGAAAGCGGCGAGTATCGTGCTGTTCTCATTTGTAGTAGCAATTATCTTCGGGAAGTGCTTGGATTCAGCAAGTATAATAGCGAAAGTGAAGTTATCAAGAAACTTGGTGAGCCCACAAGTATTAGTGTGCGAGAAGATGGATTGCAAAAAACGATTTCATACAAACAATGGAAGGCTGGCTTTGAGATTGAACAAGGCAATGTAGAAACTGTTTGTGCTACAGAATCAGGAGAAGTGAAATATATAAAAGAATATGAATAACACGAAGAAATTTGACCCGTCTGCATATTTTGAAGGTGAACCAGTGTTTTTTGGAAAAGTACTAAAAACACAAATTCCTCATGATTTAAATGCAGAATTATAGACTTTAGTATTGACATGTTATTGAGTTGTATTAAAAGTTGGGTAATTCAAAATAATTAGAAAAAACAATAATATGGATGTAGTATATATAATACTAGGTTGGTTATTTGGAATTTTAAGTCCGGGTTTAGTAAATAAAATTGCTAATGGTTATAAAAAAAAATCTCTCAAACGGGTCATTATTGAAGAGTTAAAAGATACAAAGAAAAGACTTTCTTCTGTGCCAATAATGGTTTACCCAGCCTACGGTGCTTTAAATGAAGATCATTATTTATGGGTAAAAGAGCAGACTAATAACTTCACTGAACTCATATCCGACGATGATAGAAAAGAAAAATTCGATGAATTATTGAAACAAAATATAAGTGATAATAATGTGATAGAGTTATTTAACTCTACTGAAATGAAAGAAAACCCAGCTTTTCATTTTAAAAAAATTGAGACAAGTATTATAGATTCTAATCAAATTAATTTTGATATATTAGATAATCAATTTTTAATAAAAATTTTAGAAATCAAATTCCAAATCAGAGTGTATAATGATGAAATCCAAAGTGTTAATGAATATGTAAAAATGACCTTCGATGCCAGTATGACGGATACAAATCATCAAATTATACAAGAGCAAATAAAAAGAAAAAATTATACAATTGCAGAAAAGGCAGTTCTTATAGTAAATAAAATAAATCAGGCTGTTCAATTTATTTAAATTTGTTAGTTCTAATACCGTTGATTTCTCTCCACATCGAAAAAATAAAAAAACACTTCGAAAAAAAGTGTTGAGAGCCCACCCTGCGATCCGTAGATCGTAGGGTGGGTCATGATGTACGATTCGTGATTAGGTCATGTTGACCGTCTCATCGATCCTGATCTGATTGGGATCCTCCAACCCTCGTCCGAGAACAAAGCGCGCGCTACGGCTGTTGTTGTCGTCCGAGTATTCGGTTGAAGGTTTTTCATGGAAGACAACAGGGAACGAAAATTTTTCGCTTGCGAGCCTGCCTAGTTGCTGAGCAGCGTATTCTGGTGATGGACAGCGCTTGAGGGTCTTGATGACGTGGTCACGTATGGTCGCGAGGTCGTACTTCACATTTCCTCCTGTAGAAGATACAAATGTAGAGATATTTTCTGTATTTGTCAAGGAATATTTACAGATCTTCTTTTGACCTGTACACTGACATCGTAGTTTTCATAAGGCAACTATGTCACATATAAAAAAAGCATATCTCGCAGGCGGATGCTTTTGGGGAATGGAAGAACTGTTCCGAACTCAGCCTGGCGTTGTAGACACACAAGTAGGCTACACAGGAGGAGAAAATGGTGAACCTACGTATGAATATCACCCAGGACATGCCGAGGCACTGGAAATTTCATACGATGGAGAAAAGACATCATTCAAGCATATCCTTGATTTCTTTTTTCGTGTTCATAATCCTACGACCAAAAATCAGCAAGGAAATGATATTGGGTCAGCATATCGGTCTGCTATTTTTTTTCGAGATGATGAAGAAAAACAGGTAGCAGAGGAGTTCATCGATCTTGTGAATGCGTCAAAACGGTGGGACAAACCTGTTGTGACCACACGTGAACCTTTCAAGGCATTCCACCCAGCAGAAACATATCATCAAGATTATTTACAAAAAAATCCTGGTGGTTATTCTTGTCATTTTGTTCGTGGTGAGACGTATTTCACCGAGTAACGAGCAATATCTCAATCTCAACGTGCTTTCTCGTGTGACTTATATCTGCTAAAATTTGTTTGTATTTGTTCAAATCTGCTGTTATATATTGTGCATAAAGAAAAAAACAGCGGATGAAACAGATTGTAACGAATAAAAACAGAATTTTATTGCGTTTGAGCAACATATAAAAAGTAAGTATTATGTTCCCAATAGAACAGATTGTCAGATTGAAGTACAAATACATTGCAAAACCACTTCTGTTTCGACGTGATCCAGAAGAAGTTCATGACCGCGCGACGCGTGTAGGTGTGGTTCTTGGAAAGTCACGTGTTGTGCAATCAATTTTTCGTTCATGTTTTGGGCGTAAGGATGCATCATTGTTTCAAACAGTGTGTGGTATTGATTTCAAAAGCCCTATTGGCCTGGCTGCAGGTTTTGATAAAAATGCAGAACTCCTCAACATCTTGCCAGCGCTTGGCTTTGGCTATGCAGAGGTTGGTTCTGTGACAGGAGAGTCATGTCTTGGCAATGCAAAACCTCGTCTGTGGAGAATTCCAGAAGAAAAAAGTCTTCGCGTGTATTATGGATTGAAAAATGATGGGGCTGAGGCTATTTCTGCAAGATTGAAAGGAAAAACGTTTGCGTTTCCTGTCGGCGTAAGCATTGCAAAGACAAATTCGCCTGCGACTGTTGAAACAGAGCAGGGGATAGCGGATTATATGAAAGTTGCGGAAGCGTTTCGTGATATTGGTGATTACATCACGATCAATACCAGCTGTCCAAACGCATTTGGAGGAGAGCCTTTTTCTGATCCTGTTCGGTTGGAAAAACTTTTGAAGGCGTATCATGCGTTGCATATTACAAAACCAACGTTTTTGAAACTTGCCGCAGATCTTACGCATGAACACTTGGATCAGATTGTCGAATTGAGTAAAACATATAGTATTGATGGATTTATTTGTACAAATTTGAAAAAAGAAGCTGGTGAAAAGGGAGGATTGAGTGGCAAATCTGTTGCATCTCTTTCAGATGATATGATTGCATATATCTATAAAAAAGTTGGCAAGAAAAAAGTGATTATCGGGTGTGGTGGTATTTTTTCTGGCGAGGATGCATATAGAAAAATACGAAAAGGGGCTACACTTGTCCAACTCATTACTGGCATGATCTATGAAGGGCCACAGCTTATCAGTGAGATCAATCGAGATCTTGTAAAAGTATTAAAAAAAGATGGCTTCTCTCATATATCAGAAGCTATAGGAAAAGATGTACTATGAAAATACAATGTACCGGAACATACTCACAACATCCTCGCATGATCATGCAACGATGTGGCTATGGAGAAATGGTAAATCGACAAGGACAACGAAGTTACACACGACTTCTTCGGGGAGTGCCATATCCACGATTTCATGCATATGTTGATACTTTGGATTGCGGTTTCCAAATTAATCTGCATCTGGATCAAAAAGCCCCCGTGTATAAAAGTGTTTCTGCACATGCAGGAGAATATGATGGTGCTGTTATAGAAGATGAGGCTGCACGAATTTCTGCAACGGTTGAACAGTTTCGACGTTGAGTGTATACTTTGAATACTTTGTTCATTTTTTATCTTCTTCTATGCCCCCAAAAAAAACTTCTTCCAAAACAACTGACGAAAAACCAAAGAAAAAAACTTCTGTAAAAAAAACAGCAGCCCCACTTGAAATAAACGAAGCTCCTGTATCAGAACCAAAGGCTGTTTCTCCATTGACATACTCAAGTAGTAGTTCAACAAAATCGAGTAAAAAACATGGAAGTGGGGGAGCTACATTCTTTGTTATTATCATACTGCTCATTGCTGTGGCAGGCGTGTATGCATATCAGAAAAAACAAACTGATTCTGTTGTATCAAAACTTTCTACGCTTGAGTCAAAACTTTCCAATAAAATTGGTGAAATAGAAGTCGGTATTGATACTGCAAAACAACAGGCAGAAGAAGATAAAATGAACGCCATCGCGGACGCTACAACAAAGAAATATACGAGTGCAAAGTATGATTATTCGTTTATCTATCCAACGAAGTATAAAGTTGTTAGTCTCAACACCGATATTGATGAGACCTACAAAGAACAAATTGTTTTCATGCGTGATGCTGATAGAGAATTGTATGCAGACTCACTGGAGGGTGGACCAACCATTAGTTTTAGACTGTATACAAATATTGAAAATCTTCCGTTGATAGACTGGCTGACACAAAATACTAAGGCGTCTAATGTATCAGAAGAATCACAATTGCTTGATATGACAATTGATGGACGCACTGCGTATGGTTACAATTGGGAAGGACTTGGTGCCGCAGATGCTGTAGCCGTATCTTTTGATGGATATGTGTTGCTTGGAACTGGTTGGTATATGGATGAAGCAAATACAGAGATTCGAGGAGATTTTCAAGCTATTGCACAGTCGCTTTCATTATAGTCTTCGTACAACTTCAGATAAAAAAACTCGGGCGTTGGCCCGAGTTTTTTTATGTAGATAGAACGCAGATTACCAGAATTTCCATGATTTACCAAGATCTTATAAACAAAAATCCTGGAGTATTCTGGTGATTCCTGTAATTGGTGTTCTATTCAAGAAATTATACGTTAATTAAATTTTTACTCGTCTTCGTCAGTACCTTCGGTCCACGTTTTGTAATCAGAACATCATCTTCAATGCGAATACCAAATTTATTTGGAGGATAGATACCCGGCTCTATAGTAATGTACATGTGTTCTTCGAGCGTTTGCATCACACTTGTCGAGACACGTGGCCACTCGTGGACCTGTGTGCCAAGTCCGTGGCCGAGAGCATGTGTGAAGTGTATATTCCACTTTTCACCAAGTCTCGTACGACAGTTTTTTGCGATATCAGATATTCTTGCACCAATACTGCATTCTGTAATTGCTTCTTCTTGTACGCGACGAAGATTTTCATATATATCTTCATCTTTTTTTGTAGGATTACCGATATAGATTGTTCTTGTCATATCAGAACAGTATCCTTGATATCTGACACCCATATCTATCACACAAAATCCTTTTAAAAGCGCTTTTGTTTCTGGATGGTGATGTGGGTTTGACGCACGAGTACCACTTGCCACAATAGGTGGAAATGATGGTTCAGCACCTAGTTCAATTGTTTTCAATACAATATACGTCGCAACATCTTGTTCTGTTTTGAAAAACTTCCATTGCTTGACTGCCATTGCAAATACATGATCTGTGATGTCAGTTGCTTTTTTTAGTAGAGAGATTTCTGGTATTGATTTTATTGCCATTACTTTTTCTTCATCTTTAAAAGTCACAAAATCGCGTTGTACATATTTATTTGGCATGGATGATGGACGATACGCAATACGTTTTTTTGCATGATCTTTTGGCAGTACAATACCATCAGAAACAATAGGTATGAGGTATATTTCTGGATATGCCTTGCTCAATTGATCAACTTCAAAAGAAATACCGTGGAGTAGGGGTATTCCTTTTTTTGGAATAACCATGACACCTAGCTCGAGATGTGTTAAAAGGAAGTAATAGAGCAGATCATCTTTGATTTGATGCCCAAAGTTCCCAATAACAAGATAATCAATCTTTTGTTGTCTGAGTAATGTTTGAATGTGTGCAATTTTTTCTTGGAGCATAGTGCATTATCATCCACGTGGATGCTTGAGGATTCGAATTGGTGTGATGATGAGGAGTGTAAAAAAATAATGAAGAATACTCATGACAAGGGCATAGAGGGTTATTGCAACAAAAACATTGAGATAGCTGGCAGAGTGTAGAATGTACGATGTGATATTAAATCTGAGTAGTATTGTTGCAATATTTACCAAAAGTACAATGATGACAATCCAAACAAATCCTGACCACATGCCTCTACGATCATATTTGCTCGGTGCAATATGTGCACTGATCGCAAAAGAAATATACAGAAAAAGCCAAAAGTACCATGAAGAAATATTTGACTTTGAAAAAATCATAAAAAATACGTCAGGCATTGCTTGCAAAAGAGACGTTGTAGAATCCTTTGCACTGAGGAGGAGGGTGATGATATCTTTGCCATTTGGTAAGATAAAATACATCAAGAGCGTCAGTATTCCTACACCAAAAATCATCGGTGCGGCCCCTATAAAAAAGTTGCCAAGTGTCTGATAAATGCTAGATTTTTTGTAACTATGCTCTACATGCCCTAGTCCACCAGTTTCCGAATTTGGCTCAAAGAGAGCAACTTCTTCTATGTTATGACGAAAGAGTTTGGCAAAGAGGTAATGCCCCAGTTCATGAAACGGTGTGCCAAGCCACGCCGTCCAGAGAACACCTTTCCACCCAAAGGCTCGCATATAATTATTGTTTGTCCATGTTTGAAAAAGCGAAAGAAGAAATCCCAAAAAGAAAAAAATCCCAAATACGCCAAGGAGCTGTATACCTGTGACTTTCAACACTTCAAGAGCAAAGATGACAAAAGGATTATCCATAAATAATGATACCAGCAACGATGGCTATATTCACAACAAGCCAAAGACTATACATAATGATAATTGGCAGTGCCTTGTGCAATATACCGTAGGTGAGCAAAAAGATATTTGCAATAATACTAAATCCAAACATCGTGAGCGAAACACCAGCCGCAGTTTGTTCTGCCCATATTTTTATTGCTTGCGTACTCCCTGCGATAGGAGCGAGAATACTCACGCCATAGACAGCATGATCCATCATTGATACAAATGTTTTTGGATGTGGGTATGGCTGATACTTTTTTTTGAGTGCTCCTGTTGCGTTCACCCGTTTTCGTTTATGTATATGATGTATTGGATCAGACATAAATTGAATGTAGAATTCAGAATATTAAATTGAAAGTGTTGAAAGTATAGCAATTTTTTGAATATCTGCATATAACAAAAAATCCGCCTCTTCAGCGGATTTTTTTTGCAATTACTTTTTGTTTTTTGGAATCACGTTTGCGTATTTTGCTTTGCGCAGTGTCCCATCAAACCGTGTTCTCATTTTTGTCGTGAATTGGATGATTCCATCTACAAGTGTGTAGAGGGTATCGTCTTTTGCACGGCGGACATTCTTGCCTGGGTGAATCTTGGTACCACGTTGTCTGGTGATAATTTGCCCTGTTTTGGCAAATTGACCATGCGTGAGCTTCACGCCGAGGTACTGTGGATTGGAATCGCGTCCAAGCCTGGTAGATCCACCGGCTTTTTTATGAGCCATAGGTTTAGAAACAAGAGAAAATCTTGTTTCGGATCTTTCTTATCACTATATGCTACGTGACTGCGTAGACAGAGATAGTGCGCTGCCCGAGTTCTGCCTCCTTGCTCAGAGACTCGTCGCTGACCATGTCGGTATATAAGAGTGGGGCCATTATAGGGGAGTATAACAAAATTGTCAAGAGGGAAGAATCACGCTATACTATTATGTATACGCCATCTCGTGTGATAAAAGACGACTGAAAGAAATCTGTAGCAGAGATATCTCGATTTCGTTCGGAATGACGTTTTATAATTATATACTATGAGAGTGTATCCATTGAAATTGTACCTGAAGAAAAAACAAAATCTCTTGTTGGTGGGGAGCGCACTTTTTTTGAATATTGCTTCATGGGTCTGGCTTTTGGTTAATATACGACCAAACGTAGGGCAAGTATTTTTACATTATAATATACTTTTTGGTGTTGACCTCGTCGGATCGTGGTACAGTGTTCTTTCACTGCCAATTGCTGGTTTTTTTATTATTCTGCTCAATGCTGTACTTGGTTGGTTTTTGTTCAAGCAAGATTCTTTTGCAGCGTATCTACTCAATGCCATTGCTGTTCTTGTAAATTTATTTCTTCTTGTTAGCTCTGCGTTGCTTGTATTTCTCAATGTGTAGTCCACTATGAAAGCTCAAAAAGCAGTAGCGGATTATAAATTTTTAGGGGCAATTGTAGCTATCCTTTTTTTTGGATTATTGGTTCTTACTTCTTCAAGCTCTGTGATTGGGTTACAAAAATTTGGTGATAGTTATTTTTTTGTAAAGCGTCAACTGTTGTATGGTGTATTGCCTGGTATTATTGCGATGTATATATTTGCAAAGACCGATTATCATCTGTGGAAACGTGCAGCTATGTTGATTTTTGTCCTTATGATAGGTGTGTTACTCTTACCATTTTTGCCTGGTATTGGCTCCACACTTGGGACTGCTGCACATAGTTGGATTATTCTTGGAAATATTTCACTACAGCCAGCAGAATTTGCAAAACTTGGGAGTATCATATTTCTTGCAGCATACATGAGTCATCAAGGAGAGATAATCGCAAATCTCAAACAAGGTTTTTTGCTCACACTTGGGCTTGGCATGATTCCGATCGTTCTTGTTATTTTGCAGCCAGATATTGGGACCGTATCTATTTTATTTGCAATTCTGTATGCAATGCTTTATTTTGGGCGAGCAAAATATAGTCATCTTGCTATGCTTGCTATGGCTGGTATTATTCTTTTTTTTATCATGATCTGGGCTGCGCCATATCGTGCAGCGCGTTTTATCACGTTTCTCCACCCAGAGCTTGATCCACAGGGACAGGGGTATCATATCAATCAGGCCTTTCTTGCGATTGGATCTGGAGGTGTATTTGGCCTCGGGCTTGGGCATTCCCAACAAAAATTTGCCTATCTGCCAGAAGTTCATGCGGACAGTATTTTTGCGGTGATGGCAGAAGAACTAGGGTTTATTGTCTCAACAGGTTTTTTGATATTACTGGTATATATTGTTATACGTGGATTTCAAATTGCAAAACATGCGCCTGATACATTTGGACAGCTCCTCGTTGCTGGTATTATTTCATGGTTTATTATACAGTCTTTTCTCAATATTGGTGCCATGCTTGGGCTTTTACCTCTTACAGGAGTTCCATTACCTTTTGTGAGCCATGGAGGGACTGCCCTGATGGTTGCGTTGGCGGCAGTGGGGATTATTGTCAATGTGAGCAAGCAACGTGTATGATATCAACTATATATTACTAATTTATGAAAGTACTTTTTTCAGGGGGGGGAACACTTGGACCCGTGACGCCACTGCTCGCGATATGGGATGTCATTCGTGATGCGCATCCAGAAGCAACGGCTCTTTGGGTGGGCACAAAGCATGGTCCAGAAAAAGAATTGGTAGAGAAAAAAGATATTCTTTTTTTTACAATCCCAAGTGGAAAACTTCGTCGTTATCTTTCGCCGCTCAATATTATTGATGCATTCAAAATAATGGGAGCATTTTTTGCTGCATTGAATTTGCTTATCAATGAGCGTCCTGATGTTTGTATCTCTGCTGGTGGATTTACCTCTGTGCCTGTGCATTGGGCTGCGTGGTGGCTCGGTATTCCGACATGGATTCACCAGCAAGATGTCGTTGTCGGCCTTTCAAATAAGCTCATGGCGCGGAGTGCAAAGCAGATCACTACAGCTCTCGAAGATTCTGTCTCACAGTTTCAAAAGAAAAAAACACTCTGGCTTGGAAATCCTATTCGTAAAGAAATATTGTCAGGGTCAAAAGAGCTTGCTATCAAACAGTTCAACTTGGATGCATTATTGCCACTTGTGTTCATCACTGGTGGGGGAACAGGGTCGCTCCGAGTTAATCAACTCGTCGTTGAAGCAGTACAACATTTGAAAGGTTTTGCACAAGTCATTCATCTGACAGGAAAAGATCGTCCGCAGGAATTAGTCCAGCGAGCGGTGAAATATGTTGATTATTATCAAATTTTCCCTTTTTTTACAGATGAGATGAAAGACGTGTATGCTGCTGCTGATATTATTATTTCTCGTGGTGGATTTGGAACTATTACAGAGATTGCTGCACTTGGAAAACCTGCCATCCTGATTCCAAAACTTGGTCATCAAGAACATAATGTGTCTTATCTATCAAAAGCAAACGCAGCAATTATTGTAAATGAAAACACGGCTGATGGAAACTTTTTATCAAAAAAAATTCGAGAATTGCTTGAACATAAAAAAGAACGTGAGGAGCTTGGTAAGCGTATGCAAGCACTTTTGCCGAAGGCGGAAGAAGAAAAAATCTTGGAGGTATTTGAGAGAATTGTATCTTTGGCAACATAAGGTGGATAACATCTTTGACAATTGTCCACAGTAGGACTATGGTACATGTATATGGTAGGTGGTCCACTCGACGACAAAAGAACTTCATTTCTCTTTGCTTCCAAGCAACCTGATGACGATGACGATAAGAAAAAAAAGGAAGAAACAAAGAGACTTTTTCAATTGGGAAAGAAAATTGGTCAAGAAGATAGAAAAGATCAAGAACGTAGAGATAATAACATTTGATACAATTGAGTAATAACAAAAAGACGTCTCTCTTGACAGAGGCGTCTTTTTTTGGTACGTTTCTTTGTCCTACTGAGGTAGCGCCATGGTGGCGTTGCACAGTGGTTCGCATGTATTGGAGGGATTATGTTTGGGATCATGTGGCGGCGGATCAAGAAGGTTCTTGATTCCATTGACACGGATCTTGCAGGACTTCCGCAGGATTGCCGGATGCCTGTCGAGGTCATGATCGACCACGTCTCGTTCTTCAAGGACTGTGTCTACGTTCAGGCGCGATCCTACTCGCAAAAGGCTACGGGATCGACCTACGAACGTTGGATGCGTGACAGCTACCTGGCCCAGGCAGACAGCGGTCGGCTCAACGAAAGGAAGTTTGTGCGGCAGGCACGCGAGCGGTGGGGCACGGGTTTCAAGATTGGCGTCGTGACCAGAAACAACGGCGAAGCTTTGCACTTCGTCTAGCTCCCCTCCACGACACCCAAGCAGCGCCGACACTCCTGTCGGCGCTGCTTCCCAACTCATTGATTCCGCAGATTACTAAAGATTACACAGATAAGAAAAACAACGTTACGTTGTTTTTCTATTTTTCATCATCAAGAAGTAACGTTCGTGGCTGAAAGCCTTTTTGGTAAAAATCATGGACAAAACTTTCGAGAAAGTCATCCATGACTTTTTTTGTTATTGGATCTTGTATGAGGACAGTTTTTTCTACAATATATTTTTGGATAAATCCAGGACGAGAATCTTCTATGCCGTAGTGAAATTTGCTATCGTAATTGTGATGCTCAAAAAAGAATTGATGGTCTATCTGGTCAATAATTTTTGCCACGACTTTTTCATCCGTTGTCCCGCGTTCTGATTCTTCATATATTGCAAGAAAATCATGCTTTTCTTTTTCATTCATAAATTCGGATAGGAGCTGAATTGCTCGGTCACCGATTTTGTCTTTATGGACTTTCAGATCTGGATATTTTCTACTCAGTGGTGCTGCGACATCGCCACCAAAAAGTTCTCCCAGGTCATGAAAGAGAAGCATGAGCATAAGTTTGTGTCCATCTATGTTGCCACCAGCTTCTTCTATTCTGTGTGCGACAAAATAGCCGATGACTGCCGCGGTATACTGATGCTCCGCAAGAGAGGGGAGGTCGTGAATATTGATGCCTGCTGCGAGGTAGCCGGTGAGTGGTTGTTCTTTTGTGAGTTGGAGAATAGAGAGAAGTTTTATGAGATTTCGCATAGGGCAATTAACAATGAACAATCCCGCCTTTGGCAGGGATCCCGTCCAGGCAGAGCACTGGCGGGATAAACAGGTAGCTCAAATTTTTCACTAAAACAGTTTATCCCACAGTGTAACGGCAGAGAAAATTCCAAAGAATAAAAATGCAATAAGCAAGATAATTTTTCTCCAGAGGGATGCTTGGATTTCTTTTGGCAACTCTTTGATATTCAGTACATTCACAAGTGCAATGTGGACAAACATACAAAATGCATTCAAGACCGCACTGATGATGAGCAGTGTGAGTGGTTCGGTAAATCCAAAAAGAAAGACGGTAATCCCAAAGGCTATTTGTGTCCACAAAAAGATATAGTAATATCGTGAAAGCGGATGAGATATTTTTTTGCCTAGTTTTGATGCTGCGTAATTTTCTGAAATGATACGACTGGTAGAATCTAGTACTGTAAATTGTGTGGAAAACAACATAATACCCATGAGTACAGCAAAGAATGTGCCCATCAGAGGGAACGTGCTTTTGCCAATAGCGATTGCTTCATTGATAACAAATTGTATTCCTTGAGCATTGCCTGCCGTACCAAAAGTTGTTGCATATGAAAGCAAAATGAGGAGAAGGACCGTGATAACACCGGTCAAAAAGAACACAAGAAAATGTTCTCTGTTTACTTGTTTCCACCATCCAGAAAATCTATTCATGTTTTCTTCAGTAGGATCAAATGTATATCCTTCCAGATCTACATGTTGTTTTTGCCCTGAAAATAAACTTTTTACTTTATCCATATATGTTCCCATACCATAGCCTTTTTCTCGTATATAACTCGACTGAGCAAGATTCAAATTGCCAGCTGCGCCACTAAATGCAAATGCTGCCAAGAAAGAAGCGAGGGGAATCCCAACCGGTAAAAACCAATATCCATCTCCTTTTCCTATAAGACCTTGCATAAGTTCTCCTACTTGTGATATGTCAGCAAAGAAAAAGGTAAGAAGACATATCGCAGGAACACCAATCATGATGATACTAAGCGAAAATCCTTCCACAGTATTGTAAATATATTTTCCTGTACTGAGAATAATACCAATAAGAATAAGGAAGACAATACCAATGACCGTCGCATTGCCACCAAATACGTATGCAAACAGCGTAGCAGACGATGCAATAATGCCCGGCCATCCAAAAGAAACAATGGTGGAAAACATAAGCCAAAATGGTACCCACTTCCACCTGCGGGCAAGCCCTATAAAGACGCTCTCTCCACGAGCAAGGCTATAGCGCTCGATTTCCATATTGATGAAAAATTGGAAGAATATACCCAAAAATGCGCCCCAGGCAATGCCAAGCCCCCAGTTTGCAGAGAGATATGGCCAAAGAATAATTTCACCAGAGCCAAGACCCAGACCAAGCAATATAAATGATGGACCAAGAAGTTTTTTGAGTGGCGGTGGTGGGGGAATGGGCTGTGATTGAGATTTTAGCATAAGATAAAGTTGAATATAGAATGTTTATTTTAGTATACAGAAAAAGTTATGTTCTGGCGACTTGAGTTTTCCAGATCATTCGCTTGACGAATGCTCAAAAATGACATATACTCGTTTCGTTTTATGACCTTGTAGCTCAGCTGGTAGAGCAGTAGCCTTTTAAGCTAACGGTCGTGGGTTCGAGCCCCACCGGGGTCACATTTTTAATTTATACAAAGACTTCTTGACAAAAGAGGTTTTTTGTGGTATAAATGTTCTGATACGGACTACTGTGGAAAACGGTTGCGAAAGCGGCCCTGGAACACAGCTCTGTATTGCCTGTTGGGTTTTTCATGAGGCGGCCAGGAAAAACTCACTGCTTTGGCAGTAAAGACAGAGTAGTGTGGCGCTTTGGGTGATACTCTCCGGGGTGCCACGTCGCCATGTAGAAGAAGAGGAGGGACGCCTAGCAAACGTCCCGCGATTTTGTGTCAGAGTCGACGGTGTGGCAAGTCGACTCTCCTTTCCCTTCGGGGAGATGGCAAACGTTTGTCACCACGGCTTTGGTTTAAGACATGTACCGCTACAAGCATGCGTGTTTGCCATAGTCGTGTCTTTAGGGAGGAAAGCTTGGGGGGTGGTAACTACGGTTACCGTCCCCCAAGCAATTCAGTTTATGTTTAAATGAATTACCCCGCAGCAAGCTGACGGGGTCTCATCACTTACATAAGTAGTTTAAGCTGCTTTTCACGATGTATCTCTTGATACGTTTTTCCTTGGTTTTTTACGTAATTCTTTATTACGGTCTCGTTTGCATAGGCGCCCACCGTATTCAAATAGTAACTACTACTCCAAAATGTTCCTCCCCACAACATCGTCTTTACGCCTGGGTGTTTTCTAAATATCTCTCGTGCTGTGATACTTTTTGTTATTTGTGCTATCTTGCTTGGTG
>MNVD01000012.1 GCA_001871445.1 Candidatus Magasanikbacteria bacterium CG1_02_41_34
AAGATAGCACAAATAACAAAAAGGATCACAGCACGAGAGATATTTAGAAAACACCCAGGCGTAAAGACGATGTTGTGGGGAGGAACATTTTGGAGTAGTAGTTACTATTTGAATACGGTGGGCGCCTATGCAAACGAGACCGTAATAAAGAATTACGTAAAAAACCAAGGAAAAACGTATCAAGAGATACATCGTGAAAAGCAGCTTAAACTACTTATGTAAGTGATGAGACCCCGTCAGCTTGCTGCGGGGTAATTCATTTCAGAGGTAATTACTTTCGTTCAAGAGTAAATACTTGTCCGCCAGATGTTGCGAGTTCGAGGACCAGCTTTCCTTCATCAAAATGATATGTATAGTTGAAAGGATTTGATAGGCCTTCAAACAGAACTGAGAACGCACTGTCTGAGACGGTTGTTATCGCTCCTTTTGTTATTATGATACCTTGCTTTGTGGTAAGCGTGCTATTTGCTTTATCAAATGTGTATGTGGTTCCTACATTAAGAGATGCATATTCTCCTGTTGCTTCTGTGATAACCCATGCTCCATCGAGCACATCACCTTTTGTTTGTTCCTTTGCTGTTCCGCCTCCAGATGAGTCAGATGCAGGGGTGCTACTTGTGCCAGCGCATCCTGCTCCGATGAGAGCAAAGCCAGCTGCAACGGCAATCAATGAGAACTTGATGTTCTTCATACTGATATAGTTAGTGTATATAAATAATATACATTATAATTATCATACCATATCTCTCAAAGAGTGCCAAAATGTTGAGGAGTTTGCAAGCATCGACAAACCGTTCATTTTTGCGTATACTCGTATCATTATGCTCAGCGATTACCAACGCTATCGTGTCTATGAAATGCTCCCTGGGCTGACTATTTGGGGGACACTTGTGTTATCTTTGGTGCTATCTTTTGTAAAGCCACTGTGGATGATTTATTTTGTTATTTTGTTTGATATTTATTGGGTGCTCAAGGTAACAAATTTTTCTTTTTATCTTATTGTTGCGTGGTCTCGATTTGCGCATGCACGTCGGACTGATTGGAAGGACAAATTATTTCATGAAGTGCCTGATTGGCAGACAAAACATCATGTTGTTTTTTTGACGTTGTATAATGAAGAGTGGAATGTTGTGCAGTCTGCAATACAGAGTATTTGCAGTGCGGCATATGAATCAACGCAATTTACTATTGTTGTTGCTGGAGAAGAGCGAAAGAAAGAACACTACGAAGACATTTTACAGAAGGTCCAGGATACCTTTCACGATTGTTTTTCTGATATCGTGGGGACATGTCATCCTATGGATTTGTCAGGAGAGATTCCTGGAAAGGGGTCAAATCTTCATTATGCAGAGCGGCAAATGAAACAGTATATTGATACCAAAGGGTGGTCGTATGATGATGTTATTGCAACGATGTTTGATATTGATACTGTATGTCATGAACTCTATTTTTCGTATCTGACATATTTATATTCTACACATCCCCATCCTACACGTTCGTCATACCAACCGATCGCTGTGTATGACAATAATATGTGGGATTCGCCCGCGATGCTTCGTATTATGGCCTTTGGTACTACCTTTTGGACATTGACGTCACTCGCACGCCAAGATGCGCTGGTAACATTTTCTTCTCATTCTATGAGCTTTCGGGCCATTGTAGATGCAGGGTTTCACGAGAAACGAATTGTGAGTGAAGATTCTCGTATTTTTTACCAGTGTCTCATTGTCTACAATGGTAATTATGAAGTGACACCCATGTACATTCCTGTTTCTATGGATACTGTTCGTGATGACAGCTGGTGGCAGAGCATCAAAAATTTGTATGCACAGCAACGACGTTGGGCATGGGGTGTAGAGCATGTGCCGTATTTACTTTTTGAGTTTGGAAAAAAAGGAAAACAGATTCCACTATGGAAAAAGTTTAAATGGGTATTTATCGAGTGGGAAGGGAAGTGGTCTTGGTGTATCGTGGCACTCCTTATTTCGGTGCTTGGACGACTGCCACTTTGGGTTGCACCAGAATCTGTGAGACAAAGTGCATTGTTTTTCAATGCACCATATTTACTCCAGACGCTTATGACTATTGCCATGCTGGGTATGGTGCTCTCTGCAATACTTAGTTTTCCGTTGTTACCACCACGTCCTGATTCTCAACCACGGCATATGTATATTATTATGTTTTTTCAGTGGCTGCTGTTGCCAATTTCTCTGATATTTTTGAGTGCCATCCCTGCTATCGATGCTGTTACACATCTGATGTTTGGAAAATATCTTGGATTTAATGTGTCGCAGAAGAAGCGTAAAACAGCTGTAAGTTCTAAGGGATAATCTATACAGTATGTCTTTCTTTCGAAAACAACATAATAAGATTCGCGTTTTACCAATATTATTCGGTTCGTGTTTGTTCCTCGTGTTTGTCGCTATTTATGGTATTTGGTATTTCAGCCATACATTATCCTCCTCCGATCTTTTGAGTAATGATTTTGTCAAGAATGCAGTGGTAAAACAAATTGGCGAAGAAAATGGAGATCTCTATGACCTTGTGCCGATTTTTCTTGGATTTTCTGAGCCACAAACATATCTTATTGAATTTCTTAATAATACAGAACTTCGTCCTGGCGGTGGGTTTATTGGCTCTTATGCAGTGGTGAGTATAGATCGTGGACAGGTAACTATCGATGCTATTGATGGAACAGAAAATCTTGATAGAAATGCACCACTTTCTTTACTTTCTCCTCCACCAGCACCACTTGAAACACATCTCGGTGTTACCAAATGGTTTTTTCGAGATAGCAACTGGTCACCCGATTTTAAAGAAAGTGCGTTGCAAGGTTTATCATTGTATAGAACAGAAGGGGGCGTTATGGCAGATAGCATCGATGGCATTATTGGGATTACTCCTACTGTCTTGGAACGACTTCTCAAGGTGGTTGGATCTGTGACGGTTCAAGGAAATATTTTTACTGCAGAAAATGTAACTGAAAAACTTGAGTACGAAGTTGAGTATGCCTATGAAGACAAAGGTATACATGTACAAGATAGAAAAGATATTCTTGAGCCATTATTTTTGGAAGTGATGAATCGTCTGAAGCAGAATATTATTACAAAGTATCCTCTCTATCTCGAAACATTTACTGCGCTTGCGAATGAAAAACAAATATTGTTTTATCACACTGATGCTGATGTCAATGCTATTCTCGCTACGCGGGATTGGACAGGAAGTGTGGTAGCTACTGATGGTGATTATGTGCAATGGGTAGATGCAAATCTTGGATCGCTCAAAACAGATTACGCACTTGATAGAACATTGTCCTATGCCATTATAGGAAAACGAGAAGGAAGATATATCGCACAAGCAACGATGACCTATGTACACAGAGGAACGTTTGATTGGCGTACGACACGATATATTACGTATTCGCGTGTGTATGCACCGCTTGGTAGCATCTTTCAGTCTGTGCAAGGGACATTGAAATCAGGTGATGCCATTCAGTCTTCGCAAGTCAACATGGGAGAAGATCTTGGAAAGTCTTGGTTTGGCACATCTTTTAGTATTGAGCCTGGACAGACAAAGATATTGCAGTTTACCTATCTTTTGCCAGCATCTTTTTCAGAACAGGACACCTATCATCTTCTTGTGCAAAAACAAGCAGGGACGATTGACCACGCGTTGACGCTTGACCTGGACTTTGCTACGCTACTTCAGTCAGCAGAACCTCCAGAAGTAGAAGGTCAGCGGCGTGATGGAAAGTATGTGTATACGACGGATTTGTCTGTCGATAGAGAGTTTTTTGTTCAATTATAAGTAGTAAAGTACGAACTTCCTTCATTTTCGTATGTTTGTACCTGTTCGTAGTTCACATAACATATATGTTTGTAAAAAAGGTCGCGATTGACCTCGGTACAACCAATGTCCTCGTCCATGTCCCCAAGAGGGGTATTGTTATCAATGAACCATCCGTTGTTGCAATTTCAAAAGATGATCGCAAGGTGCTTGCTGTCGGATTTGAAGCAAAAGATATGATCGGGCGTACACCTGATACGATTATTGCAGAGCGCCCGCTCAAAGATGGTGTGGTAGCAAATTATCGCATGACTGAAGCTATGCTTCGGTATTTTATCAACAAAGCACTAGGTGGTGTACGACTTTTTCGTCCGGAAGTGATGGTTGCTGTACCAGCAGGCATTACCTCTACTGAGCGTCGTGCGGTGGTAGATGCTGCCATGGCCGCAGGAGCACGTGCTGCTTACATTATCAAAGAACCAATTGTTGCCGCGATCGGGGCAGATATTCCTATTGGGAGTGCAAGCGGTCACATGATTGTGGACATTGGAGGTGGTACGGCTGAGATTGCCGTGATTTCTCTTGGTGGTATCGTGTCATGTGGATCTGTCCGAATTGGTGGCAATAGATTTGACCAATCTATTGCGGATCATATTCGTCGAAAGCACGGACTTGCTATTGGTGAACGAACTGCAGAAGATGTAAAGATTGGCGTAGGGTCTGCTATGTTTATGGACAAGCCACTAGAAATGGAAGTAAAAGGACGTGACATGATTTCTGGTTTACCAAAAACAATTATTGTGAGATCTGATGATACAACCGAAGCACTCCAACATGACCTCGAAGGACTCGTGGATGCTATCAAACAGGTGCTTCACGAAACGCCACCTGAACTCTCTGCTGATGTGATGGACAAGGGGATTGTGATGTCCGGTGGATCGAGTCAACTTCGTAATCTTGATGAACTCGTTGCACAAGCGACTGGTGTTGCGTGTCATGTTGCGGATGAACCACTCTTGTGTGTGGCAAAGGGAACTGGTATTGCGCTCGAAAATCTTGAAAGTTACAAACGATCAATCATGGCGACGAAATAGAATATGTTCACCTTTGACACAATCGAAGAGGGAATTGAAGCTCTCCGAAAAGGAGAGATTGTTGTCGTGGTAGATGATGAAGATCGAGAAAATGAAGGTGACCTTGTTATTGCCGCTGAATGTATTACTGAAAAACACATGGCTTTTTTTATCCGCCATACAGGTGGCGTGGTATGTCTTTCACTTTCTGAAGATATCGCAGATCAACTCGATCTTCCACCGATGGTCACTAGAAATACGTCAAAACGAGAAACACCATTTACTGTGAGCATTGAAGCAAAAGAAGGTGTTGATACTGGCATCTCTGCAAAAGATCGTGTGACCACTATTAAAACAGCTATTGCTGAAAATGCATCACCTGATGATTTGTCCCGACCTGGGCATGTTTTTCCTCTGCGTGCGCAGAAAGGTGGTGTATTGTGGCGAGCGGGACATACAGAGGCTTCTGTTGATTTGTGTCATCTTGCTGGATTGAAACGTGCTGCCGTTATTAGTGAACTTATACACGATGAAGGAACTATGATGCGACTTCCGTCACTCATGGAATTTGCAAGAGTACATGCACTTCGGATTATTTCTGTTGCTGATCTTATCGCGTATCGATACAAACACGAATCGTTTATTGATCTTGAAGCAGAAAGTATTATCCAAACAGAAACAGGTGAGTGGATAATTCATATTTATCGAGATCTTTTGCACGATAGTGAACAAATTGCATTGATAAAAGGTGATGTTATGCAGACAAAGGATCCTGTACTTGTTCGTGTGCATTCAGAATGTGCGACAGGAGATGTGTTTGAATCAAAACACTGTGATTGTGGTACACAGCTTCATATTGCGATGAAAGCAATCGAAACACAAGGAAGTGGCGTGTTACTCTATATGAAACAAGAGGGACGTGGTATAGGACTTGTCAATAAAATAAAAGCATATGAGCTTCAACGCACAGAAGGACTCGATACGGTGGAAGCAAATCTTGCTCTTGGATTTCCAAAAGATCTTCGTGAATATGGTGTGGGGGCACAAATATTGAAGGATATTGGTCTCACAGATATCCGCCTCATGACAAACAACCCCAAAAAACTTGCAGGAATTTCAGGTTATGGAATTCAAGTAGTAGAACAAGTTCCTATTGAAATTTCAGCAAACGGTGTAGACGACAAGTATCTTAAAACAAAAAAAGAAAAAATGGGACATTTGCTTTTGCATATATAATATATTAGCTCTATGACAGAGCAAGATACACAATGCATGGTGCGTGCTGTTACCCTCGCAAAAAAAGGTATTGGCAAAACTTCCCCAAATCCAACTGTAGGTGCTGTGCTTGTTCAGAGTGGAAAAATCATCGGAGAAGGATATCACAAAAAAGCTGGGACACCTCATGCAGAGATTCTTGCTATTCGTCATGCGTTGAGTCAAGGACACGATCCAAAAGGTGCTACGCTTTATGTTACACTCGAGCCATGTTGCCATTTTGGAAAGACACCACCGTGTACCGATGCGCTTTTGAAGTATGGTATCAAGGACGTCGTGATGGGATCAGTCGATCCTTTTCCTAAAGTGCATGGGAAGGGGAGAGATGCGCTCCAGCGTGGTGGTGTGAGTGTGTCTGTGTTATCAAAACAATCACCCTTGTTTCAAGACATCCTTTCTCTCAATCAACAATATTTGAAATGGGCAGAAACTGGGTTGCCCTATGTGACGATGAAAGCCGGAATGAGTTTGGATGGAAAAATTGCAACTCGTTCTGGAGAGTCAAAGTGGATTACGAGTGAAAAAGCACGTACCGATGCGCGTCACGAACGAAGTCGTACTGATGCTGTCCTTGTCGGTGCGGGAACTGTTCGAAGTGATGATCCTATGCTTGCTGCACACGGTATAAACAAAAAGAAACATTTGCTTCGTGTAATTTTGGATCCACGCCTATCGTTGCCAACAACACATCGTGTATTTCGAGATGAACATGTTTTTGTTGCTACCACAAATCGAGCGACATACAAAGATAAGGAACGATTTGAAAAAGCTGGTATCGCATTCGAATCATTTGGACCAACTCGAATTTCTCTCAAAAAATTACTTCAGTATCTTGGTAAAGAAGATATTCAACATGTTTTTGTCGAAGGTGGAAGTGGCACGCATGGATATTTTGTTGATGATGTCAGACTCGATTCATTGATCATTGATAGAGTGTTGTTTTATATAGAGCCGCTTCTTTTGGGTGGTAATGGTGCGGTGCCTGTCATCGGTGGGCATGGAAGAAAACATATAAATAATGCAGTACGTCTGTTACATACCACGGTAAAAGATGTTGGTGGTACTTTGAAAATAACTGGGTATGTCAATCGCTATGACTAAACAAATAATTATTGGTATCGATGCATCACGTGGTAATACCCTCAATAGAACTGGGGTAGAGGAGTATGTGTTTCAATTGATTCAAGAAATCAAGAAAACCAAAAAAAAAGAAATTACATTTGTTTTGTATACACGTGAACTATTGATCGCAGAGCTTTCAGAAAATTTTCCAGACAATGTCACGGTGAAAGTATTGAAATGGCCACCGAGAAGATGTTGGACGCAGATTCGGCTGAGTTGGGAAATGTTGTTTCATGCGCCAGATGTGTTGTTTGTTCCTGGACACGTGGTGCCATTAATTCACCCAAAGAAAACCGTGATGACGATTCATGATGTTGCCGCTACAGAGTTTCCAGAAAGTTTCAACATATTTGAACGATGGTATAGCATATGGTCTGCGAAGTATGCCGTGAAAAAATTATGGAAAATTATTGTACCGAGTGAGTTTACGAAATCGGAACTACAAAAATTAGTGACGAGTGATCAGAGATCAGTTTCTGTCCATGTTGTTTCTCTGGCATACGATAAAAAATTTAATAAAAATATTGATGAACAACAGATTGTAACTGTACTGAACATATATCATATTCAGAAACCATTTTTGCTTTCAGTCGGGCGATTGGAATTGAAGAAGAATACTGTTCGAATCATCAAAGCATTTGAATTGTTGAAAAAAAGGAATGCGGACAAAGAGGTATTTGGTCAATTAGTACTTGTGGGGGGAAAGGGACATGGGTATGAGGATGTTGAGAAAGCAATAGTTGAGAGTCCTTATTCACATGATATTATATTGCCTGGCTATGTATCTGAGGAAGATCTTCCTTATATAATGAATGCCGCTGAAGTGTTTGTGTTTCCAAGTCTGTATGAAGGATTTGGTATTCCTATACTCGAAGCATTTGCTTGTGGTACTCCTGTCGTAACATCGAAAACAACGAGTTGCGTTGAAGTTGCTGGTGGTGCTGCAGTGTTGGTAGATTCGCATAGTGTTGATAATATCGCCAATGGCATTGAACAAGCAATGAAAAAAGAATTTGTAGAAAATGGGTTAGCACGGGTGAAGAATTTTTCTTGGGAGAAAACAATTACTCAAATATTGAACATACTCACTGAAAAATAATTCTTTCATGAGCTGTGCTATACTGTACACATATGAATGACATTATTGGTCACAAAGACATTCTCATGTTTTTTGACAAGGCGACATCGTCGGGACATCTTCATCATGCATATCTTTTTGTTGGACGCCCTAAACTTGGCAAAAGAACTGTCGCTGAATATATTACCAAACAGCTTTTTGGTTCAGAAAAAACATTACATACAAATCCTGATTTTTTCTTTCTTGCGCGTGGTATTCACGAAAAAACAGGCAAGACAAAAAAACATATTAGTATTGAGGATGTGCAAGGACTCCAGCAATTTCTCAGAGGTAAACCATTTCTGCACAAAAAAAAAGTTGCGATCATTGATGATGCGCACTTGCTCAGTATGGGGGCAATGAATGCACTCCTCAAGACACTCGAAGAGCCACGGGGTGAAGCTACTGTTTTTCTTATTGCAGAGAATGAATCTACGTTGCTCGAGACGATTCGATCTCGGTGTCAAATATTATATTTTTACCCAGTTGGTATACAGCATATTGAAACAGCGTTTCTCCACAAACATATTGATCCCTCGCTAGCATCTGCAATGGCATCGGTATCAGGCGGGTATCCAGGGAAAGCACTCGTCTGGGCAGAAGATCCCGAACAGTACGAGTGGTACCAAAAAGAAATTTTACGGTGTCAGTCATTATTTGGAAAATCACTTTATCAGCAGCTCGCCATTGTAGAGGATTTATTTGCAAAAAAAGATGATCATATAGGTGCACGCAGTGAACTGTTGATCATCCTTGATATTTGGCTTGGATGTCTCCGAGATTCCTATACACAATCCACCTCTGCATCATTGCAAAAATGTGATATAGTAGATGCATATCGTGCGATCCATCGTGCGAAAAAAGAACTTCTTGCAAACGTGCATCCACGCCTGCTCATTGAGCACGTGCTCCTCACGTTTTGATATTTTGTTATGACGTTATTTTCAAAAGTTGCCACACCTGTGTTCGTGTTTTCTGCCTTCTTGTTTATGGGGCAAGGATGTATTGGAGCTTCAACTAGTGGTGATGGCTATCAGACCTCTGGTCCTGCTGGTATGTATATCAGTACTGATAAGGGAGAAGCTTGGCAGCCTATTGTGTCATATCCTACAAGCGACGGTGTACAGAGCCTTGCTGGTGTGAGTGTGAGTAAAATTGTTTCAGACCCACATGACAATCAAACATTGTATTGGCTTTCTCGTGCAAATGGGATGTTTTTTACTATTGATAGTGGTAAGACATGGCAGCGTGTTCGTGGCCCGCTCTCCACTGGATTTGTCTATGATCTTGCCATTCACCCAGAGGATTCTTGTACTATGTATGGGTCCAATGGTACTTATATTTATAAAAGTGAAGATTGTGCGAGAACGTGGGTAGAAGTGTATCGAGAATCTCGTGCAGATGTCAGTATCAAATCTATTGCGTTTCATCAATTTGCTCCGTACCAAATTTTTGTTGGTTCGAGTAACGGAGATGTCCTTGTGAGTAGTGATCTTGGAAGTAGCTGGTCACTCTCAAAAAGATTTGGAAAGTATATTAGTGGTATATTTCCTGATCCTGGTCATGCTGACAGAATGTATGTGACGACGAAGTCCAGTGGTCTGTATCGTACCGATGATGCTGGTGCGAGTTGGAAAGATATGAGTGCGGGATTGAGTGGATATCCTGGAAGCCTAGAGTATCGTCGCTTTTTGCTTCATCCAAATAAAGCTAATACGCTGTATTGGATATCAACGTATGGAATTTTGATAAGTGCCGATGCCGGAGAAACGTGGAGTCCTATGTCACTTATTACGCCACCAGGAAGTGTGCAGATTTATAGTTTTGGAATCAATCCAAAAAATGATAATGAGATATATTATACCGCTACGATTCCGTCGAGATCTACGTTTTATCGTAGTATCGATGGCGGACAAAACTGGATTACCCGCCAATTGCCCACAGGACAAATCCCAACAGTGTTGTATGTTCATCCAGAACAGACAAATTGGGTCTATCTTGGCTTTACCATTCCTACAACATAACATTTTTTCTAGAACACAGAGGCTGTACTATAGGTACCATGATTGACTTTTTGGGTAATTTCTGTACAATGGACGAACAGATAACTTTTGTATATATATTTTATGAATATTGTAGCCCTACAAAAAGAACATTTTGATAAAGCAATCGATCATTTGAGGAATGAAATTTCTTCACTTCGTACTGGACGAGCGACACCAGCTATTGTGGAAGATCTCAAGATAGAAGCATATGGAACAGTACAGGAGCTCAAATCCCTCGCATCTATCTCTATTGCAGACGCAAAGACACTCAACATTCAACCATGGGATAAGGGTGTTCTTCAGCCTATCGAAACAGCAATTCGAAATAGTGATCTTGGTCTTAGTCCTGTCAATGATGGCCTTATGATTCGTTTGAGTCTTCCAGATCTTACAACTGAACGACGTTCAGAATTGGTAAAAGTGCTCAGTAAAAAACTCGAGGAAGCGCGCATCGCGATTCGAAAGATGCGTGAAGAAGTCCGAAATCAGATAGAAAAATCTGAGAAAGCAAAAGAAATTGGTGAAGATGATAAGTTCGGGTTGCAAGATGATCTTGAAATAATGGTAAAAGAATACAATGATTTGATTCGTCAGATTGGAGAAGAGAAAGAGGTCGAGATTTTGAAAGTGTAATAGAAAGCAGGGAAGGCTTAGAACGCTTGGAATGCCTGTAAGGCTATAAGGGGGTATGCAAGATTATCATAACGTACTTGTTTGGAAGAGGGCAATGGAATTTGTAACGCTCGTGTATCGGTTGACTGCACATTTTCCACAAGAAGAATTGTATGGACTCACCAGTCAATTGAGGAGGGCTTCTGTGTCAGTTATTTCAAATATTGTAGAGGGAAGAGGAAAGTCGAGCGATAAAGATTTTTTACGTTTTCTTTATATTGCAAAGGGTTCTTTGAATGAAAGTCAATGTCAACTCGAAATTGCTTTGGCTCTTGAATTTATTTTTCAAGAACAATTTGATTTTATCCTCAATAAATTGAATGAAGTCGGTTTCTTATTATATAAACTCATCATTTCTTTAGAAAAAAAGCCTTCTTAGCCTTCAAAGCTTTCTAGGCCTTCCAAGCATTCATATATGAAAGCAGTAATTCAACGAGTATCCCGTGCCCGCGTTGAAGTGGGTGAGAGAGTGGTCGGTCAGATTGCTGATGGTCTTTTAGTATTACTTGGCATTACGCATGGTGACAGCGAAGCCGATGCTGATAAACTCGTCGATAAAATTAGTAAACTTCGTATTTTTGAAGATGATGACGGAAAGATGAATAACAGTGTGCAGGATATTGGTGGTGGGTTGCTCGTTGTTTCGCAGTTTACGCTCTATGCTGATTGTAGCAAAGGGACGCGACCTGGTTTTGGTGATGCAGCAAAACCTGAGGAAGCAGAACCTCTTTACAATTATTTTGTACAGGCATGTATTGATACACAGCTTCATGTTGAAACAGGAGAATTTGGCGAACATATGATGCTGGATTTTGTAAATGATGGACCGGTGACGATACTTTTGGAATCATAATACGAAATACGTAGCACGCAACAAAAAACATCTCGTTTTCCCGAGATGTTTTTATATTGACAAAACAGTATTCTTCTGATATATTGCGCCCGCTATATGTTTTTTCGTCTTGTTGCCATGGTGATGATTCGAAAATATATGGTGTCGTGAAAATTGCAACAGGAGAGAAAAAGGAATGTTCAACAGGCAAGAAGTATACGAGCAGTATGCCA
>MNVD01000010.1 GCA_001871445.1 Candidatus Magasanikbacteria bacterium CG1_02_41_34
TTTAAAATCATCAATTTCTTGTTGTAAACTACGACGCTCTTCATCGAGTGTCAAAAAGCGATCAATATCGACAGATACGTTTCTATTTTTACAGTTCTCCTTTACCAACGCTACATTTTCTCGAATGAATTTTATATCTAACATATGAACAATTAACTACAACTATAAATTATTTTTCGATATCGCATCATGTATCATTCCTAAAAATTCAGACACCATATTTTCATCATCTGGAAATAATTTGAGAGAAGGAATTTCTTCTGGCGTATACCACTTCATTTCCAACACTTCATCATCGCTAAATACACCGTCTCCACCGATCACTTTGCACAATATGGGAATAAGGTAGATCTGATAGCTAAATCGTTCTATATGACGTGTTTTGACGCGAATAAAGGGTAATTGCTCGAGTATCTCGACGTCATATCCTGTTTCTTCCTTACATTCACGAACCACATTTTCAAAAATATTTTCGCCTATTTCTACAGTGCCACCTGGAAATTCCCACACTTCGTGAAATTGTGGATTGTGTGGGTCATTTCGTTTATTCATCAAAATCTTTCCGTCCCTGATTATCATAGCGACAGGTACGACAAAATGTTTACCACCGTATTGATTTTGGAGGAAGTATTTTACGTTGTGAAGTGCAACGGATCGATGGTGTTTATTTTCTTCACGTTCCTGATACGTAAGTTCCGATGCGCGCTTATCGATATCAGTATGATGAAAAATACGGTTATATCCAAACGTATGTCCTATACTCTTTTTATGAACATCAGTAACCTCAGCAATATCAGTTGCTATCTCTCCTCGCTTTTCACCAGTACTCAAAAAAATACTGTTGTCAGTTGGGTCATACACGGCAACAACACTTTTGAACGTTGCACCTCTTTGCCCTTGAGGAACATCCTTCATTTTTTCAAGTGTTAAGGTACATTGATCGTCGCTTATGTCCGCAACGCGTGCCGAATAGACGCCGGGCCATCCATTCAAAGCATCAATAAATAAGCCCGTATCTTCAGCAAGTGTAAGCATTTTCATCGCATCTCCATACGCTTTTGCTTTCAGGATGGCATTTCCTTCTAGTGTATCAGCATCCTCATCTGGTGCAGGCATTTTTTTTTCAAGATCATCTAGAAAAATAAGTTTTAATGGTGAACTACCCAGTGTATGCTTTATCTGAGCTTGCTTTCTTTTATTGGTTGTGGCAATAAGCAATGATTGACGTTTCATAGAGCGAGCGATTCTTTTATCTTGCTTGATGTTGTTTCTCCATTTTTGTATGCAGGAAGTGTTACACATTTCGTCATATACTTGTGTTCGACAATAAACGTTTCAACATCTTCTTTTAGTGCATCTTGATCATACCCAAGTGCAATTATATCAGGAAAAAATTTTTCAAAAAATGAATACACACCAAGTTTTTCATCACCAAGAAATGCATCTTCGACAATATTGATATGATTCACAAGTGCAAGTCGTTCTTCTTCCGAATGCAGTGGCTTTTTGCCTTTTATCGTTTCAATTGCTATATCTCTTGCTACTGATACGACAAGAACGTCACCCAACTTTTTTGCTTCTTCGAATGTAAAGATATGTCCACTATGGAGAAAATCAAATGTTCCAAAAAGCAATACTGTTTTCATATTATTCATCATCTTTTTCTTCAATAGGTTTTACCAGTGGAAACAAGGTGACTTCACGAAGTGGTTTATCCACGAGAAATGCAAACAATCGTTCACCAAATCCAAACCCACAGGTAGGTGGCATACCATGTTCGAGCATTTCAACAAATTCCCAATCTGGCATCATTGCTTCCGTGTCTCCAGCATTGATAAGTTCTTGCTGTTTTTCAAAACGTGCTCGCTGCTCTATTGGATCATTCAATTCTGAATAGCCATTCCCGATTTCACTTCCTGCAATAATAATCTGAAAACGTTCAGTCAACTCTGGATGTTGTCGATGTGTTTTTGCAAGTGGCGAAACCAATTTTGGATGATTGACGAGGAATGCAGGCCCTGCAATATTTTTTCGACAAAATTTCCAAAGTGTATCTGTCAGGCGTTCTCTATTCGTTCCCTCATAGATAACATGTAATTGGTCAAGCTTTTTCTTCATGTCATCTTCACTCGCGGTAATAACATCAATGCCTGTTTGTTTTTTCACTTCACTGACATAATCAATCTCTGACCATTCACCAGAAAGGTCATAGTCCATCCCCTTTGTCGTGAATTTAGTTTTTCCAAATACATCGATCGCAATTTTTTGATAGAGTTCTTGGACGAGCGCCATGCCTTTGTTGTAATCAGCATATGCCCAATAAAATTCCATATTGGTGAATTCTTGTAAGTGGTCTGGACTGGATCCTTCATTGCGGAACACACGACCAATTTCAAATGTTTTTTCAAAACCTGCAGCCATGAGACGTTTTTGCCACAGCTCGCCAACAGAAATGCGCAAAAACATATCCATATCAAAATCATTGTGGTGTGTGGCAAACGGTGTTGCCTCCGCTCCCCCAGTGGTTGTTTCAAGATACGGTGTTTCTACTTCAAAAAATCCATTGTCTTTCAAAAATGTTCTGGTGACATCCCAAAAGTGTGCGCGCTTTACAAAAATCTCACGAAGTTCTGGATTGGTAAGCAAATCAAGATACCGTTTTCTCATTCTGAGTTCTTCATCTTGCAACCCGTGAAATTTATCTGGGAGCGGAAGAAGTGCTTTTGTAAGAACGGTATATGTTTTTACCAAAAGAGAGTCTTCTCCTGTTTTGGATTGGAATCTTTCCCCTGTTACATCAAGAATGTCCCCAGCATCAACTTTTTTTACAAACAATTTATACTGTTCTTTATCCATGTCATCTTGTTTGAATATCAGCTGAATACTTCCACTTGCATCTTCAAGACGACAAAACGTAAGCTTCCCGATTTCTCGTTTTGACATGATTCTCCCTGCTGTCACAACAACACTTCCTTCTGTAATGAGTACAGCTTCGGCAACAGTATGTTGCTTCTCAGAATGCGCTGGAAAAGAAGGATTGCCGGCATCACTCAAGGCAGTAAGCTTTGCAAGGCGTACTGTACGTTCGTCATTAATATCGATATCTTGTTTTGGCATATTTTTCGCTTATTTACGGTATTTATCTTATCAAATATATACAAAAAGGGCAACTTTGCATGTAACAGATAATTTTTAGCTTATTTTAGATAAAAAAGTGTGTTGTCCCCTTGACAAAATATACTATTTGTGCTATATTTTTCTGTCTTTGTGCCTGGAAGAAAGTTGTTGAGCATAACACTTTTCTTCCATGTGCAACGCGCAATCCAGCGCGTTGACAGTCTATTAGGAGGTCACATGGATACGCCGACCCAGCTCCCGAAGTGGAGCTACACCGCCAATGGGCTTCCCGAGGCCCCTACGATGGAGTGCGTCCTGTACGTGCTCCACCGCAACACAACCCTCAGGGAGCAGACTGGGGCGGAGAGCATGTGGGACTTCTGCTACGACAACAGCCCCACATTCATCACGAACTGCCTGCAGGTGGCAGGGGTTGCCTACACCAGGATCAAAAACGCGCGGAAATCAAGCCCAACCCGAACGCTGTTGGGAGTGATGATCATCGCGATCATCCAGGCTGTCATCTACGAGATGGCTCCGGATGAGTACCTCCAGATGCAGAACGATTTCATGCAACGCAAGATCAAGGAGCTGGCCAGTACGACGTCCTAGGTCATCAGCGTCCGCGCCGACCCCGCCCGTGAATGCCCGCCCGATCAGTCAACACGGGTGGGCATTCACATTTCTTATATATTAAAAAAACACGCTCGAAGGCGCGTTTTTTTGTTATGTAATTTTACTTTACAGAAATAATTTTATATTCCTGCATCCCAGCAGGTACTTTCACTTCTACGACGTCTCCTTTCTTTCTTCCAATAAAGGCCCCGCCAAGCGGCGACTCATTGGAAATCTTCCCAGCAAGAGGATCGGCTTCTTGAACTCCTACGATAGTATATTCTTTTTCTTTTCCATTGACTTTCACGACTACTGTTGCTCCAAGGTCCACAAAGCCATCGTCAGATCCTGTTGCGGTAATAACTTCTGCATTGTGCAAAATAGCTTCAACCTCAAGTACTCGACTTTGTGCCCAAGCCATTTGATCGCGCGCATCATGATACTCTGCGTTTTCAGATAAATCTCCCATTTGTTTCGCTTCATCAATGCGCCCAGCAATTTCTGGAATTTTTGTTGATTTGAGTTGCACCAATTCCTGTTCAAGATCAACTTTTTTTTCTTGTGAAAGATATTGTGTTGTGTCTGTCATATAGGTTCCTTAATCTCTGCTACAAAATGGATAAAAATACCCGCTCCTAGAGCGGTTGTATAGAGTATAACCAAGAGCTCTTCTACTCGTCAAGGGATATATCCCCAGTTATTTTGTACTTCCACCACCATTTGTAAAATTCGTATGCAGCAGGCGTCGCTGTTTCACTTCCTCCTTTTCCTTCTTCGATCAAAATAGTAAGTACAATTTCTGGATTGTCGTAAGGGGCAAATGAGGTAAACCAGGCATGTGGTTCTTTGACACTGCTCCACTGTGCCGTTCCTGTTTTCCCAGCAGTTTCGAACGGGAGCAATGATAACCGTCGACAGGCACCGTAGTCGACACAGTCTTTCATTCCGAGACGAACCGTGTTCAAGTTTTCACTCGAGATAGGCACGGTATCGAGTATTTCTGGCTCCACGACATATTCGTCACCTGTGGCGATGTCTATTGTTTTTTCTACCACGTGCGGTTTGAATATTGTACCACCATTCGCAATCGTCGCGATGTATGAGGTGATCTGTAGTGGCGTCACCAGAATATCTCCCTGACCAATCGACACATTGTATGTATCTCCGACATACCACCGCTCCCCTTTTGACTGCTCTTTCCATTCTTTTGAAGGAAGAAAACCCACAACCTCACCAGGAATATCTATACCTAACTTCTGGTCAAACCCAAAATATCTCAAATATTCCATCATTTTTTCTACACCCATTCCGACAAAATCTCCAAATCCTCCGCCAATATAGTAATAAAATGTATTTACAGACCATGCAAGTGATCTTCTAACATTGGTAATACCGTGACCACCTGCCTGCCAATCTGGAAAAAACCACTGACCAACAGCCAGACCACCTGTACTTCGGAAGGTAGTCTGTGGTGTAATAATACCTTCTTGAAGTGCAGCAGCTGCAAATGCAGGTTTTATACTTGATCCTGATGGAAATGCACCTGAAATCGCTCTGTTAAAAAGAGGTTGATTTTCATTTGAGAGATATGACTGGTACGTATCATTGTCAATGCCACCAGAAAAATCATTGCTATCAAAACTAGGCAGACTAACCAATGCGCGAATAGAACCGTCACGAGGATCCATAGCAATGGCAGATGCTCTAAAAAATCCACCTTTGTCTAGCGCTTTTTGCAAATAATGCTCGAGTGCAACTTGTATATGTATGTCGATACTCAACACAACATGACTACCTGGTGAAGGAGGATCTTCAGTCAACACTTTTTGTTCTTTTCCAAATGAATCAACTTCAATTCTTTTTACGCCGTACACGCCTCTTAAAAATGGTTCATATGCTTTTTCTACACCACTTTTTCCAATAGTATCAGAAGGAAGATACCCTGCATCATAGAGCATATCGAGCTCTTCTGGACTCAACTTTCCTTGATACCCAAGAATATGTGACATACTCAAAGGGAGGTCGACTTCTCCTTTAGGAGCCTCTTCTACATAAAGTCGTTTACTCCCTCTCTGAATATGAATACCAGGAATATCAGCTGCAGCAATATAAATATTCATGGCAGTATCGTAATCCAAATCATCTTGAATAATAATAGACTCATAACTATAAGATCCATATTTTTTTATTGTTTCAGCAATTTTCTCAACGGGTGTATTTGTAAGCATCGCAACACGAGAAATAACATTATTTCTTTCTGATTCATTTCGGGGAAGATCTTGTGGCACGAGAGCAAGTGCAAAATTTGGAATATTTTTAGTAAGTTGTACTTCATTGGTATCAAAAATAAGCCCTCGTTCGGCAGGAATAGGAAGAAAACGTTGTCTATTCCCTTCTGCAGCCTCCCTGTATGCCACACCCCTTACTACTTGCAGATATCCAACACGCAAAATCAAAAACAAAAAAGTAAAACTTACAAGCAAAATAAATGCAAAAATACGTCGTGCTCGTATACTCTCACTTATGAAATTACGAGTACCAAAATTACCATCGCCAGCAGTAGGATGAGCATCCTCTATCCATGACGTATCTGACATGATAGGCACGGAAAGTGAATCATCTAAAGGAGCGTGAAATAATGGTGTTTGTTCTTTTTTTAGCACACAAAAATAGTTAAAACGTTTTTTTTCTTTTTAACAAAAAAAATATAATAATAAATAATCCAAACTCTGTCATCAAAAATTCTATACCAAATACTTGCAATGACCATGATGGCAACACAAGAATTCCCTTTTTACTCAATATGTCGAACATGACAACATAGGCCGCCGTGAGAAATCGATACGAAAGAAGGGTAATCGTTCCCAAAAGCATTGCTGTGTAGAGTGATTGGTTGGTAAATAAAAATCTGTAACACCAGTATGCGACAAAGGCACTAAGCACACCAGGTACAAGCATATCACCAAAGATAGGTGATGGAACAAGAATTTCTAACAAAAAAAACAATCCAAACATATACCACACAATATGTCTTTTTTCTTGTAGAAACAGATATACAACAATAATGACCGTAGGCACATGTGTGGCAGAGAAAGGAAACGGAAAAACATAGCTAACGACAAATTGTGTAAATACCAGCATTACAAGAAAAAATGCACGTTGTAATATGTTGAAAAATGATTTCATGTTTGTGACGTATCAACGATAATGGAAAGTATTTGCAAACTATTTGGCGTAGCAAGTGGTGATAAGACAGCACTTTGAAATGGTTCGTACGGTTCTTTTTCTACCGCTTCTACCGTACCTATTGGTAGCCCATACGGGACCTCAGGTGTAAGCCCTGAGGTTACAACAATATCACCTGCCACTACTTTTTCATTTTGTGGGATAAAATTCATACGAATACTTTTGCCAAATCCCCCTTCGGCAATACCGATAGTCTTTTCTTCATTGAGGAGCGCTGCGCCTACTTTTGTTCGTCCATCATCCAGAAGTCTGACAGTTACAGTACTTCGTTCGACAGCAACGACGATGCCAACAAATATACCACCTTGCGTAATTGCAGGAGATCCCAATGGTATCGTATCATCTGCATGTTCAAAATATAACAGAACGGTACTCTCAAAAGGATCTATTTGTTTGCCAGTAACGCGTCCTGTGTAGTAGGTCAACTGTTTGTCAGAAAAAAATTGAAGTTGACGTACAAGATTTTGATTTTCTTGTTGTAATTGTATCATCTCAGATCGATCGACCACTTGTTTGGTATACATCTCCTGCAGTGTAATATATGCATTGCGCAGTTCCTCCCCTGTGAGTGATGTACTAATTGATTTTTCTCCCTGCGAGAGATGTACTGCGTACAGTACACCACTTCCTTTATAAAAGAGTTTTGTGACAGGGCCTTCTATAAAACCGAATGCACCGACAACGTGCAATACTATTACAATGAGGAGTATAGTACTCAACAAAAAAAGTGATCTAAAAAAACGAACATTCTGCATAATAAAAAAATAATGTTATGCATTAAACGGCTCTTGCAGAAGGAAGTTCTATCTCTTTCAAGAGTTCGCGCTCTTCAAGAAGTATTCCTGTACCACGAACAACATCAGTGAGAGGGTCACTCGACACGCGCACGGGAATTTCAATTGCACGTGCAATGATGGTATCAAATCCTCGAAGCATAGCTCCGCCACCCGTCAACAATACACCACGTTCGTGGATGTCTGCTGTCAATTCTGGTGGAGTTTGCTCCAGCGTTGCTTTGATAAGACTAATAATAGTATTGACAGAACGTTCGAGAGCCTCGTGAATATGTTCGTTTGTCACCATGATCTCTCGTGGCAAACCACTGACAACATCTCGTCCCCTCATTGGAAATTCCATACGTTCTGGAGAAAGAATCGCTGAACCAATTTTTATTTTCATCTGTTCTGCATACGTTTCTCCGATGAGAAGATTAAATACTTCACGTGCGTACTGAACGATATTTTTATTCATTTCATCCCCTGCTGTCTCCGTTGATTTCCAGGTGACAATACCGCTCAGTGAAATAACAGCGACATCAGTATTTCCACCACCAATATCAATGATCATATTTCCAATAGGATCCTGAATAGGCATACGCACTCCAATGGCTGCTGCCATTGGTTCTTGGACAACATGTACTTCCTTTGCACCTGCAGCGACAGCGGCATCTTCCACAGCCTTTACTTCCACTTCTGTTACTTCAAGAGGAACACAAACGACGACACGTGGACGTGTCATGAACGATCTACTATCTTCATGTACTTTATCAATAAAGTATTTTAACATTTTTTCCGTCACTTCGTAATCAGAAATAATACCGTGTGACAATGGTCTTGTCACTGTAATGTGTGGTGGTGTTTTACCGAGCATGTATTTGGCTTCATTGCCGACAGCAAGAATCTGTCCTGTTTTATTGTGAATCGCAACCACTGACGGTTCATCAATGACAATTCCCTTTTCAGGAATATACACCAGTGTATTTGCCGTTCCAAGATCAATACCAATATCACGACTAAATCGTTGTGTGAGTTTTTTGAACATAATGATTACATTTCTTTCATGACCTCCATATATGAAACAAGTTTTTCTTCACCTGACTTTCGATATTTGAACTCAACTTGATTATTTTCAAGTGATCGTGGACTGACAACAATACGAAGAGGAATACCAATCAAATCACTGTCTGCAAATTTTTCACCTGGTCGCGCATCTCTGTCATCATACAACACCTCGATGCCAGACGTTTGCAATATTGCATACAACGTATCTGCTTTTTCGATATCTGAAGGTTCTTTACAGAGTGACACGAGATGGACTTGAAATGGTGCCACTTCTTCTGGCCAGACGATACCTTTATCGTCTGAAAAATGTTCCACTAAAACACCCATAAGTCTTGTAATACCTATACCATATGATCCGAGGTGTACAGGAATAGATTTTCCTTCTGTATCTACAATGGATAATCCAAGTTGTTCACATTTGACTGTACCAAAATTGAATATGTTTCCAACTTCAGCGGTCTTCACTTTTTCAAGTTCGTCCATGGTGACACCAAGTTCTTTGAGAACGGTGTCACTAAGTACTTCTTCATTTATTGCAATGTGTTTTTCACGATTGACGTAAATAACATCTTCTCCAGCATCGGTGATTGTTTGAAATTCATGACTAAATTGTGTAAACGCGCCTCCTGCAGCAAAAGTAACATACGTTTCTTTCTCAAGCCCGACACGAGCAAACACTTTCAAATACGCGGCAATGACCTCATCATAAAATTTCTGATGCTGTTCTGCGTTCAAGGAATATGAATACATATCCTTCATGATGAATTCTCTCCCGCGCATGATACCACTTTTTGCCCTCAATTCATTACGAAGTTTTGTCTGAAATTGATACACGTAGGTAGGCAGATCACGATAACTGGTCAAATATTGTTTCATCAAATCTGTAATAGGCTCCTCGTGTGACCATCCAAATCCAATTTCTGTGCCATTTTTTAATGCAGACTTAAACCACACATCAACAGTATCATCGCTCCATCGGTCGGTTTTTTCCCAGAGTTCTTTTCGTTGAATGGCGGTCATAATGAACTCCTGTCCACCTATAGCATCCATTTCTTCACGAACAATCTGTTTTATTTTTTCAAGAACGCGTAACCCAAGTGGCAGGTATGCATATACCCCAGCCATTTCTTTATAAATAAACCCTGCCTTAATGAGTAGCTGTGCATTTTTTGATGCTTCATCTTTTGGTACCTCTTTCTTTGTTTTTGTAAAAAGGTGAGATTGTTTCATACTAAAATATATCATTATGCTTCATAGGTAGGAATATAGGGTCGTCGTTTTGATAACTTGAGCGAAAGAACAAATGCTGCAATGAGTACAAGAAGTGACATGCTCCACACATTGAGCAGACTGAACATATGAGCAAGAAGGAGTACTACAAGGACAGAAGCTGCACTGAGCCCATAACCCATGCTGCGTTGGACATATCGAAAAACTGGTATCTGCACATCACCAAAAAAGTGATATACAGTGTAAAGCGCTGTCGAGATAGTTCCTGTCAACGCTAAAAAGAGTGTAATATAAAAAAACATGAAACTCACTATTCCTGCTTCGTAGGGATCAATATTCCAAAGCACAACTCCCCATCCAGCCCAGCACATGAGAGTCCCAAAGATCATGATTGTTATAAATTGACGGATAGTCATATGTATTCATTCTAACGAAAAAAAACCTTTTCGGCAAGGGTGTCTTATTCTACAAAAATCGAAGTTCGTTTATGCCAAATACCGAATCCGATCTACTTCACTCTTCCCCATTTTTTTATTCAGTGCATCTACGATTTTTGCTTGGTTGAGGCGAATTTCATTTGCCATAGTGGAACTCGTGCAAGAAACGGTCAGTGTTCTATTTTTCAAAAAAAGCGGTTTTGCCTCTTTTGCCATATCTTCTCCAAACAGTTCCAAAAAAACTTCCGTTGCAATATCAACAGCCTCAGACCCATCAACCTGATTTTGTAGTGATGGATTCTCTTTCATTTTGTCGTGGAGTGCATCCCCAAGTGGCGTAAATGACATGTAAAAAATTTCTAACCTTGACTGAATACACTATAGCACACTCAAAATCAATATCACAACAGGTACAATCGAACACCATCCTTTTCCTCACGTGGTTTCCATGTAGAAAACTTAAATCCATTTGACACTACTCGAGCGCCAGGCTTCATTTCTTTTTTTACTTTTGCTTCAAGACGATTCATTTTGTGATCAATGCAATACACAAAGAGTACGTCAACATCACTCAGATCATAATGCCAAAAATCTGCACATCGGATTTCCACATTCTTTTTGTGTTGTAGAGTGTTAAATACTTTTGAAAGAAGTGCGAGAGAAGGGTTAATTTCAATGCCACGCGCATTTTTCACAAACGGAGCTACACGTCTGACAATTCTTCCATCGCCAGAACCAAGGTCGAGAAGCACGTCTGTTTTTTGCAAGTTAGCAATTGAGATCATTGTCTGTACTCGTTTTTTTGCGGAAGGGACAAAAGGTGCACCTCGAATAATGGCATATACATTCCATATAGAGAATGCCGCAAGAAAAAGCATGAAAAAAAGTAAGAGCGTACCAACAATGAAATATGTCATATAAGTGACGTACAGACATCACACCGTCCGCAACCATCTTCGCGTGTGATATTTCTAAAATCTGTTCCATGCATCTGATCGAGTGTCTTCATAACTTTATCTTCAAATGTTTCTAGTTCTTTTTGTGTTCCAAGAAAAGAGGTCGCTACATCATCTGCTACATAATAATACGTCAAATTGCTCACAATACCAATGTTTCTATATTGCGGTAACTCAGAAGCTGCTTTTTGATAAAGAAGAAGTTGCTGTTTGCCATCTGTATCAAGTGTATCCTTTGGTGCACCTGTTTTATAGTCGATAATAGCAAGTGAACCATCAGCACACTGATCTACACGATCTATCTTCCCTGTAATAATATACGTTCCAATCTTGATTCGAAACCCACCTTCGAGCGCAACTGGAATGGTCCAATTGTTTTTATTTTTTTTATAAAACGTTTTCAAGAGTTCTTTCCCTTTTTCATGATATCCTTTTCTTTGATGTTCATCTCTATACCAGTCCCCTATCCATGCCCCTTCATACATTTCAAGCAACTCATCCTGCAAAGGAACCAATATTTCTCCCTCTTTTTTTTCTGGTGTAGGTTTGAGATCAAACAGAGATCCTTGTGTGACACTATTGAGTTGCTGAACCCGTTCGTAAAATCGTTGCATGGTCAAATGAATGGTATTTCCAAAACTAAAATAATGAGATCCTTTCATTGGTATTTTGAGAATATAGGAAATTTTGTACTGATATGGACAGACTTGAAATGCTCTGATTTGAGAAAAAGAAAACGTCTTTGGAAGTTTGTACAAGCCATCAAAAATAGGTTGTTCATCATTTTGTGTTGTCTGGTCTACCTTGAATGATTGGAAATTGGAAATTGGAAATTGCCCTAACGAAATTGTATTTTCTAATTCTGCAACAAATCTCGATACTTTCTTTTTTCTACTTCCGCCATAATCTTCTGCGCTGGTGAGAAAGAGCTGTTTTTTTGCGCGGGTCATGGCGACATAAAAAAGGCGGCGTTCTTCTTGATAGTGATAATCTCCCTCTGGCAATACTTCTTTTACCAGTTCATCTGGCAGGTCGATATCTCCTCCTTTGCGACGTGTTGGAAAACGCTCTTCTACGCAATTTACGACAAACACATACGAAAATTCCAATCCTTTTGATCCATGCACTGTCATAATATTGACCGAATCTGGTGTGTCACTTGACTGATAGACTTTGCCATTGTCACCACTTTCGAGCACATCTGAAAAATAGTCGAGAAATCCTCGAACATCAACATGTCCACCAGTCAATTCATACGCATGGACATAGTCAAAAAATTGTTTGAGATGTGCAATAGATCGCATGACTTCCCTATTTCCCGTTTGTTCCTCACTCGTCAAATATTTGAAATAGCCACTTTCTTCAAAAAAATGATGCAACACTGTGGTTGGCTTTTCAAAACGTGCTTTCTTTATACTCGACGTGACGATCGTCACAATCTTTTTACAAATGTCTTTTCCCTCGTTTGAAAGGAATATTTCATCACTTCGCTTTAGTGCTTCGTAATATGGTAATGATGCTTTTTTTGCAAAGTTTAAAAACTCGTGCATGTCTCGTTCTGAAAAATGAAAACAAGGAAACTGCAACATTCTATATATTGCAGCCGAATCTTTGTACGAATCCATGACTTTGAACACGTTGATTGCATCGATGACGATGTCCTGTCGGTACAACCCGCCCGAACTGAGATATTCATATGGAATACCTACCATATCAAGTGCTTCCATAAACAATGTTGCGTGATTGTTTGCCCGCACGAGAATAGCGATGTCATCCCATGGTATGTCTTTATTATTTTTCTTGAGTTCAGAAATTTTTTGTACCACAGACGCAACTTCCTGATCTAGTGTTTGTGAATGAAGATGAGTTACATTCGCATCAAACGTATTTGCAGCATGTAATTTTTTTTCAATACCAAGTTTTACTTCCAATCTATCAGGGTTATTATGTTGAATAAGTGTGTACGCGCTATCGAGGATTGCCTGACCAGAACGATAATTTTCTGTCAGTACAACTTCTTTTGCATCTGGATAATCATCCTTGAATCTGAGAATATTGCTGACACTCGCACCACGAAAGGCGTAGATACTCTGGTCATCATCCCCTACTACGGTGAGTTGGACATCAGGACTATCGGTGAGCAGTTGCACGAGTTCGTATTGTGCATAGTTTACATCTTGAAATTCGTCGATCAGGACGTATGTAAACTGTTTCTGCAATTGCTTTTTTATCTGTGGGCGTTCACGAAGAAGTTTTACAGTATAAAAAATTAAATCACCAAAATCCATGGCTTGATTATCGAGAAGCAATTGATTGTATGCATGATATGTATTGGCAAGTTCCGTGAGGCGAGATTTTTCATCATGCTCAGTGACATCAGCATCGAGCGTCATACCCTCTGCATAGGCAAGATAATCTTCAGGTGCTATAAGCTCGTCTTTACATTTACTAAAGTGCGTGAGGAGTGCATGAATATGACGGGATGGATTGCCAAGTGGTCTATAATAATCAAGTTTCAGATCATACAGATGCTTCTTCATGAGAAGCCAGGCATCTGTTTCTGTCATCAACTTGAATCTATTTGGGAGACCAATTTCCAAGCCGTACTGTTCCAAAATCTTCTGACAAAAACTATGGAATGTACTGATATGCATTTCTGTATACCCCAGAGAGACAAGGTCGTCCACTCTCTCCTGCATCTCTGCTGCTGCTTTTTCTGTAAAAGTAAGGGCAAGAATGTTTTCTGGATCTGAAAGTTTTTCACGAATAAGTTTTGCGATTTTTTCTGTCACGACAGTCGTTTTCCCCGTCCCTGCCCCAGCAACAATCAACAACGGTCCGTCGATATAGTCGATGGCCTCTTGCTGGGCTTTGTGGAGCGTTTTTTTCATAATTAGTTTTGCTTACAGCGTACCATGTTCCTATCTATTCCTGCAATCCAACAAAGTTTGCATTTTTATCTAATTTACGCTAACCTAAGAGCAGTTTTAGTAATATATATGATACTACCACTTACAAAAATCCCAACCCCAAGTTTACATGAACCTTCTCAGGCACTTACAAAGGACGAAATCCTTTCTCCAAAGATTCAAAAACTTATTCAAGATATGATCCCAACCATGTATAGAGAGAAAGGGATAGGTCTCGCGGCACCTCAAGTAGGAGTAAATGTAAAACTCTGTGTTATCGGAAAAGAAGCGATTCCAGAGGATTTCTTTCCAAAAGATTCTACCAAGGACCTTGTTCTCATCAATCCTACCTACAAACGGACAGGAAAACGTGTTGTTCAGGAAACAGAAGGGTGCCTTTCTGTACCAGGAAAGCAAGGGAAGGTAAAACGTTACCGGCAAGTCCATGTAGACGCGCTTGATGAACAGGGTAATCCTCTTAGCTTTGAAGCAGGTGGATATCTTGCCCATGTTGCTCAGCACGAGACAGATCATCTCAATGGTATTGTCTATATTGATAAGGCAGAAACGATTTGGGAAATTGAATAGTATATGATACATACCATCTTTTTTGGAACAAACCATGTTGCAAAAACTGTTTTGCAGGCATTGATTGATGCACCACAAATTTCTGTTGATCTTGTCATTACCCAGCCAGACAAACCTGTTGGGAGGAAGAAAGTTCTCACCCCTACGCAAGTCGCAATTCTTGCAGAGACATACAAAATTCCGGTCCAAAAACCTAAAACGCTTAAGAATTATCCAATCGCAACATTTCCTAGTTGCCAAGTCGCCCTCCTCGCTGACTATGGGCTTATTATTCCACAAGCTATTATTGACGCCTTTCCAAAGGGTATTTTAAATGTTCACCCTTCTCTTCTTCCAAAGTATCGTGGCGCAACACCAGTTCCTTCTGCAATCCTGCATGGGGAAACAATCTCAGGTGTCACTATCATGCAGGTAGAAAAACGTATGGATGCAGGTCCTATTGTGGCACAGCAGACATACGGACTTGCACCTGATGAAATGGCACACGATGCACTCATGGCTCTTGCAAAGATAGGAGCCGATTTGCTTGTAATCAAACTTCCAGCATATTTAAATGATAAAATTACATTACAAAAACAAGACGATGCAAAAGCAATTTTTTGCAATCAGTTTACCCGAGATGATGGACATGTTGATTGGAATACCTCAACTCTAAAAATATACAATCAATATCGTGCGCTCATGCCATGGCCAGGAATATGGACCATGTGGAATGAAACACGACTAAAGCTATTACACATTAGCCCAGCTTTAATATCTACACATTTGAATAATGGTCAGGTGCATGTAGAAAGTGATACACTGTATGTAGGAACAAGTGATGGAGCAGTACATATACACGAATTGCAACTCGAAGGAAAAAATGCCATAGATGCAAAGACGTTTGTAAAGGGATGTAAACAGATTGATGAAGCACAATTTTCTTAACACTAAAATGGAGTGGCGAATTGCGGAACGAAATTCGTTATGCACAGATAACAGATTTTGCTTTGGCTCAATCTGTCACTCCAATCATTTAAAAGTATGAATATTGTGACTATTATAGGACTTCTCGCTGCAACAGGGACGACTATTTCTTTTCTTCCACAAGCAATAAAAACAATCAAAACGAAAGAAACAAAAGACTTGTCTGTCGGCATGTACGTTGTCCTTACAACAGGTGTTTTTCTTTGGTTGGTCTATGGCATTATTCTCAATGATATACCTCTCATTGCAGCAAACGCAGTAACATTTATTTTTACTTCAACAATTCTCATACTTATCATAAAGTACAAAAACGTCTCATAATTTAGGCACATCTATGCCAGTCAACCTCATGAAACAATCCATCTTTGTCAATAAACAGACAGCCTGGCTACTAAGTCTTTTCTTTGCATTACGCATTGCATCTTTTCTCCTCATGGGGCATGCAATCATCCAAGGAATTCTTGTCTTTGGTGTTATCATGATTTTTGCTGTCTTATATTTTCTCGAAACGCACTATGGATGGTATTTACTTCTTGGGGAATTCTTTTTAGGTGGGTCAGGGAGTTTTCTTGAATTTTTTGGATTGTCCATTAGATCTCTTCTTTTGATCACGTTTCTTTTCCTCTGGATTGTACAACACATCGTACAAAAAAAGAGACGTTTTCGTCTTCGTATAGATCATAAAATCGGATATGCACTCCTGGTATTTGGTGCGTTTGTCATCTTTGCGGCAGGGAGGGGTATATACCTAGGACACGGATTCACACAAGTCATGCGTGATGTGATTCCGTTTACATATTTTGTCCTCTTGTTGCCTTTTTATCACTATTTCTATAAAGAAAAAACGCAAGAATATTTTGTTCGGTTATTGTTTGTATTTTTACTTGGTAGTGCACTCTTTTCACTTATTACGTTTTTCATTTACTCGAGTGGCCTTGGTGTCATACATGATACATTTTACACCTGGTTTCGAGATGTCGCCATGGGAAAAATTACCGATGTAGGCCATGGTTTTTTTCGTATTGTAACACCTGAACATCTGCTCATAGTACCATCTGTTCTCATGATATCATCTCTCCTCATGCGTGATGAAAAACATCATCGCAACTGGTATGTTTTTTTGGCCCTTGGTCTCTTGATACTTGTTCTTGAACTTTCACGAACCTATCTACTTGCACTCTTTGTGGGGATGATCGTATTGAAATACACACACGACACTGTAAACTGGATAAAAGTTTCTGCTATGAACCTCGCTATATTTCTTGCGTTATTCGTAAGCATGAGTCTTCTGGCAAGTGGATTTTCCACCACAGGGCTTGGTCTTCTTGGTTTGCGTTTTGCTGGAATTGCCCAACCAGTTCTCGAAACCAGTGCATACACACGTGCAGCACTTTTGAAACCAATCAGTCAGATCATCATGCAGCATCCATTTTTTGGCAATGGTCTCGGGGCAACTATTACATTCATGAATCCAGACACCTTTCAATTTGTAACTACAGGACAATTTGATTGGGGATATCTGGAGCTTCTTGCTGAATTTGGCGCGTTCGGAGTACTGTCGCTCTTGTTCTTGCTTATGCTTGTGGGATATGAACTAATACAAAAAATAGCCACGTTGTCGGACTATCATGATTTTTATGTGGGACTTTTTGGTGGATTCGTAGCACTGTTGGTAATGACTGTCACGGCGCCAGTACTCTTTCATATACTTGGTATACTGTATTTTGTACTTATTTTATCATTTGTAATGAAACCAATCACCGTGTTTGATGAAACACTTACACTCATATATCGCATTTTTAATCGCTCGAAAGATGATGCTTCTTCTGAATAATCGCTGTAGCATCTTCGTATTTTTTTACTTTGGAAACAATCCCCGGTAGCCATTTGAACGGTGCATGATATGCGATACGTGGTAACCATTGACTCACGGTTCCCCCACTCTCAAAACGGAACAGATATTCATCTATCCATACACCACTTTTCCCTGCTTCCATCAACGATAAAAAGAAATCCCAATCTTGAAATTTTTGGATTGATTCATCCCAAACAATAACCGCATCGCGTCGAATAAGACTCGTCGTGTGAATATAATTTCTCTGCTGAAGTGTTACTGTATTGAATGCCTGTGCTGGCATTTTTTTCTTGCCAAAATAAACATTGCTGTAAGAAAAACTTGAAGTTTCATGTTGTTCCAAAGCCTGTACCATCTTTTCAAGCATGTCAGAATTTGCGATGACATCCGCATCCCAAAAAATAACAAACTCACCTTTGGCATGCTTAAAACCAGTATTCCTTGCTGCCGGTGCACCTGCATTTTTTTGTCGAAAAATTTGAAATGAAAACGGAAATAAAGATACATCTAACGTAATGAGTGGTGTACTTCCATCATCAACAAGTATAACCTCAATATCTTTGTATGTCTGAGCCTTCAGAGATATTAATGATTGGTGCAAAACATCACTTCGATTGTATACAGGAATAATAACACTAATCATACATTACTTTTCTTGAAGCCATGGATCGAGCATGTTTACTTGATTTTCCCAAACAAACTCTGTCTTGATGCGATCTTGAGCATTCTTTCCTAATTCGTCAGCATAGGATGTATTTTTGAGCATGTCCACAATAGTGTCAATCACACTCGGATCGCCCTGATAGAGGTCAACGAGAATCCCAGTCTCTGCATGAAGTACTGCCTCCTCTACCCCCCCACTCTTTCCTGCTACAACAGGCAGTGCCGCTGCTGCAGCCTCGAGGAATACAAGTCCGAGCCCTTCTTCTCTTCCTTCATCTGGATGTGTGAGCAAAACAAACAGATCGGCAAGGTAGTAAAACTTTTTCAATTTATCGTGAGGGATTTCTCCTACATAGCGAACGATGTTTTGAAGATTATTTTTTTGAACTTGTTCAAGAATATACTCTTTTTTTGGTCCGTCTCCAATGAGCATCCAAACAAGATGAGGTACTTGCTCAAGAATTTTTGGCATCATACGAAGCAGATGAGGAAATCCTTTCCCTTCATCAAATCGCGATACCGTCAGTATGACTTGCTTGCCATGGAGTGCATAGGTATTTTTTAATTCTTCTATAACAGCATTGCCTGGTGGCGTGAGAAATGTTTTTTCTGGGCATGGATACATGACAAGTGTACTTGATTCAAACTGAGGAAAGAGTTGAACGTATCTATTCTTGAGTGATTCACTATTAAAAATAATTTTTGTGGCATATTTTGATACCCCAGCAATCCGTTTTCTCTTCCATGACGATTTGCTGGCAGCAAGGAGATCTGTACCATGTGAAAAAAGAAGAAATGGCACCTTGGTAAACTTGCTCGCAATACTTGCCGCATAGCCGACGGGCAAGACATGATGCACCATGATGAGTTCAATCTTTTCTTTCTTTACAATGCGCCATACTTGCCACACAAGACGAACCCATCGTGGCCATACGAATCTTGGAAAGAGTAGATTTTTTCGAATAATATAGTAAAGTTGTTTTTCATCCCATTCTTTCATGCCTTTCATTTTTGGAGCAAGTACTACTGTTTTTTTGGGATCAAGTGTATTGGCAAGATCATGTACATATGTCGCAATACCACCAACTTGTGGTGGATATTCGAGTGTGATAATGAGTGTTTTTTTCATATTATTTTCGAATCAATTGCAGTGCCTCTTTCAATTCTACCATACATACAGAGCGTGTGAGGAAAAGCAATATTGGATATATGACTGCGCCGACAAGTATAGCATAGAAAAAATTGACTTGGGTATTCACGGCATACACCGCAAGAGCCATGCCTCCAGCTGAAAACAAAATTTGAAAAAATGTCTTTGCTATATAGCCATGTGATACATGTGTAATCTTTGGAACGATAAAATAGCCAAAGACTGTCAGCAGTACATTGCCAACGAGTGCGGCTACCGCAGCACCAGCCACACCGAGACGAGGAATCAAAATTATATTTAAAAATATATTTACTACCATTACTGTACCGACTATAGCAGTCTGTGCTTTTTGTTTGTCACAGGCATTGAGAAATGCGCCAATCGGAAAACTCAGATATGAAAAAATGAGGCTGATAATCAAAATTTGAAGTGGCAGTACAGAAGGCAAATATTCATCTGTGTAGAGAAGAAGAACGATATCTTTGGAAAGTACGGCAATACCAAACGCAATCGGCATTGCAATAAGCAGTAAATACTTCACACCCTGCTCAAACACTTGCGAAAGCTTTTTTTTGTCGTGTGCAAAATATTCGCTAAACTTTGGATACAGCGCTGCGATGAGTGCGAGAGGGATGAATTGGAATGCGTATGTGATTTTGTATGGAATACTATAAAATCCAACTGCTTCGTTTCCCATCATTTTGGAAAGCAAAATAGAATCGATATATGAATACACGCGCGCAAAGACAGCCGCAAGGGCAAACGGAATCGCAATACGTGCAATATGCTTTGCCACATCAGATTTGTACGATGGCTTAAGAGTAAGATGATGTTTTATTTTGAGTATTGCAATAACAAATATCACGTTTGCTGCACTGGAGACGGTAAACGCAAAAATAAGGTAAATAAGTGGAAAACCTGCATACAAAAAAAACGTCCCCAAAATTAATGTAAGAAGCTGACTGCCAATAATACTCATTGCTTCGTATTTGAGCTCTCCTAGGGCTCTGAGTGACCCGTAGAGGGTAAGGTGGAGAGAATCAAGGAGCATCGTTACAGCCGAAAGATAGACAAGATGTCTTGTCTCTATATCGTACCCTATCAGATTGATCACTATCACTGCAGCAAGATAGCTGAGAAGCCCAAGTCCAATCTTGATTGACAAAATAGTACTAAGATATTCACCAAGTTTTTCTTTTGCTTTTGAAGATTCTCGAATAAAGACATTTGTCAATCCAAGATCAACGAATACGACAAACACTGTGGTAAATGACAATGCAAAAAAATATGTCCCAGTACCAGATACCCCGATCTTCCTAGCAATGAGAGTGAAGTACGCAAAAGCAATGACTTTCTGAAACACAGAAGCCACAGTCATGAACAAAGTATTTTTTGCAGTAGAAGCCATGAAATCAATTCAAAATGCTTCTTCAGTATACGCTAGATTTAGCGAAGAAACAAGATTAAAAAAAAAACCTTGTCATACATAAAAATTATCGAGACAAGGTCTTCATTTTTATAGTGATTTTTTGCTATTTACTAATGGGCACTTCTGGGAATGCTTTATCGAGCAAGGGAGTATTTTTTGCAAAACAATATTCTCCTGCTGGATGTTGCCAATCTTTACTTGCTATTGCACTCTCATCTTTTCGTGATGTATCTTCGGTATTGGTATCAAAAGTTGCACAAAGCATGTAGTTGTCTCCCTCACCGACTTTATATCCATACTGATCACCAGTTGAAGGATCAACAAAATTGTTTATACTTTGATCATACGGTGAGGTAACTCTCAGTGCGTCTAATGACTCGGGAAGTACTTTATTTGTTGTATAATAAGATTCTATTTGATACTGAATAGACTGCAACGCAGAAACACGTTCATTATCCAGTCTTTGCAGACGTGCCTGTGTAGGAGAGCCAACAACAAAAAATGTAAGTACAATAAGCGCAACACTAACAACCGTGGTAGACCAGAGATAGATACTTCGTTTTTGCTTTGTAAGTCCATCTTTTATATCGAGAAGATAGTATGAAAAGACCAACGCAGCAACAGCAATAGTAGCGAGCGCTTTCAAAATAAATCTGCTCGAAATTTCACCTGAAAGAAATGTATTGACAATCATGATAAGCGTCACTATGACGATGATTGCTGCCACAAAAAGCGTCAGATACATGAGCCACTTTCGCATTTTGAACGCTTTTCTCTCTGGCTCTTTTGTATACATTTTTGCCAAAAATATTCTACTGCCTAGGAATACTGGCAGTGTAATAATGAGCATGGAGAGACCTGTACGGAGGATGCCACTAGAATAATCATAGCGCCACATATCAGCACTCACCTCAGGAAAGAGATAATTTATCAGCTGAAAGGTGACCATGAGGAAGGCAATTGCACTCAAGTAGAGTGTAATACTGCTGAGAAGATGAAGAAAAAAATCCTTTGCTCCTGTGTCATGCTGTGTCATATGGACAGAGTTAAGAAATAAGAAGGGAGAAATCACTTTTTATGCGTCTGTAATTCAGTAGCCACTCCTTCCAATCTTTTCATATACAAGACGAGTGCATCGATTGTTTTTTTTATTCTTGAAAGATATTCATCTTTGCGAGTGACATTTCCCTTTTCGTCAAGAAATGTCTGTACATTGTCAAAACGAAGACTAAATGGGAGAAATATCATCCCTATTTCACTCAACACTGGCTGGATGTGCTCAATGAGTCGAGAGCCACCAAGGATACCTGCTGAGACGGCCGCAACAATAACAGGCTTACCTCTATATGCATCATGCTCTTGATCTAGGAGTATTTTCAATTCTCCCGGATAGCCGTGATTATATTCAGGACTCACAATAATAAATCCATCAGTTTTTGCTACGATATTTTTCCATACTTTTGTGTCATCATTTTCTTCCCATGGTGGAATAGTTCTTCCAGACAGATGATCCTTCACATCAACGAGCTCAATAGTAACATCCTCACGTGAAGCTATTTCTGTATACAAAAAGTTTGCAATATGTTCAGAGAGTCTTCCCTCTCTCGCTGTCCCAAGAAGAATTGTAATATGTAGTTTTTTCATATATTAGAAGTATAGCAGAGTACACTACGATGAACTAGGGACTGATCTCAAATATGTACATTAGAGTTAAAAAAATGGAGTATTAAAACTCCATTTCTTCGTCTTCTTCAAGTTCATCAATTTCTTCGATCTCATCGAGATCCCCTTGGATACATTCACATGTACCACAGACATCACATCCTCCACAGATGAGACAGAGAGCTGACTCACAAGTAGGACATACTGCGTCGGTCATAAATATATACTACATTGCTAATACTACAAAAGTATACGAAGGAACACCACTTCTCGTCAACATGCACTGTGGATACTACTTCACGTCTCTGTACTTTTTTGCAACACCAATACGAGCTGTTTCTCGTTCTATCATAGCCTGAATACGAACAAAATCTACATCTGCAAGTGCATCTTTTTCTTTCATCATTTTTTCTGCTCGTGCTCGAGCGGCTTCCGCACGTTCTACATCAATATCTTCCGCACGTTCAGATGTATCTGCCAGGAGGTAGACTTCAGAATTTGGTCTAATTTCTAAAATTCCTGTTGATACCGCAAGATGAACAATTTGACCATTTTTGTGTACAAAAACAGCGCCTGGTACAAGTGTTGATACGAGTGGCGCATGATTTTCAAGAACTGTAATTTCCCCATCTCCTGTGGGGATAGTAACTTTTTCTATTTCGTCTTCGTATGTAACACCATTTGGTGTCACAATTTTGAAGGTAATCATATGTTAGATTATTCGTTGATTTGTTGAATGGAATCTATTTGTTCTCTTAATGCCTGTGCATAGCTTATGAATGTCGATTTGTATGAACTATCTGCAAATTTTGGAATTCTTTTCGATATAGCATCTTGAATTATATTTGCTAAGGCTTTCTCAGACATACCAGATATTTCAGTTCTCTGTTCTTGAGAAATTTTATTTAATATGGTTTGGGCAACCACCTCAGCGGAGACACTCCCGCATTCATTCAATGAATGGAATATATGGCTATCAAAAGCATTTGGATCACCTGGATATATATCAATTGTATGGTGCTTTTCTGACATAATTATTTTACCAATTCAACGCTCTCCACCACAATAGGTATCAATGGTCGATCTTGTGGTCCTGTCGATACTTTTTCAATAGTTTCAACAACATTCATTCCTTCTACCACCTCACCAAAGTTTGTATGTTTTCCATTGAGCCACGGAGTTTCTGGAGCAGTAACTATGAAAAACTGTGATCCATTTGTATTTGGTCCAGCATTTGCCATAGCAAGGCTTCCACGAACAAGTGGTTCATCGTTAAATTCATCTTCAAATCGATAGTTTGGTCCACCCGTTCCCCACATCGCTACTTTACTATCATCTTTTGAAAGCAAATCTCCTCCCTGAATCATGAAGTCTACAATGATACGATGAAATTTTGTTCCGTCGTACTCCCCTGCTTTTGCAAGATTGAGAAAATTATTTACAGTCTTTGGAGATTTGTCTACAAACAATGCTACCGTAATATCTCCAAGATTAGTATGGAGTACGGCTCGTGAATATTCAATAGCAAGATCTTCTTGTCCATTGATTGTTCTGTTTGAATTTGTCATAGGTGGAAGTTCTGTTACAGTAGCACTTGGTGCTGCAGAAGATGATACTGGTTCTTCTATTACGACATCACTTTGCTGATCCATTTCCTGATCATTCACAGGCAATGTTGTATGTTGTTGCTGTGGTATAGAGACACATCCTACACCGATAATAAGAAAAACAAGGGGAAGAAAAAATTTCATAATTCAATATATTGAGAAGACTCTGCATCGAAACTTATTTTTTTTCACTTTCAGCAGCAGCTGCGATGACTTCTTCTATACTTCCTTTCATATAGAATGCTTGTTCTGGTTTGTCATCATGCTTTCCATCAAGAATCTCTTTGAATGATCGAACAGTATCCTCTACTTTCACATAACTTCCTTGCATACCAGTAAATTGCTCTGCAACAAAGAATGGTTGTGACAAGAACTTTTGAATTTTACGAGCACGAGTAACGGCGATTTTATCTTCATCAGACAATTCTTCCATACCAAGGATAGCAATGATATCTTGTAAATCTTTGTAACGCTGTAATACTTGTTGTACTTGTAGTGCGACTTTGTAATGCTCTTCACCCACGACTTGTGGATCGAGAACAGTAGAGGAAGAATCGAGTGGATCTACTGCAGGATAAATACCAAGCTCAGCAAGTGAACGATTCAATACAACAGTAGAATCAAGATGCGCAAACGTTGTTGCTGGTGCAGGATCAGTAAGATCGTCTGCAGGAACGTACACAGCCTGTACCGAAGTAATAGAACCTTTGTCTGTAGAGGTGATACGTTCTTGAAGTGCTCCCATTTCTGTTGCAAGTGTAGGCTGATATCCTACGGCTGATGGCATACGACCAAGCAACGCAGACATTTCAGAACCAGCTTGAGTGAAACGAAAAATATTATCGATGAAAAGCAAAAGGTCACGATTTTCTTCATCACGAAAATATTCTGCCATAGCAAGTGCAGTCAGGGCAACACGTGCACGAGCTCCGGGTGGTTCGTTCATTTGTCCAAAAACAAGCGCTGTTTTTGCCAGTACTCCTGACTCTTCCATTTCTCTATACAAATCGTTTCCTTCACGTGTACGTTCCCCTACTCCTGCAAACATAGAATATCCTCCATGTGCCTGAGCAATATTGTGAATCAATTCTTGTATGATAACAGTTTTTCCTACACCGGCGCCTCCAAAAAGACCGACTTTTCCACCTTTCAAGAAAGGACAGAGCAAGTCGATAACTTTGATACCAGTTTCAAATACTTCTGTTTTCTGAGATTGGCTTTCAAAACTTGGAGCTTTTCTATGAATTGGGTATAATTTTTTTGTTTTTACTTCTGGTTTTTCATCGATGACTTCACCCACGACATTGAACATGCGCCCAAGTGTCTCTGGTCCAACAGGGACTGAGATGGGTGCTCCAGTATCGATAACTTCTGCGCCACGACCGATACCGTCAGTCGCACCCATGGCAACGGCACGAACAGTATGTGACCCAATATGTTGCTGTACTTCAAGAACTACACGTTCTTTTGTTCCCTCACGCTGCAGTTCGAGTGCATTATAAATTGCTGGGATCTCTCCATCAAAATGTACGTCTACGACGACACCGATGATCTGTGTTACCTTTCCGATATTTTTCATATGTGTAGTTTACGAGTTTATGTTGTTATTCCAACGCTGCTGCACCACCGGCGATTTCAGCAATTTCTTGCGTAATAGCCGCTTGACGCGCTTTGTTGTAGGTAAGATTCAACTCAGTTATCATGTCACCCGCATTTTCACTCGCATTTTTCATTGCAACCATTCGCGCACTATGCTCACTTGCTGACGATTCCAAAATTCCTTGATACAATTGCATTTCAACAAGGCGCGGTAGCACTTCTTCGACAATCGTATCCAATCCAGGCTCAAAAAGATATCCTTCAATCGGATACTCGTCTTCGACAACATCCTCTTTGATCTCATGCTTTGCTATTTCAGCAGTCATTTTCTCCAATTCTCTTGATGAAAATGGCAACAGTTGTCGTACCTTAGCATCCTGCGAAAGGCTTGATTGATATTCTGTAAATGCGATAACAACCTTGTCATATGTTTTACCTATAAATCCTTCCATTGCCATATTTGCAATCGGACGAATGTCATCATAGGATGGTTTTTCTGAGAGTTCATCAAAAACAGCGACAACAGTGTATCCTTGTTTTTTTGAAAAACTCACACTTTTTTTCCCAACCGCAAGTACATCGATCTCTACATCTTTCTCCTGTGAAGGAATGATTCCTTGTTCACTACGAAAAGAAGTCAAACTTTCTATATCAGCAAAAATAGTTTTTGTTTTTTTAAACAAATTTGCATTAAAGCTTCCACATTGTCCACGATTTGAACTGATAATAATTGCAAGTACTTTTTTAACTGGTCGCTGCTCGAGTAATGGTACATTTGGTTCATTGAGATGCGCGAGATGTTCCATAAGCTCACGACCAAGTCGTGCATACAAGCGCGTATTCAAAACAGTCTCAACAGCCTTACGCATTTTGACAGCAGAGATCATTTCCATCGCCTTAGTCATTTTCTTCGTATTCGTGACCGATTTGATGCGACGTTTAATTATTTTGGCGTTTACTGCCATATATTCAACTAACTACAATCAATTATTGAGCTTTCTTCCATTCATCACAAGCATCTTTTACAGAGGCTTTTGTTTCATCATTCCAATCACCTTTTGCAATTGTCTCAAGAAGTGTTGATTTACTTGCACAAAAAAATGAAAGTAATTTTTCTTCAATTTCTTTCATCGTTTCAAGTGCAAAACTGTCAAAATAACCTTCTCCCATAGCAAAAAGTGATACAACTTGTTCCTCAACAGGCATTGGAGAAAACTGTGGTTGTTTCAACAATTCTGTCATACGACGACCTCGCTCAATTTGTCTCTTTGTTTCAGGATCAACGTCTGAACTAAACTGTGCGAATGCTTCGAGTTCACGAAATTGTGCAAGACCAAGTTTCAAACTCCCTGCAACTTTTTTCATTGGTTTTGTTTGTGCTGATCCTCCCACACGTGATACAGAAAGTCCTACGTTCAATGCCGGACGAATACCACGATAGAACAAATCTGTTTCAAGGAATATCTGCCCATCTGTAATAGAAATAACGTTTGTTGGAACGTATGCAGAAATATCTCCTCCTTGTGTTTCAATAATAGGAAGTGCGGTAATAGATCCACCACCGTATTTTTCATTCAAATTGCATGCACGTTCGAGAAGACGTGAATGGAGATAAAAAACATCTCCAGGATACGCTTCACGTCCTGGTGGACGACGCAAAAGAAGAGACATTTCGCGGTATGCCCATGCTTGCTTTGTTAGATCATCGTAAATAATAAGAACATCTTTTCCTTTGTCAGCAAAGTATTCTGCAATTGCACAACCAGTGTATGGAGAAAGGTACGACATAGGTGCTGGTTCACTTGCTCCTGCGGAGACTATCACCGTATATTCCATAGCACCTGCTTCTTGCAGTTTACTTGCGATACGTGCAACCTTTGACTCTTTTTGTCCGATAGCAACGTACACACAAATCATATTCTGTCCTTTTTGATTCAAAATTGCATCAATGGCAATAGCTGTTTTTCCTGTCTGACGATCGCCGATAATGAGCTCACGTTGTCCACGACCGATTGGAATAAGTGCATCGATAGCCTTGATACCTGTTTGCATTGGCGTGTCAACAGGTTGGCGTGTCATGACACCTGGAGCAACACGTTCTACAGGATAAAATTCTTTTGTAGAGATATCACCATGTCCATCAATAGCAACACCCACGGCATTGACCACACGCCCAATCATAGCATCCCCGACAGGGACAGACATGACACGACCAGTGCGCTTTACTTCATCACCTTCTTTGATATGCGTATAATCTCCCAAAATAACAGCACCAACAGTTTCTTCTTCAAGGTTGAGTGCAATACCAAAAACACCACCTGGAAACAGAAGCATTTCTTGAGATTGACAGTTGGTAAGTCCGGTCATACGAGTGATACCATCCTTTACCTCAATGACAGTTCCGACTTCTTCTGTCTGTACTGTTTTTTCAAATTGTTCTATGTTTTTCTTGAGCGTCGCGATGACATTGTCTGTATATGACATACGGTAATGTTATGAAAGTTCTTTTTGTAATTGTTCAAGTTGTGATCTGACACTTGCATCTAATATCGTATCACCGGTTCGGACGACTACGCCACCGATGAGTGCTTTGTTGATATTTGTTTCCACTTCAATTTTTTTTCCAAAGAGTCCTGCTATTTCATCGATCATTTTTTGTGATAATTCTCGTGCACTGGTGATCACAATTTTTTGAATACCTTGTTGCAATTTTGCGTACTCTTTGAACGCTGTCATGAGATATTCTTTTTTACTCAACGCCCGCTGGTCGATGAGAAACTTTACAAATTCTTCTACTGCCCGTTCCAAAGCTGAACCAGACTTTCCATCGGTCAATTCAAATAATATTTTGGCGTATTGTTTTGGAAGCAAATTTGCCATACAATTATTTCAAGGATGAAAGGATATCTTTAATCATTTTCCCATCTTTTTTCTCATCAAGACGTTCTGTTATAATTTTTTCTACAGCCATCACAACAAGCTCTACAGTTTCTTTTCGGAGCATTTCCTTCATTTCTTTTTTATCAATATCAATATTTCGCTTTGCTTGAACGATCAACATCTCAATTTCTTTTTTTGCTTTGTCTTTCATCTGTTCTCCGGCTTCTTTTGCTTTTTGATGTGATTGTTCAATATTTTTATTTGCTTCTACCTTCGATGCATCGATAAGATCTTGTGCTTTTCGTTCTGCCATCTGTAATTCTGTTTTTGCTTGTGTAAAATTATCAATAGCATCTTTTGCCTTTTGTTGACGATCATCGACCATCTTCATCACTGGCCCAAACGCATATCGTTTTAATAACCAAAAAACAACGAGAAAGTTTATAAGATTAAACAATCCCATTCGCCAATCAAACCCAATTTTTCCAAGTATGCCTAATAAATAATCCATAAAATAGTACAACGAATATATGAGTACTCTCCTAGTAGGAGAAGTTTGACAGAGAACAGTATGTTCATCTACCAAACTCCCCCTATGAGGGAGTGTCTATTATACGATGAAGAATGCAACGAATGCGTAGATCGCAGTCGATTCTGCAAGTGCAACGCCAATGATCATCTTTGAAAAGATGCTTCCTTCCATCTTTGGATTACGACCGATTGCTTCGAGCGCTTTTCCAATAAGATATCCTTCACCTATACCAGAGCCTCCCATGGTAATGGTGCAAAGTCCCTTTGCAATAAGACGAGCTGAGTCAACGTCCATATGTGTATATTAATTAATTAGCGATTAGCAATCCACAACTGGTAAACACTTTTCCAATTATGCATTGCTACCCGCTAATGAGCGAGTACTTCGTCTGGTTTTTCAATTGCAAGTGTATAGTATGCTGCTGTCAGTGACCCAAAGACCATCGCTTGCAGGACACCGACAAGGAGATTCATTGCTAGCCATGGCACTGGAACAATAGCGGCGAATGCGCCAAGCAAAATGGCAGCAAGCACGTCTCCTGCATACATATTTCCAAACAAACGAAGTGACAGAGAAACTACCTTTGCGACTTCCGAAACAATATCAAGCAGACCAATCAAAAAATCAATAATAGAAAGAAATCCTGCTCCAACACCTTTTTTAAATCCATGATAGACATCTTTAAACTTAAAATATTTTCCAAGATGTCCAAAAAAGCCCCACGCTCGCATACTTGCAAGCTGCGTCAACAATACCATAGCCAGTGCAATACTAAAGGTCATGTTAAAATCATTTGTTGGGGTACGAAAAACTGAGATACCTTTATATGTTATGGCTGTTAATCCTGGCAATAATGCAAAAAGATTACCAAATCCTAAAAATAAGAACAGCGCGCCTATCAATGGAAGAAGTTGTATTGCTGCTTTTCTATTTCCTGTAATTTGTTCAATAAGACTGGCAAAACCGGTAAAAACTATTTCAATAATCATTTGAAATTTCGAAGGTACGAGTCGCAGTGATCTGCGCGTATACAATGCCAACACACAAAAAATAACCGTCATAAATATCCCCATAAACATGGCGTTGGTGACAGGAAGCGAACCAACTGAAAAGATAATTTCTGGTTGGACTCCTGATTGTTCTGACTGTACTTGAAAAAACATAAAGATTATTGTTGTTTGTGTGTTTTCTTTTCGTTTTCATCATTCTCTCGCGCCTCCTGCTTTTGTCGAAGTTCTCGAAAAGCTCTGTCTATTTGAAAATACATGCGTATAGTAAGAGTCCAAGAAAGCAAGAAAGCAACACCGAGAACAGAGAGGGTGCCGTACGGCTTCATATCATACGTCGTATCAATCCATCCTCCGAGAAAATATGACACAATAGCTGGAATACCAAAGATCAACAGAATACGGAACATCGAAAGAAACGTCTTGTGTCTCAATTGTTCTTGCTCTAGATCAATGGAATCCATACTAATTTTGAAGCGTCGATAGTATAGAGGACTACTGTATCCTTGTCAATCTATTTTTTGCTTTTAAATGTGGACAATTTTAGCTAAACCTAGCCAAAAATTTAAAAATCAAATAGTATACACAAAATAAGAAGATTCGTCAATATAGTTTTTTGTTTTTTGGCTGGGTAGAGAAAAAAAGTTGTCCACTGAACAACTTTTTATATAATATTTGGAAATAATTTTCTGGAATTCTGTTCCAAGATATTTTCAACTTCGGTGACGCTCATGTTTCTGACGGTCGCAATTCGCTTCACAACTTCCTCGACGTGCCATGGTTCATTTCGTTGTCCACGAATCACGTGTGGAGCAAGATATGGCGAATCTGTTTCCACAACAATACGGTCAAGTGGCACCTTTTCTATAACTTCATTGAGCCATTTCTGTGGTTTTGGATCTGTTTTCTTTGGGGGATAGGTAATCACACCCGTGAATCCAAGAAAAAAACCAGCTTTCAAGTACTCTTGCGCGTATTCCCAGTTCCCTGTGTAGCAATGAATCACACCACTATTTTCTTTCAGCTGAGATAACAAAGGCATCATATCTTCGTGCGCATCACGAATATGGATACTCAAAGGCTTACTGACCTCACGAGCCAATGTTGCATGCTGAAAAAACGTTTCCTTTTGTTTATTCATGACTATCTCTGGATCGATATTTTTTGGAATATGAAATCGATCAAGCCCCGTCTCCCCTATGCCGATTGTTTTTGGATGCAGTGCCAGTTTTTTATAATATTCATACTCAAATTGCTCACCGCGTGTAATGAATGTATCGGCTTCTTCTTCAACAAATGTTTTGTATTCTTGAATAGGATGAAGACCTACCGATGCGTACATCCAATCATATTTTTCCGCCCACTCAACAGCCCTTTTACTCGTCTCGGCTTGAGTACCAACAAGATTGAGAATCATGTTCTTTTCTTTGCATCGCGCGACAACGTCGTCGACATCATCATAGAATGCTTTGAATTGGATATGGCAGTGGGTATCTATGAGCATGATAGAATAACTTGTAGCTCAGGTCTTTAGACCTGATGCTGACTGTCATCCAGTCCTCCCGATTGAATCGGGATCAGGATCTCTCTTATTGAGTATATTTTTATTGTTACAACTGTTGCATTAGAAAATACGTATCTCCATCATACAACAAAAAAAACACCTTTCATAGTGTATTTTTTGACAGCAGTAGCCGAGCAAGTCGCGTGAGGACGCGCCTTGTCGGCCACTGCATTAGACGTTCAGACCGGAAGATCAGGAAGCAAACTTACGGCTTCGAAGAGCGTCGTCCGCGTTCTTCGTCGGATCGTAGGTGACCCAGGAGATACTGACGCTGTCACCATCCTCCAGGACGTCATCCCAAGGGGAATGCTGCGGCGTCCTGCCGTTCCAGGTGACCACGGGGTAGACCTGATGCTCATGATCCATGTAGCTCGCGTCTTGCCCAGCAGGCAGACACACACGGGGGTTCTCACCAACCTTGTTCTTCCGCCATGCAGAAGTATATGTGATGATCTTGAAGCCGTTCGCCTCAAGCACCTCACCCAACGTCTGTCCGCTTCGCCCGATGTAGGTGCATGCCTGACCGAGCACACCCGTGCTGATGAGGATGGAGCCACAACCCAGAATCTTCAGAAAACTTCGTCTGTTCATCCGCTTCCCTCCAAGAAAGCAAAACCCGCCGAGTTGGCGGGTTGGTTGAAGAAATGTGCCATGCCTGCTGAATACACAAAAATAGTCAGAATGCACTGCACATCTCTATCACCTCACCACTCCTGCTCGGGAGTTTGCTGTGACTTAGATATCATCTTTGACGATCGGACTCCTCCCGATTCCATCGGGAGTTTACCGTTGCGGCACAGTGAGGGGATGAACCTTGTCCGACCGAAGTCTTGACGAAGGTGGAACCCTACTTCCACAAAGAGATATCTACTAAAAAAGAACAACAGGTGCATTGTAGCACCTGTTGTTTGGCTATCCAAATTCTGTTGTGGACAAGGTTATTTCTTTTCTAGTACGCCACCCCACTCAACAACCGTAAATCCTTTTCGTTCAAATCCTCTGAGTAAAAGGGGTTCAACTTTTTTATACGTATCAAGCGATTTGAAATTCATAAACACACGGAGCACACTGTCTGGTCGTGGTGTGATCGTAAGTGGGGCTGAAAATTCAAACGCACTCTGATTTGCAAACGTCACAAAGACATATGGCTTTTCTTGCATCTTTGGCAGCCAGAATTCGAGGAAGTCTTTTGTTTCTTGTTTGTTCAGTCCTGTCTTTGCCAAGAGATCTGTCATTTCTTGTTCAAGTGTATCACGCGAAAAAACAAATCCTTTGTCAGAAAATCCAAATCCATCAGCATGCCCTTCCCAAAAGAGATATGGATATGATGCCTTATCAGAATAGGAATAGAGTTTCCCTTCTGGCGTTGCATTCACAAACCACCCACTCTCAGGATAGACAGGATCTGTGTAGGTAAAGCCACCGTTTGGTGCGACTTGTACGTTTACATCCATGGCTTTTTCTGGATAGAGATAGATGACAGGCTTGCCACATTCTGCAAGTGATTGATATTCAGATTTAAAATACACACGCCAACGATCCTTGTGATCTTTCCAAAAAACGACTGGATCATTCGCAAAAAATTCTGCAAGCCTCATTTTTTCCGGCACTTTTTGTTCCTCGCCAAACGGTACGTCTGGATGTGCAACCATGTATGCAGCTTGTCCGCCAAATACAAATAGTTCCTTATACATTTGATTTTCTTCTGGATTTTTCATAGTGAATACACCATCACCATTTTTTGCTGTACCAACTTTTTCAAGATTTACTTCATCAAACCAAGGTTTATTGCTCACGACATTTGTACCTGGTTCAATGCCAGCATTACACCCACCTGTGATAATATCACCACCAAGAAGATACATATTGTTACTCTGAGAAAAATCCTTATTCCACGTCACATCGGTTGTATATCCGAGACCATACATTTGTTTTTCTTGTGCATCATCAGGCTTCTTCAAAAATGATGGTAACAACTCGTATTCTTGTACAGAACCATCTTTCAATATAATTCGATACGCTCCATCAACAAAATATACATCAGTACCATCATCCATAGTGAATTCTCTTGCACTCGTCGGATACCCCATCAAAATATTGCCTGTTACAATATTGGCAATACCGCCTGCATTATTCGGTGCACCATAATACGAGAAAGCATTTCTATTCTCAGCATATGCACCAGTATGAAACAGCATTTCATCGGTTCCTGGAATAGCTATTTCTTCTGGGTAAGAGATATCAGAACGATATGTGACAATACCTCCAAGATATGTAGAAATATCTACAACAAAATTTGGAATACCATAAAATTGCTGTGTATCTTCCTGTAAAACAATAAACTTATGCAGAGTTTCCACATATACAACATACTGCGACTCAACACCGACGCCCATTCCAGCTACAGGGTAGGAAAAGAGATATACTGATTCTCCCTGCAATTGATTTGGAGCATGTACAGTTCCAAGTTTGTACAAAAAGAGACTATATACCTTGGCATCATCGCCTGTAATATTTTCTTGTGTAACGGTTGTCGCAAACGCCAATGTATCTAAGGAATAGTTTGAATTTATCTCAGTCAACAATCTTTCCTTTATCGCGTCAGGAACTTCCATAGCATGTGAAAACCAATCGACACGAATAGGATCCGAAGCAAACATATTTGAATAATCTTTTGGTGCCTCCTCCGTCATACGAACAAACTGTCCAAATGCATCCTCTCCTTTTTCAAAAACCTCGCCATCAATCATGTCAGGCGTGGTACTTGCCTGATCGTTGAGTACCGTAGTATCTCCTTGTACAGTACCAACTTGCACAGGCTGATATCGTGATATATTGTAATATACCAAAAAAACATATCCCAATACAGCGACCAGCAAACCTCCGCCTAAAATACTCATCACAACAATACCCCAAGTTGGCATTCCCTTTTTTTTAGACAGCGGATTTTGAGTAGACGTTACTATCGGTTGAATTTCTTCATTCATAGAGCAGATAAAAAAGGAATAAAGAGATGATTTTTCTTATCTAGAGTATATGACCCAAGCCGGCTTCTGTCAACAAATTTTGCTAAAAATACGTCTTCTTCTCTTGGTGTCATTTGCCTCAAAACGCTTTGTTCTGAAACGATCGGAAAAAGGTACAATGAGATGCCATCATCATGAAAGACTGTTCCAACAGCAAGTTCTTGCTGAGTAGGAATGGAAAAATACTGATCAAATATAAAATTTCCAAGCGAATAAAAAATTGGTCTGTTGTTGTATATTTCCATTTCTTGCACCACATGAGGATGGTGTCCAATAATAAGATCAACACCATGATCAATAAATGTATGTGCAAGATATTGTTGCCTTGGGTATGAAGATTCTTGATACTCCACTCCCCAATGAATATTCAATACAACAACATCACTTTGTTCTTTTGCCTCTTCAACCAATGCAATAGCGGTTGCTTCATTGAGTGAATTGAACGTATCATTGAATCCCAAAAATGCAATCGTCTTGCCATGAATTTCTTTGTAGAACAATGAACTTGATGAAACAACGTATGCATCCCCATAAAAATCTATACCAGAATGTTTCAACACTTGTTCTGTTTCAGGAACACCAGCCCTGCCCATGTCGAGCATATGATTGTTTGCAAGCGTGACCATATTGAATCCGTAGGAACGCAATTGAGGCGCAAGCCGTGGATCAAATCTGAATGCTATTTCTTTTGACGTTTCTATTCTCTTTTGGACAAACGGTCCTTCGAGATTTCCAGAAATAATATCAATGCCTCTAAAAAATCTTCCTTCATTGCCTGCCAACGTATCAAGCACCAGAGAAAGCCCTGTACTGCCCATCTTTAGGGCAACCGATCTATCGAGCATGATATCCCCTACTGACAACAACGACACGGTCTTTGTTTCAACCGGTTTTCCAGATACAAAGTATGGCGTGTAATAGCTCGTAATATTTTGTGCATTAGGATCTCCAACAAGTTCTGCAGCATTGAGAGATGTTTCATACGCAACTTTTTGCGTACCATACAATTCCATGAGTGTCATAACTAGTCGGACACTCGGTGGCGAATCTATTTCAAGCGAATCTAGTCGTGCAAAATTAAACGAACGAATAATGTCCGTTGTCCGTTCATCATGAAAGCTTGCAACAGGAGATGTCTGGTAATGCGAAAAATCTACCGAAGAAACAATGACTGCATCTTTTGGAAGCACATCTTCCAGAAGTTGGGCAAGCGAGGTAATATCTGCTTCTGTCATGTCTACTTTCAATGTGAGAGGGATTACATGTACCTGTGGCAGTGATTTTGCAATAAACGGCATGATACCGTAAATACCATGTTCTTCTGAAAGCACATCTTCTCGTATAGTAATAGTACTAGTTGTTGACATTTTTTTTACAAGTGCAACATCGGCATACACTTTTCCATACGGCGTGTTCCAAGTGGCGGAGGCGGTAGAAACAGCACTATTCCCTCGAGAAAAATGATCCGGAGAAATAAGAACAATGGTCGAAGGATGTTGTTTTTTTAATGATTCGAAAAACTGTGCAACGAGATATCCTCCAAGCAAATGATGTGGCACAATACCGCCTTTTATTTTCTCGGTTACTTCTACCGGTGAGAGCGCTGCTCTCGTATAAAAAGAATCATATAATGCGATATCCCACGGTGCGGAAGTTAACATGTTTTGCGAATCATCATTTTTAGTATGATACACAATGAATGGAACAACGGATGTTATATCGGTGAAAAGAAATGCAAAACAAACAGAAAGCACTGACAAAACAATGATACCAAAAAATAATGTGCTGTAGACGACAATTTTTTTCATGAACAATAAATATATTCTCGCTTCAATACAACATCGGTATTGCTATGACGCACTCTGCAACTTTCCTAAAATATCAATTGTTGATTTCAATTGTGTGATAGCGTCGGGAAGAAGTGGAAGTAAAATTTCTGCGCTATGCAAAGTATATGGCACGACGACTGACGCACTCACCCATCCCATAAAGATGTCACCGACAGGAAACTTATCAATAAAATAAAATATCAATCCAAGTGTGATCATCCCTTCAAAAAAACCAAGGACCAGTCCAAGAAATCTATTAATGGACCCGATGAACGGCAAACTGCTCAAAGGATGAAAGAAACGTTCAATCAGCCAAAAGAGAAATCCTATCACTCTGTTTGCAACCACAAACACGATGGTCAACGCAATAACATTGCTAAGATTGTCACTCCATCCGGTAATATGCGTAATCCATGTCGCAAGCCACAGATAGTACCGACTGGATACATACGCCCCGACAACAGTACCCAAAAGCGATCCGAGTGTATGAATAAATCCAAACCAAATGCCAAACATGGCAAATACGGCAATGATGATAAGGAGAACAATATCAAACAGGCCCATAGAGTAAAAATTATATACTTGAAAAAAAGGTGAATTTTTGCTATGCTTGGTCAATATGAATGACAGTCTACAAACACCAATCATCTACATCGCTCGAGATATCGAACGAGCACTTGGTTTGCCAAAAAATACTGTTAACTATGCCATTATCTCAAATAATAGCACTTTTGCCAAAGATACTGTGCACAGTTACAACGTTACCCTTGTAGAAAGTGATAAAACACTCAGTACACAAGAGCTGTTACACAACGCAACGATTGAAGAAGGAACACATATTCTTGTTTTCAAAAATACTACAGCGATCGAACGAGTCGCAACAGAAAAAAAACTTAAGTTATTAAATCCTCCGGCAATACTGGCAGGAAAGATAGAAGAAAAAATATCTCAGATTGCATGGCTTGGCGAGCTGAGCAAATTTTTGCCAAAACATGATATCAAGACATGCAAAGAACTAACATTTGATACAACACCCTACATTGTACAGTTCAACCATGCACACAGCGGTGAAGGAACACGATTGATTACAAAAGAAGATGATATTACAGATCTCAAAAAAAACTTTCCTGAACGACCTGTTCGCGTCACTCAGTTTATCGAGGGACCAGGCTACACAGTCAACGCTGTTGTACATACTGGAGGTATCCTTGTCAGTAGCCCGAGCTATCAGATCACCGGTCTTCCCCCTTTTACCGACAATCAGTTTACTACTATTGGAAATGACTGGGGTGCTGCACATACCATGCTTTCTGATAAACAAAAAGAAACCATTCAAAAAATGACAGAAAAGATTGGAGAAAAAATGAGACTTGATGGCTGGAAAGGATTGTTTGGCATAGATATCGTTGTGGAAGAAAAAACAGGCACTGTATATTTGATAGAAATTAACGCACGCCAGCCGGCTTCTACAACGTTTGAAAGCAGTATTCAATATACAAATATTCAAAAAAACAAAGAACATGTATTGTCTACATTCCAGGCACATATACGAGCATTACTTGGAGAGAATCTTTCTGAGTATACACTTGCACGCGTTACTTCTGGCTCACAAATTTTGCAACGCCTCACGAAGGATATTGAAGATGTATCTGATAGCCAAGTAAAAGCAATTCGTGAGCTTGATTGTAATGTTATAGAATATGACGAAAAAAAACCTGGAGCTGAATTACTTCGTATTCAATCCATAAAATCATTTATCAAAAATCACAACGTATTTACAGAAAAAGCATTTCACATTGTACACATCCTACATAAAAAACTTTATGAATAGTACACTTTCACAATCATCATTAGCTATTATCAAAGCATACGAAACACTTACATTCGGAAAGAGTGAAATTGTCTGTCCATATTATAATAATAAACGCCAAAAAGTACGTGGGGCACTTCGTGTGCTCATAGGAAAAGGATCACCAAAAGAAATTACTGAGGAGGCAACAATCATGGCCCTTCGTAAACATATCGATCTGCGTACAACAAATGCTAAAACGATTACACAATTTCTTGTTGATAACAATCTTGGAATAGACTGCTCGGGTTTTGTCTATCATGTTCTCGATGCTGAGACGAAAGCAACAAAAGGGAAACATTTGAAATCAGCTCTTTCATTTCCACTTGTTTCATCCCCTATTAGAAAACTGCTCACAAAACTTCGTCCAGTAGAAAATATCAATGTCAAAACACTAGCGCATAAAAAAAATTCTTCTCTTATTGCACTTTCAGATATTAAAGCTGGAGATTTCATCACAATGATTGGGAGCAAGAAAATTGGAAATCCTGACCATATACTTTTGGTAACGTCTACGGACAAAAATACAATACATCTTGTCCACTCATATAAACTTCCGAAGGATGGAAAATATAATCATGGGATAAAACATTGTACAATAACTCTGTATGATCCAAAGAAATCCCTTGTTGAGCAAGATTGGAATGATACAGAGATGAGTAATGTAGTGAAAGAAGCTGAAATTTTGGAAATGAGGAGATTACACTAATTAATAATGAATTACCCCGCAGCAAGCTGACGGGGTCTCATCACTTACATAAGTAGTTTAAGCTGCTTTTCACGATGTATCTCTTGATACGTTTTTCCTTGGTTTTTTACGTAATTCTTTATTACGGTCTCGTTTGCATAGGCGCCCACCGTATTCAAATAGTAACTACTACTCCAAAATGTTCCTCCCCACAACATCGTCTTTACGCCTGGGTGTTTTCTAAATATCTCTCGTGCTGTGATACTTTTTGTTATTTGTGC
>MNVD01000013.1 GCA_001871445.1 Candidatus Magasanikbacteria bacterium CG1_02_41_34
ATACTCCGTGCGAGTGAGTTCTTGTCCGCGTGGGTTACACGTGTTTGGTGCTCCTCGTGGCGTCGCTGTGAATTTTGTCTTTTGTCCAATATAGGTTGCAATAAACGGATGTGGTTTTACTACAATATTGTCTACCCCACACAATGTATTGTCGGCTTTTGTACGGAAGATCCATGAGAATGGTGTAAGAGATTGTCCATCTTGTGCAATCAATGCAACACCACCCACAGATTTGATATTATCCGTCAACGATACTTTGTAATAGGTATTTGATTCAAGCGGTGACGTAGGTTTTGGAGAAAGGGTCACCTCGAGTTTACTCGTACTATCGATAGTAAATTTATTTGTTACATCTGAAAGATTGACACAATTTGGGTCAGCACACTGATAGACAAGCACTCCCCCATTGTCATATGTCACAGGATCCATGTGACGACTAAATGTTGCCTTCACAACAGCATTCGGACACGACTCAGAACAATTTGGTTCAAATGAAACCACATGCGGTGGTCCGATGTTGATAAACAATGTGGATGTATTCGCCTCAAGACCCTGAGGGAAAGCCTCTTGAAGTGCAGGTTTTTCTGCAAAATCAGTAGACGCACTGAATGTCACACCATCTGCAGCTTCCTGCCTTGCAGCAGCCGTTGCTCTTGTATCTTTATAATCACCTGAAGCATCAGCTGAAATAGTTGCTTTGTCAGTTCGGTTAGAAGACCAATTCCACCCAAGCCCATCGGCATTCAACAGAGTACAGGCTCTATCAGCTTTTCCTTTCAAATAATAATAAAATGGTAAATCTACATTATAGATGTCATGCAATGGTCCAATTTGTGTGACTGTTTTTTCTCTTGGGGTGATATATGCACTATCAAGACTACACAGACCAGTACCAGTTTGAAAATCATACGAAAATGCGATTTCAGCATCATTGTAGACAGCATCAATAGGTACTCGTGCTTCGTCTATACGCAACGCAGTGCTCGTCGAATTTCCTCCACCAACATCTTGATTTGGTGTTTTTATTCCTGTTGTGAGAAGCACACGATACCATGTATTTGGTAAAAAATTGGGGCTTGAAAGATCACTAGCTTTTTTGATAACTATAATACTTCCTGCATCTCCTGGTTGGACATTCAAATCCAAACTTGACACCTTATCTGCTTCTGTATAGGTACAGTCAATATCTCCTGTCGTCGATCCACACGTATAGAGTAGGACAGTATTTTCCGTCACGGTTGTAGGATCAATGGTCATACTGACAGCTACCTGTGCAGTCGCATTGATACACATCTCCTCTGACTCTGCCCATTCGGACGAAGGAACTGGAGACGCTTCGACACTTTTTCCTTTGTACACACCATCATCTTCACACTGGACAAGAACATAAGGAACTGTAGGTGGAATCCCGGTGGTAAATCGCCATACATATCCAGAACTTCTGACATCTCCTTCACAAATAGTCTTCCATGAACCAGTATCAGGTCCCTCTGTACAACATTGTAGTGCAGTATCTCCAGGAACACTTCCTTGAATACGACAATCCGTAACAAAATAATTGATACTGTTTCCTCTACTGCCATTTGCAGTAATAGCAATCGGCCAACGCCCAAGAGGCATCGTAGGATGGAGGCTTGCTTCCCTAAATCCGACACTTGATGTGATAGTTTTTTTGTCAGTACTGACTCCCCATCTAGCATCACTTGAATTATCACCCCAAGCTATCCAACTGTCACTATCCAAATTACTTACATCAGTTGAATTCGTAATATCTCCAGCACCATTCCAAAAATATAAATTTGTAGAACCACGTGCAAAGTTTTTTCCACTAAAGACGAGTCCTGGATGCTCATCTGGTAGAATAGCAGGTCCTTGATTTGGATTAAGCTGACAAATACTTGGTTTTGCCTCACCGCTTTGCACTGAAATCAGGTCAATTGTTCCATCGGAAGACAATCCATTATCTGCACGCTCTACGGTGACGTAGTATGTTCCAAGACCACTAAAAGCATCTGGAATATCTATAATAATTTGTGTATCTGTCCACGTATTTTGACATGGGGCTGGTGGAACTGTGAGTTCGATACACGTATCAGCATCATTATTATGAGAACAAGTCGCACCAGCATTTGGAGAAATATATACATAGCCTGCTTGTCCAAAATGTGCACCAAAAATTGTGACAAAACTACCAGGCGTTGGATCTGAGGGGTCGATGTCCGTAATAAGTGGTTTTACGTCAGAAAGATCTGGGCGTGATACACGAAATGGTACACCATTGCTTTCAACTCCATTTTTCTCAACATGAACAAGTGGATTTCCTGGTGCAACAGCAAGAGGAACGTTTGTGTTGATAACAGTGTCTTCCCACCCAAAGACACTGGCAGCAAATGGCGTGTCTGTACCGATATCAAAGGTAATGTTGTCGCTATCTCCACGCGTACCAAATTTTCTTCCCATTGCACGAATACGTATTCCCGGTGGCCCAGCAGTTACACCATCAAGGAGACCTTCCTGATCACCATCCACGACAACAGCACATAATCCAGGTCGGGTAGTATTGGTAAAACGAAAGAGGCCATCTGGATGCAACACACCATCTCCGTCAGTATATACAGGCTTTGGACCAAAGTCATCATTGGTAGCGTCTGATAAATGAGATGTACTATTGGTAATACGTATAGCAGACGACGTCACAGTGCCTGCAAAATCTGCATTCCTAGGAACTTCTGCAATGACATACGTATTGTTCCATGCATTTCCTGTGAGAACACCACTACATTCGACAATATTAGCAGGAAGCCAGCCTTCCTCATCCGATCCAAATTCCACAGCACCTTCTTCGTTACCAAAATAATATCCTCGAATAGTAACCCAGTTTCCTGGTGCCCCATCCATAGGATCTACATCGGTAATTTTTGGTTGAACAACACATTGTCCTTCTACGCACAGCCCGCTTGAACATTGGTAATCTTCGATACAGATAGTATCACTTCCACACGCTCCTCCAATATCGATATCTGTCTCGCCAAGCTCTTCATCCAGGACTTCGTTAAAACAATGACTGCCCACCAACACAAACATGCCCGTCTGAACCGCAGACACATGGTGATCGATATCCCACGTGATAAAGGTATATCGATATTGCTTTGGATGATTGGCATATCGAACAATGCCTGAAGAGAAAAATAATTCTTTGCTAAATAAATACGCCTTATCAGAAAACGTGCCTGATGATGGACCACGAAAGAAATCCACAGGAGTTTCAGAACCATCGGTTGCTTCAAGATGAAATTGCGTATAGCCAACACCATTGTCGTCGTCTGTAGTACCGACAAAGGTATAAGTCTCACCAGCAGGAAGACGTGGTTCAAGATCTGTAAAAGGACTGTTTGTTTCTGGATTAATGATACCCACACCTTGCCAAGTTGGATCACCGACATCATTTGCTTCTGTAGGCGTCTCAAAAGATGACTCTTGCATACCGTCAAATGACGTACAAGCAGTAGCACCAAAAGAAATACCTTCACCGTCTGTTGCAACAACCGTATCATTGATACTCACATGGTATTCACCAAGAGGTACACATTCTGTCCCATCAACATAGTTTACCTCACTACATTCAGCAGAGACAGTATTGCCAAGAGACATCACTGCTTCGATGACTTTTTTGTCTGTGCCAGGAACAACACGATACGTGAAATTTCTTGATACATCGATGGTATTTTTCAAAATAGTAAATACTTCAGCCGCAGGTGTTCCAACAGACTTTGTAAAGACTGCACGAATAACAATATTATTCACACCAGAAATAGACTGATTTGGAGTAATACTCTGCGCAACAAATATATCAGCACATGGATCCTGAAAATTACATGACACTACGTCAGTACAACCCAGTGGTGAATTTGTATCACCAATCTCTCCCCCACCAGCGGCTTGATTGAATCGTGTAATGATAAATTGAACAATAGCAAACGAGAACAAGATAATAGTAAGCCCTATTACCCCATTTCGCAAAATCATTTTGGCTTGGGATATTTTGTCTTCATTGCCACCAGCAGTCATGTATACATAGCCACCATACAACACAATAATGACAGCAATAAGACCGAGGAAGCCAAGAATAGCACGGATGACCTTCACGACCGTGACTTGCAAAGGTTGGCTACTCAGTCCAAGACCCTGATCCTGTACATTTTGTACCCCAAAATCAGCAGCTTGCGCAAATACTACGTGAGGAACAAGAAAAACCAGGAGCGATAGCAACAGAGTTCCGATAAATATCCTTTTGTATATAGTATGATGTTGAAACATGGTATTACGCATATATTATTCTTGTTCTTTACCAAATTGTGTTGGACTTATCGTATCATGTTGTAACAATTCAAGACACGTGTCTGTATCCGGTTGAGCTTTGTCTATACCAGTACCAATACTGACACAGCCAGTATCAGTACTACTCGTCACTTGAAAACCTGATGGCACACATGACGAAATACTTTTTATACTTCCATCATCATAGTAGGTAATCTCGCATGAAGGTGTACTGATACCTGTCTGAGGACCGCTTGCTATAGGTCCGCGCCCAGGATACATACAAAATTGATTCATCGCCTTTACCGATCCAGGAATACTTGGAAAATACCAATGATCAATGCCATACATCCCAAATGGTCTTGCAGGATGAAACAAACTCAACGTAGTTTTTGTAACTCCTGCAACATCACTATCAAATGATCGCTGATAATATCCCAACCCAACACCTGAATCTGGATATTCCACAAGCGATGCGCTATTTGACGACATCATTTCTTTGCTAAAATGTATATCAACAGGAATAAACGGCGCAACACCAGGTTGATCAATACCTGGAGATACTTGTTCTATATATGGGGCTTCACTGTCAATTCTATTTTCCACCGTAAAAAACCACCAGTAATTGTCTGGAAACTGTTCACTTGGTTCATTAGTTTTTAATTGACTAATAGGTGGTTTATGTTTCCACGAACCATCTGCTGCAGATGACAACACAAAATCATGTGCACCAGGTGCAACGCTCTGTCTTGCTCCAACATATTCTGGCGCACTATCCATAGCATTAGCAGCGAGATCTTCTACACCATCAAAAAGACCTGCAGATACAAAACTATCGCCATCAGGAACATCAAGAGAGGCCGTACGAGCAAGTACAGAATATGTCACGGTACATGCCTTATCCGCAGGATCACACAGTGTAGGCAAACAATAAATTGTTTCTCCACAACTATTGATACCACAAGCCTCATTTGAAACAAATTCAACCGTACGATACCCGTTGGTAATTGTCCACGCGCCATCGACAGTCGTTCGTATTCTTTTGTTTGCAATGAAAGCATTGCTACGTGCTCCGGCCATATCAAAAACAAAAATATTTTGACTTGGATATTTTACAAATACTCTGCCATTACTATGGGTAAAAGACGGAACTTCGTTAATTGAAGTAAGTGTTCCTTCACTCTCTGGATACGAAAATAACAATGAAGGATTGAGTGAATCTTCAGTAAGACTGAATACCTTCAGTGCACGAACTTGTCCGACAAACAATTGTTCATTGATCACAAACAATGATTTCGCACTAGAGCCATTTATACCAAAGGCACTGTTGTTCAAATTTACTTGGCTAAAATGTATCTCTGTTTCAGGATGCGAAATATCTGCAATTTTAAGTGCAGAGGACTCTGTAATATATACAGCATCCCTATATACGGCTATATCTTGTGGCTGAAGACCTGGCGTTGTAGTCGCTACAATAACAGGTTGACTAAGATTACTCATATCAACAATACCAAACATACCATTCAAAGATCTCTTTATGAAGTATACGGCATTGTCCTGAATGGCAATGTGAGTAATAAACCCATTCTCTGTTGTAACAACGGTACTGATGATATCACCAAACCTTCCTGAACCAGCATCCATATCAATAATACGAATTTCTTTTCCATCAGCAACAACTGCATAATTTTCCAAAAATTCTAGTTCCTGAGGATACTCTAATTTGCCACTAAGGCTATCGATCTTCTCGCCTGTATCAGTATCAAATATAACAATATCTTTACCAACGATCATATACAGTTTTCCATCGTGCAATTTGAGTGAATGGATTACCTGTTGAGTTGTAAAAAATGTTGATACATTGGTAGGATCATTCAAATCAATTTTTTTTGCGCTTGTACTATCTGCTACATAGAGATATCTATCGTCAGTCGCCATAGCAAGCGCTGTCCCTACATAGGGAGCAATCTCACTAAATGTAAATGGAGGTAACGTTTCTTCAGTAGCAGAGATGATTTCCTCTGAAGGACGCATATCTACAATAATATTGTGAAAACTTGAAGTTTCGCCAAGTACTCCCTGTACCATCATAGGGTCAACTGGCTCATTGAACGTAATTTTGAGTACTCTATTCTTTTCTACACTTTCTCCAGGATTTGGGGAGACATCAACAACATACGGAGGACTCAAATCTACTTCGGTATTTGTTTCAAATTCCCAAATATAGCTGTCGTCACGGCGTGCGGCAAAAACAGAAGCACCATCGGTATTTAATACATCATTGGTAATCGTCACACGATGCCACTGATCAGATTCTTCATTTCCAAGCAATTCTTGTGGCTTGAATACAAACGTGTGCACTTCACCATTGGCATCGTATGAGGCCTGTGCTGTTGCAGCGATAGCATCACCTTCAGTTGTACCATTTTTATCGTCTAGTCTATTGACGGCAATCACATTCGTTTTCAAGGTATCGCATACTCGTGTCGTTCCAGTGTCGATACAGTCACCAAATATTCCTGACCCATTTGCATCATCAATAAGACTCTTTGGGTCAATACTTTCAGTAAAGGTAACAACTATCTTCGTATTTCTATATACGTCTGCCTGATTTGGCTCAGGATAATGGTCTTTGATAACACTTCCAAGAGAACCAACACTTATAAATACTTGTTGACCAGGTATTTGCTGTTGACCAGGAGGAATAGAACCACTTACACCACCAAGAATATTGATAGCAAACTGAACAATGATAAACGAAAATAAAATAATCGCAGTCCCAATCACTGCATTTTTGATAATCGTTTTTCCTTGTTCTACTTTTTCCTCATTCCCTGCCGACGTCATGATCGTATATCCTGCATAGATAATCATGACGACAAGTATGAGACCGAGAAACCCAAGCAGAATACGAATGACGCGAAGCATGATCACCACGATAGAATCTCCTGACAGTGCAATCTGTCCACCGACTTGTGCAACGCCAAAATCACCTTGTGCATGTACAGCAGATGGCGCAAAAGAAAACAGAACAAGAGCTACAAAAAACACAAGAAGTGCTACCAAAAACGGAGCACTCTTCGTATGTCTGCAATACAATGATTTGAATATATGTCTCATGAGATGAGAGCAATAAGATTTATTTCATTATAGCAAAATATTGTATTTATCACAAAGCATTTGTGTGACATGTTATGTGGATATAAAAAAATCCTTCACATAATGAAAGATTTTTTTATAATTGTATAGAAATATCTTACTGCAAGAGCTTTATAACGACAGTTTTAACTCGAGTTCCATCCGCTTGTCCTTGCACTTTTTTCATGACAGCTCCCATGGCCTTGCCTATATCTTGTGGCGTAGTTACCCCTATTTCACTGAGTGTCTCAGCAACAATCTTTTCAAGTGCTTCATCTGCAAGTTGCTCTGGAAGATATGTCTCGAGAATCCCAATATCTGCCATATTCTGTGCAACAAGATCGTCTCTTCCGCCAGCCTGAAAATCAATAATAGCATCTTTGAGTTGTTTTACTTGTGCAGCAACACTCGCCAGAGCATCATCGTCAGTAAAAGCTTCACCTTTCTCGATCATAGTATTTTTTATAGCTGCAATAGCATTGCGTAATACACGCACGTGCTCGCTGTTTTTTGCCTTCATGGCAACAACCATATCAGCATGAATGTTTTCTTGAAATGTCATACTTTTCTATTTTTAGAATAAATATATATCACACCCAGCTTAGCAAATACAAAAGAAAAAAGCCACATATGTGGCTTTTTTCTATGCGACGCGAGATATGTCTGCATCGATTGGAAGTTTTCCTGTTTTTTTCAAGTAGTTGAATTTTGATACTTTCTTGGCAATCTTCAGCGTATGTTTCTTTTGAACATTCTTACTCTTTGTAGGAATGTAAAATTGTATTTTTCGTGCTTGTAAAATACTGCCAGAATTTCGCCATGATTGCTTCGTGCGACGCATGAAAGCTTCAAAAGACTCTCCTTTTTTTCGTTTTACTTCGCTCATGTGTGTATTCACCTCCTCAGGTGATTAAAATATAACAAGAGTACACTACAGGATTGTGACAATTTTGTCAAGAGGGTTTTCTTTCTGATTGTTACTTCAACAACTTCATCACTTCTCGCACAATCTTGCCTTGATCAATAATTTCTTGAATCCCTGACTCCATATCGCGGATGATAATAGTACCATCCTGTACTTCTTTTTGTCCCAGAATCAACGTATGTGTCACACCAATTTCGTTTGCTTGTTCGAGCTGAGACTTGAGTGATGATTTACCAAGATTGTGATACGTAATAATATTTTCCTGTCGCAGGTCTTCGATCAGTCGAAGCGTATGCTGTCGTGCCTGATCACCAAGCTGTGCAAAATACACAGGTGATTTTTTTGGTGCATGACGAAGTGCTTTTGGATTGTTTCGAAGATCTTTCAGTGCGAGCACCACCCTATCAAGGCCAATCGCAAATCCTGCCGCAGGTGTCTGAGGGCCGCCAAGCTGCTCGATAAGACGATCATATCGTCCTCCCCCACCAAGTGCTGTTTGACTTCCTTCTTCTGTATCTGAACGAAACAATTCAAATACCGTGTCTGTGTAGTAGTCGAGACCACGTACTAGTGTTGCGTCGAGAATATAGGGGATATTCAAGTGATCCAGATATTCGAGAACACGCATGAAGAATTTCTTTGATTCTTCGCTGAGCCAGTCGATAATCTGTGGCGCTTCTTCGATGACTTCCTTATCCTGTGGATCTTTTGAATCAAGAATACGTAATGGATTTTTTGCAATGCGCTTTTTTGAAAGTTCTGACAAATAACTCCGCTTTGAGCGCAGGTACGCTGTAAGTTCAATCACATAGTTTGCTCTATCTTCTGGCGAACCAATACTGTTCACACGAACGGTTGTTTCTAAACCTAGATCTTTCAAAAAGTTGTATGCAACAGTAATCAGCTCAGCATCAACAGCTGCATCGCGCGTCCCCATGGTCTCACAATCAAATTGACGAAACTCTCGATAGCGTCCTGCTTGAGGACGATCATGACGAAAAAGGGATCCGCTCGTCCAAACCTTGATAGGCTGTGGATCACTTTGCATACCATGCGTGATGTATGCACGTGCAAATCCTGCGGTAAACTCAGGACGAAGACCAATTTCAGATCCATCTTTGTCACCAAACACGTACATTTCTTTATCTACAACATCAGTCCCCTTTCCGATGGAACGAGTAAAAAGTTTTGCATCTTCAAGCACAGGTACCTCCATATATTGAAAATTGTACGCCTCTGCCATTTGTTCTGATGCTCGATAGACACTACGCCAAAACTTTGCATCTTTTGGATGCAAATCTCTCATACCTCTGAGCGGTTGTATTTGTGGTATTTTTTCTTTTTTTGATTTTTTTTCTCCGTTGTATGGTGCCGCAATCTTTGCAGGAGCAGATGGTTTCACAGGAACATTCTTTTCTACTTTCTTTGGTACCACAGTTTTTTTTCCACTTGCGACAGATTTTGAAACAGGTTTCTTTTTTGCTACAGGTTTCGTTTTTGTTGTTTTTGATTGCACCACTTTTTTCTTTGCTATTGGTTTTTTCATCACAAGTTTTTTTATTTTTTTTACTACACCTTTTTTTCCGCCCGAGGCGGATCCGCCTCGGGCGGACTTTTTTGTTGAAGATATTTTTCGTTGTGGCATATAAGAAGATAATAACGAATAGGCGTCAGTCTAACAAAATACATTACAAGTTATATTTAGGAAGATGACTGTTGCCAAAATAACTCACACGCGTCAATGGCCACCCACGCAAAAGTGTACGTCCTTGAATAGAATCTTTACTAATAGGACCAAAACGTCTGGTATCATAGCTCGCTCCTCGATTGTCGCCAAACACTGCGTATTGATCATCTCCTAGAGTAAAGGCAACATCTCCATCTGTTTTGATACCATTGAGATACGGTTCATCAAGCACTGTGCAGGCTACCTGACAAATAGTTACGTTACCATTCTCAACACGAACACGTTCTCCTGGAAGACCAATAACCCGTTTGAGATAAAAATCTTCCGGAGAGGTTGGCGAACGAAAGACAATAACTTCTCCACGTTTTGGGTCGCGAAGACGATAACTGAGCTCATCAACAATGAGATATTCATTTTCGTAAAATGTCGGCGACATCGATTCACCCTTCACATAAAATGGTTTGAAGAGGAAATATCGCACGACCACAATGGTAATTGCTGCCAATACAACAATCTTTACCAATTCCAAAAAGAAAAGGCCAATCTTTCCAAGCAACGTTGTTTCAGTGTGTATGTCTTCTATCCCTTCCTGCTCTTCGGGCAATGTAGGAGATGGTGTGTCTTCCATAGAGTATGAAGATTGCAAATAACAAGAACAGTATACCAAAAAAAAAGAAAAATGCAAGATACAAAAGCAGTCTTTCAAGAAGACTGCTTTTTGTGACCATACGTGGATTCGAACCACGGACCTCTACAATGTCAATGTAGCGCTCTAACCATCTGAGCTATATGGTCAAATATTTAATGAGTGGGCGATCCAGGAATCGAACCTGGGACCTCTACATTATCAGTGTAGCGCTCTAACCATCTGAGCTAATCGCCCTCGAAAAATCATTTGGAAAACGTGAGTCAGAGTATATAAGATTTTATTGATTTCGTCAAGGGGTTTTCCGAACGTTGTGATAAAAAAACTCCTCGCCGTAGCGAGGAGTTTTATATCTGTGTCTAGATGGTAAACCCATCGACAGCACTTGTATCGATTTCTTCATCTTCAGCACTCACTGCTGGAGCATATGCAGCTACAGGAGCAGCTACAGGTGCTGAAGCTGGAGTAGCACTGCGATATGCAGGACCACGGCCACCTTCTGGTTCATTGATCTTCAAATTAACGCGAGCGTTATTCTTTGCACCAACGATCTTCAGAAGTGTTCGGACTGATCGGGCTGTTTGTCCTTGGCGACCAATGACGTATGCCATATCGCTAGGATCGACGTCGAGAGTGATGAGAACACCACGCTCATCTACAGTACGTTCCGCCTTCACTTTGTCAGGATTGTTGACAATAGCTTTGACGACGTACTCCACAAAAGATTGATCTTGTTCCATAAAATTCGTTTCAGAATATATATTTGTGAAGAACTGTCGACATTTCCCGAGCATTTCGGGCCAGTTCTTTCGTGAAATAAGTATATACAGATGGGTGTATTTTGTCAATATGATTTGTATTTCTTACATAAGACACATCCGAGGGAGGCTTCATCGATTCTCGATGAAGCCTCCCTCTCCCCCAAATCAACCCAGTCCGTGGTTCAGGTCGCCATGTGGCCGAACATCCGACGAACCGGCCATGTTCCGATCTTGTAGAGTCCGAAGAAGATGCCAACGACTGGCCCCAGGGAAACACAACAGGCTGTCATGAAAGTGATAAAGAACAGTCCGACTGTGAGCCAGCACAAGCTCCACACGATCCCGAGCGGCCAGATCACGGCCATGACACGACAGGTGTCCTCTGGAAACGGTTCACGTAGACAGTACATCAACTCGTACTGGTAGTTGAGCTTCTGTTGCCAGTCGTCACGCTTGTTGATGTACTGTTCGGTGTAGGCATCCCAGCCGACTCCAGGAAAGAGCAGAAGGAAGGTCAGGCGACGCCACCAGGGCCCCAGGCTTCCCCACGAATGATGATGCACGTACCAGTAGCCGTAGCCGATGACGTAACCGAACGCGAAATACATCGCCAGGCCCACGAGGCCTAACGGAATGATCAACTCCCAGTACATGTCGTACCTCCAGGTCCGGGATGAACACAAAAAGTATACTCATCCATCATGATAAAAGCAATTGTAATTTACAAAAAGACACACCACACGGTGTGTCTTTTTTTATTTCAAACGTATTATTCTGCTTTCTTTTCCTCAGTTTCTTCCGCAGAGGTCTCTTCTGCAACAGGTGCAACTTCTTCCGCTGGAGTTTCTTCAACAACAGGCGCTTCTGCAGCAGCTTTTGCTTCGGCTTCTACAGCTTCCTTTGCTGCAAGTGCTTCAACAGCTGCAGCTTCCTTTGCCGCCTTTACTGCTTCAGCTGCTTTTTGTTTTGCTTCTTCTACACTTGCTTTCTTTGCATCAATCTTTCCCTTACGTTTATTTGAAATACTAACAGCTTTCTTTTTGTCCGCAGTCAAAATTCCTTCACGAACAAACAAATTGTGAACAGCTTCTGATGCTGTTGTACCTAGTTCAAGCCAGTACTTGATACGATCTGTATTGAGTGATACAATTTTTGGATTTGCAACGGGGTTGTAGTTCCCGAGGATTTCGAGTGCATGCCCCTGTGTATCGCGAGCGTTTTCCGAAAGTACCAAACGATAGCTTGGTGACTTCTTTCTACCAACGCGCTGAAGACGAATAGTCAACATAATCAAGTCAATTAACAATATAAGTAAATCAATCAAGACACAATAAGCAATAGTATCTATGACATATTGTGCAGTGATATGAGAGGTATCTTCTGGTTTCCCAGAGGTATTTCGTGATGGTGGCGAGTATACCTGGACGAAGCGTATATGTCAATAGCAAGAACGAGGAGAAGATACGAGCACAAGTTCTTCTCTTCTCGACGATGACGAACTTGCCTTCACCTCTCCTTTATTACTCAGATACAGCAATTTGATCAATTAAAACATTTCCAATAATGTATTCCTTTTTCAAAAGTACTTCACCACACGCCAAAAAAGTCATCTGTGCATATTAGACAGATTACTGAGAGACATTGTCTACATCTCCCAATTTTACTGACAACAGTCGACTCATACCATCATTTCCCATCGTGACACCGTAGAGCGCATCTGCAGCATGCATACTGACACGATTGTGTGTGATGAGAATAAATTGTGATGCAGTAGCGAGCTCTTGCAAAATATTGGTAAATCGAAGTGTGTTTGCTTCATCGAGCGCCGCTTCGACTTCATCGAGAAAGACAAATGGTGATGGATTGGTACGAAGAATCGCACACACGAGCGCAATTGACACCATAGTTCGTTCTCCTCCAGAGAGTGATTGAATGTTTTTAATTTTCTTTCCCGGAGGATTTGCTTTGACATCAATCCCCTGCAAAATTTCTTTGCCACGCTTTTTCCGCCGACTCTTTGCGTCATCTTCTTCATCAAGAAGATCATCTTCAACAAGAAGTTCTTCTTCACCGGTTTCATCTAAGGCGGATCCACCTTGGGCGGATTCCTCCCCGTATATTTCAATAAGATCTGCTTCTCCACCTTCAAACAGTGTAACAAAATACCGTTTGAATTCTGCTTTGATTTGCTTGAATGCTTTCTTTCGTTTTTTTCTCATCATTTCATCCAGCTCTGCAATCAATGTTTCAAGATCCTTTGCTGTTTTGGTCATGTCATCGAGCTGCATTGACAGATCACCATGTCGAGCTTTTGTTTCTTCGTATTCATCCACCACTTCCTGATCAATGCCACCGATAAGAGAAAGTTTGTATTTCAACTTATCTATTTCTACTTGCACACCTTCCAGCTTGTCGATAGTCAAGGAAGACTCCACACGATTGATTACCTCTGCGAGTGACAGATGCAATTCATGATAAATTTCTTCTTCGAGGTCTTCCATCTTTGTTTCAAGTTTTGCGATCTCAACTTGGAGTATGTTACGTTGTTCAGAAATTGCGTTGAGTGACGTTTGCATACCTTGCATTTCATCTTGCAGTGCAAACACTCGTTTTCGTTTTTTTTCTTCTTCTTCGTTGAACGCATCGATTTTTTTCTGTGCCTGCGACAAATTATTTTCTGCACCACCAAGTGTTGTATCAATAGTATCACGTTCTTTTTGAAGCGTTTTCATTGCTTGATTATAGTCTCCTTCACTCATGGATGACAAAGAAAGCTCTTGCTCAAAACCTGCTTTTTCTTTATCTATTTCATGCTTTTGTGATTCGAGAAGTTCACGCTTATTGGTACGTTTTCCTATGTCTGTATCGATTGTGCGAAGCGCTTCGTCTGCTTGCTTGTGCGTGGCGGTAACATCTGTCAGCTTGTTATCAATAGCCAATAATTCTTCTTTGATAGCTTCTTCATTGTGTTGTGATCCATACATGGATTCCTGAGAAAAACTAAGTCCTGTACTTTTTTGTTTTCTGAATCCACCTTTCATACTACCGCTCTTTTCGAGAATATCTCCGTCAAGCGTGACCATGCGCACGCGGCCAACACCAATCTCACGCGCGGTTTCGATATCATCGACAATCAAGGTGTCGCCAAGTGCATAAGAAAAAATATCTTCAAACTTTTCATCATACGTCACAATATCCAACGCGAGACCCACAACGCCTTTTTTACCAAGTAAGGCTTCGATATCTTGTGAGATATGTCTACCACGAATTTTTGTCAGTGGAAGAAATGTTGCATATCCAAGACGACTCTCTCGCAAATATCGGATACAACTCTCTGCCACGCGTTCATCTTCTACCACAATCGATGTGAGATGCGCTCCCGCAGCAATGTCGAGTGCAAGCTGATACTCTACTGGGACACGAGCAAGTTGCGCTACAGCACCGAGTACTCCACCAAAACGACGACGCTCTGACAAAATCGCTTCCACAGCACGAAGACCTGTGTATTGAAATACCGATGTTTGTGTTTCTGCTTCTCGAAGGAGTCGTTCAAGTTCTTGTTTTTTTCGATGCAACCCTTGCATATCGAGCGTGACCTCCTGCATCTTTTTGATAGCAACCATTCGTTTTGTTTCAAAATCTTCTTCTTCTTTTTGGATGCGCATGATGTCCTCAGAAAGAGACGTTACTTTTTCTTCCACTTCATCACGCTTTCGCTCTAGCCACCCAATGTTTTGCTTCCCTGCTTGGCTATACGCTGTTTGCATACGACCAGAGAGAATTGCACGTTCACGTTCGAGTGCATGTTTATTATTCTGTGCATCATTGTACGCACGTTGCAATTCTGCAAACACTTCTTCTCGCGATGCCCCTTGTGCAAGAGCTGCAAGTTCTATTTGAATCGAACTGAGTGAACCACTCAATGCGTCATATGTTTTTTGAATGGATAGCAACTCACTTCGTCCTTTTTCAAGTGACATACTGTAATGTCCACCTAACGTGAGATAATATCCTTCCTGCAATTCTCGAAGTGCGAGTTCTACTTCTTTTCGCTGCTCAAGTTTTTTTACTTGTCGAGACAACAACTTTAACCGAGGTGTAATTTCATGCAAAAGCAATGATGCTTGATCAATATATTCTTTACTTTTGCGAAGTTTGAGAAATGATTGATGTCGTTTAATTTGAAATTCTTTGATTCCAGCAGCTTCATCAAAAAAAGCTTTTCTTTCTAAAGGAGATTGAAGCAGCATACGATCAATCGTTCCCTGCCCAATGACACTATATGATCCGTGGGCAAATTGTGCTTTTGCAAGTAAAATCTGCAAATCAATAAGTCGAACAGCAGCACCATTGATCAAGTATTCACTATCTCCAGATCGATACAGATTTCGAGTGATGACAAGATCTTCGTAATCGATAGGTGCTTTGTGATCGCTATTGTCAAAGTTCAAACTCACACTTGCAACACTCATAGGTCCTTTTGTGGCAGATCCAGCAAAAATAACATCGGCAGTCTTTTTGCCACGCAGTTGTTTTACACTCTGCTCACCGAGCACCCAACGAATTGCATCTGAGATATTACTCTTTCCGCTCCCATTTGGCCCTACTATTGCCGTGATACTCTGCCTATCTTTGTAGGGCGGCAAAAAATCTACCGTTGTCTTATCAGCAAAGGATTTAAAGCCGTGGAGTTCTATTGATTTGAGGTACATGGAGGAAAATAATCAGTATTCCAGAATCAGAAACCAGTCTATTATAGCAAATATGGTATATGATACCATGGAGATAACTTCTCTCACAAGGTAACTAGCCACCTATAATTACAATCTTAACATTGTTTTTTAATTTTTTATCCTCTACAACACCAAAAATAATTCTAGCATGCTCATCTAAATGATCTTGTATTTTTTCTCCGATAGTCTGTATTTCCTCTAAAAGCATATCTTTCCCAACATGAATGACATATAACGCTTTTTTTATTTTTGATAATTTTATATCTAAAATGGAATCTGTAAACATGTTTTCTGTAAGAGAAGCAATCTCTTTTTTTGATCCTTCAACACTACTAAAATAAAGCATACCAACATCCTGCACCGTTGTTTTCAAATCTGAAAAATCAACATTTATAATCCCAAATTGCATAACAAGATCGGCAAGAAGCTGCATCATGTGAACTATTACCCTGTCTACCTGCTGTAATCCTTCATTTGCCGATTCTCCTTTTGCCAAAATTTTATCACTATTGATGCATAATACTCCATCTACGACTTTTTCCAGTATCTCTTTTCCTTCTTCTTTATATACCTTCTTTTTCTTGCCCTCAAAGAGAAATGGTGTAGCACTCACATAAAACACAAGAGTGTCAGTCTGTTTTGCGATCTCTGCGATATCGGCAGACTGCCGTACATTTATTGGGTTGGATATATTCCCAAGTATAAACATTATATCTGTTTCAGAAGACACTTTCTTGATCTCATTTGATTTACCACACAGAGCATCCACTTTTTCATGAGGAAGTGCCTCTGCAAGCAAATAATTTTCTGGTAATTCTATTTGTTCCCGTATATCTTTTCCATATCGCAAGGATTTTTGCGTACCAATAGACACCAAACGTATCCCTTTTTCTTCCAAGGAAACAAGTCTATTTAGAATATTTGTTCCCCTCCCCCCAATAGAAACGACAGTCGTATTGAGAGAAAATTTTTTTTTAGATGTCATATTATTTTATATTAGTTGATGTAGAGAAATTATATAAAAGTAACCAATTATTATAATCGTTCATGTTTGATTCATAGTCAAAATCTGAAACGACCCAATATCCTTCAAGTCTATTTTCACCGCTAACATAGTCAATACCGGGAATAGAAAAAAATTTACTCATTAAAGTATTTCTATATCTACCACCTTTTTCTATTCTATACTCAACTGCCACCATATATACAAATAGTTTTTTATCAGGTAAAGGATATGAGAATGTCATTGTTACCCTGTTCCCTTCTTGAACTAGACTAGATAGCTCTAAATTTTTTGAAGACTCAAAAGCATCTATTAATGGAGAAAACAAATGAAATTTCTCGCTGTATTCGTCTCCATCTTTATTTGATAAATTAAGTTTGGCGTATGTTTCTGTTATATCTTCTAAAGATATAGGTACCAATTGCCTATTCTCAATAATATTTACTATGACATCCTTATCCGATACAGATAGTATATCTTTGTATTTCCCTTCCCCTATATAGGGATTACCCAATAAAAGAGAGTACGCAAAGTATCTACCCAAAGTAATAGCATCAGTTTCATTTGACTCCGTTGGTATATATTTGGTTTGATTATAAAAAGTCACTATGAGTAAAAAAATACAAGAAACTAGAAGGTATATTATTTTATTGACTCTCATACAATTTTTTGCATATGATATATGCACTATAGTAGTTATTATTTTTATAATAACATGAAAAAAAAACTTAAACAACAAAAAAATGGCTCTATTTAGAGTAATTTTTGTGTTCAAAGCAATATTTCATATTCTTACCTTGACACTTTTTCTAAAATAGTGTAGATTCATATGCTTGTCTTTCTTCGCTCACATATTATAGTAAAGAGGCCCAGTGACGAGTTCCAAGTCCCTAGGCCCAGATATATATGCCAAAACGGGTAGCCACCCACATTTTCAAGGCCATCCAGGCAGCAAGAAAGATTCTCCTTGTGTCTCACAAAAATCCAGACGGAGACACCCTGGGATCGCTCGCTGCAATGATGCAATACCTTCGCCATATCGAAAAACCACATGTGGCATTTTGTGCTACCGATATTTCTCCGTCACTGATGTTTTTGCCACACATCGACTATGTGACGCATACACCGACCGTGTGGGATGATAAAGATATTGATCTCGTGATTGTATTTGATTCATCCAGTCCAGACTATGCTGGGGTAGAACACTTGCTCCCGATTATGAAAGAACGTGGTGCACAGATCGCAAATATTGATCATCACAATACCAATCTTCAATACGGAGATTTCAACCTCGTCCTGCCAAAAGCAAGCTCTACCACTGAAATAGTGCATGATTTTTTTGCGCACAATAAAGTAACAATCACACCAGCAATGGCAACATGTCTCCTCACAGGGATCATTACCGATACAGGAAACTTTACCAATGCAGCGACCACAAAACACTCGATGAATATTGCAAGTAAACTGATTGAAAAAGGCGGCAACATGGCACTCATTCAAGGATGGGTCCTGAAAGATAAGACTATCAATGGACTCAAACTCTGGGGCACCGTACTCAGCCGCATGGCACATCATGAAAAACTCGATATTGTCTACACGTATGTCACAAAAGAAGATATAGCAAAACACGGCGTGACCGAACACGAAGTCGAAGGCATTGCAAACTTTATGAATAATATAAAGGATGGACGTGCTGGCATGATATTGAAAGAAACAGAAGACGGCAATTTCAAAGGAAGCTTTCGTACGACGCATGACCATGTCGATGTATCAGCATTTGCAAAACTCTTTGGTGGCGGTGGACACAAAAAAGCAGCAGGCTTTTCTGTAGAAGGACCACTTGAACATGCTATCGAACATATTTTTGAAAAAATTCGTCTTTTTGAAAACGGAGAACTTGCACTTGCTGAGGTATAGCGTTCATTGACATGGCGTACACTCACGCATATACTATAGGCATATGTATACATTACCTGTCACAATTTCAAAATTAAAAAGAAAACTGCATATAGAGGTAGATGCAGACAAGTTTGAACGCCTTGCCGCAATTTTTGGGTTATTCAACAAAAATTTTCTTCAGAGTGTTGATAACGCCGAAGAAGAATATTCATCAGGAGATGTAGAACAGATTTCTTCTCTCAAAGACCTTGCATCATAATCAAAACACATAGGAGGGGTATGACTATTTTGATCACAAAAGAATTCAAAAAACGATATAAAAAATTACAACGAACGATTCAAGCTAAAGCAGAAAAGCAAGAACAGCTTTTCCGTGCCAATCCGTTTCATCCATCACTTCATACAGAAAAATTGAAACCTCGACATAATGAAATTTGGAGTATACGTATTGATAAAAAGTATAGAATCATTTTTCGTTTTGTTGATGGGGAGACTATTTTGTTTTTGACAGTAGGATCTCACGATTGGATATATAATTTTACATAAAAAAACAGCTTGCAAGCTGTTTTTTTATATTATATGTTTTCGTCTTTTTCAAAATCTGCAAAGACTCATCAGTTTCGATATCATCGAAAAAACACACGCGACCCTGCAACACGATACCGAAGCATCGTGGCAGAGTCGCTACAAGAGAACATGCGCGAGGCGCTAGTAGAGGTAGCGTACCACCTCGAACGTCTCGATTACGCCTGGTTGTGGCGCAATCGGGATGAACTTCGACGTGTGAACGCCTCCGCCCAGCCCATCGAATTGGAAGACGTAGTCTTCCGTGTCCATGGTGAGGAAGGCCCCACCGTAGACGCCACCGTCTCCGGTCACGCCGAGAACCTCGATCTCGAAGATCAGTCCGGCGTAGACCTCCACGGAGATCTCGCCGGAAAACTCGTACTCGAAGAGCGCGATGTCCGGGTCGACGGGATCCCAGACCTGCTGGGCGAAGCCGGCCTCGTTGACCACGGTCAACCGACAAGTCGAGATACACTCGACCCACGCCAAGGGCGGGGTGGTGGTCTCGACGGTCGGCACCGTCTCGTCGACCTGCGCGGGGCAGGGGGCGACGGTGTCGGTGTCGTCGACGCAGGCGACGAAGGTGAGGGCGAGGGCAAGGGTGGCGGTGAAGATCGAACGCATCGGTTTTCTCCCAGTGATGCGGATGAACGCAGCGCTTGGACCTATTCCAAACACAACGTATTCACCGCACCACACACATGTTCTCTTGCATTGTAAATAGCATGTCAAAATAGGTACTTATGTCCTATTTTGAACGGGAGAATATAGCATAAAACACAACTTTTGTCAAGTGTATAACTAAAAAAATTGCCTTATGTTAATATTAAAATCATTTCCCTCCCCTTACGAAGGGGAGGGTTAGGGTGGGGTTATCGCATTACCACTTTTCTTACTTCTATGGAACCTCCCCTGCCCCCTCCTTCGTAAGGAGGGGAACGTTCTGGAATGATTATCACTCTATTGACAAGACTGACAACTCTACATTATGCTATACTATATAAATAATGTTTGTTGTTTATTGCTAATTGTTTATTGACTCTATGAATTCTCAATACCTCATTCCAACAGTTATCGAAAAAACGTCTCACGGTGAACGTGCATACGATATTTATTCTCGCCTTCTCACGGATCGCATTGTCTTTCTTGGTAGTGAGATAGATGATGGCGTTGCCAATACCGTTATTGCACAACTCCTCTTCCTTGCAAATCAAGATGCTGAAAAAGATATCAAGCTTTATATCAACTCCCCTGGTGGTTCTGTGACTGCAGGCATGGCAATTTATGACACCATGCAGTTCGTAAAACCGAACGTTTCAACAATTTGTATTGGTATGGCTGCAAGTATGGGATCAGTCCTCCTCGCAGCAGGAGAAAAAGGAAAACGCTTTGTCCTCCCAAATAGTGAAGTCATGATCCACCAAGTCCTCGGTGGCACACAAGGACAAGCAAGTGATATTCAGATTCATGCAGAACGTATTATCAAAATGAAAAAACATTTGAATGAAATTCTTGCAAAGCATAGCGGACAGACATTTGAAAAGGTAGAAAAGGACGCAGATAGAGATTACTTCATGTCAGCAGAAGAGGCAGTGACGTATGGACTTGCTGATAAAGTTATCAGTTAGTACGAATCACGTAACACGTAACAATCTTACTATGAACGGCTAGATACATTGCAACGGAAGATTGCGCTTTGCTAAGATTACATCGTAAAAAGAAGGACATGCATGATATGTATGCCCTTCTTTGCATGTAACATAATCTTCTAATCTTTTTCACCAAAGGTGAAATAAAGTCTTAACGAAGCGTAATCTTGCTCCGCAAGTTTTATTACATCTAAAGCACGTTGGTTAAGTGTTACGTGTTACGTGATTCGTACTATATGAATAACACAAATACGCTATATATCGCACCAACAGTCAGTACAAGCAAGAGGAGTGCTCCGATGAGCGCAATATGATGCAGTTTGTATTTTCCAGGATCAAGATCACCCATTTTTTTTGCTCGCCAATAGATAAGCAAAACTAACAACATCTCAAGACTCCCAAAGACACCGCCGACAATGTTAATCGCTTCTATAAATTGTCTGAGCCCAAGTAATACAACGGTTAACGGAATACCCAGAGCAATAAGTGCGGCAACACTGGTTGGGAGCTTATAGTCCCATGACAAGGAATCTTTGAGCGCAACACCATTGAGAAGAAAACTCGTCGCCATCGCAAAAAACGCAAAGGCATTGCCAAAAAGAAACATGACACGCCCGAGTTGATTGCCAAGCCCAATCGTTGCGATCTGTGTAGTATCTGCTCCGGTAACGCCAACAGCAACGAATGAAAATAACAGATACAGTGCCATAACAACAAGTCCACCGATGATGATTGCTTTTTTGAACGTGCCATTGTCATGACGAAGTACACTATACATCTCTGGAACAGCCGTTGTCCCATGAAAAGAAAATAACACGACACCGTATGGCAAAAACAAAAATGCAAGATTGGTCGTATATAGATGCACGACATCGATATGAGGGACGCTAAAACTCGTAATCAACAGGACAACTGTCAAAATACCAATAGTCAACAAAAGCTCTGCAGTCTTGAGAGTCCTTATACCAAACACAACAAGGAGAGCAGCAAAGACAAAGAAGATCAGACTCCAATGAAATGCACTACCACCAAAAAGTGCAGCAAGCGTTACCCCTTCTCCAATCAAATAGATAACGAGAGCACCAAAAAGCATGCCATACATCATAACAGTCATGATAGCTCCACCTGTTTTTCCAAGATATTTTTTGGCAAATCCAACAAGCTGAAACGATCCGTTTGTTCTGACGGCTACTTCCCCGAGCATGAGATTGAGTCCAATCATCAGCATACCTATGCCAATAATATACAGTGCCCCAATCAACACACCAGACTTTGCCACCGCATATGGGAGCCCAAGAACTCCAGCGCCTATGGTCCCGCTGAGCATGAGTGCAATCCCTTCAAATAATGTGATACGAGATCGAAAAATGCCTTGATGCATTGTGAGATCACTGAGTGACTCTGGTTTTTTTTTACGAAAAAACATGCTAGATAGCAACAAGAGTAATAAGGAGAAGGATTAAACCAAGTGTTTGTACGGTGACATGATGATGCTGATATCGAATCTCCCAAAAAATGTTCGTGAAAAGCGCGATCGTAAAAAATCCAATAAAAAAGAAAAATATATCATTCGTCACGTTGAACAAATTTGTTATGGAGGAAAGTAAGGATTTTGATGCAGTATATTGTTCTACAGGCGTGAGCGTGACCTTTGGCAAATGCTGCCAACGGAGTGCATAGCTCATGACTTCTCCCTGTTCATTTGTCATACGCAACTCCGGCACTAACACTGCTGCAAAATATTCTGATATAGATTCATCCATTTCAATAGATCCTGAGAGCACACCATAGCTACCATCAGTTTCTGTCAGCGGGATAGCAGTGTTCCCAATCAATACTGAAGCTGAACGAAATGGAACATTGATACTTGCAAATGCAGCAATACGAAAATGAGTATCATCGATTTCCTCATATCGTACAAATGATCTATCAAAATCTATCGAAGACAACTCTTGAGATGTTTGTTCTACGAGTGGTGATGTCTGCTCCGCCGTTACAAGAATACTTTCTTCTGGATCTTCTGAAACAATTGCTTCTTCCAATACCTCAGTATCTTCTTTTGTACCGAGAACATCACCAAAGGTGGTGCTTGAAACGACGATGATTGTTTCTTCACTGACAACAGGTGTCACCTCTGCGGTTTCAACTTGTGAAAGAATAGGTTTTTCTGCAACTACGTCTATCTCACTACCAGACTTCTCTGTCCCAAAGTGCTGTGCCACGTATACAACAGGTACACCATCATACATTCCACCAGCAAGCCCGATACCTGTTTCTGCATACTCTGGATCTATAAGATTTGCCAAATGTGTTGGACTATTCACCCACGCATTCACAAGAGCGCGCGGATCAGAAAATCCTATTGCAAGATTTTCTCCTGCTACACTATACGAATAACCAGCCTCATTGAGCCACGATGCCAGTGATCGTCCATCTGGTCCTGTGTGCGCAAAGTATGAAGCACTCGCCATATCTGTTGCTTTGTGTTGCGAAGATGCATACAAACGCTGTTCTAGTGTCAGTGGCACGATGCCATTTGTAAGACGAACTTCATTTGTCAAGGTAAACAATCTTGCCTGTTGATCCGCAAGCACATCTGGAATCACATATACCTCCACAGGAACAAGCAATACAAAAACAACTACAATTGCTTTCATAGTGAGAAAGAGTCCACTATACAAGACCGCCCGCTTTGTATGTAATATATGCGGGTGATAATTGTTGTCTCTGTGTGGTATGAAAAAATGCTTGAGTGATGCCATACAAGAATACATATAGTATAGCAATAAAAAAGAACAGCGCCTAGCGCTGTTCTTTTTTTGTCCTGCAATATCAACGTGTCGTGACAAAACGATGCTTCACTTTTTCATATTCATAGACCGCATCTTGTGATAATTGCATTGCCAAACCAATGTATTGCAATGGATCAAGTACTGAAAGCATCTGCTGTTTTACACCAAAATCTACATCAAGTGATTCTATAAATACTCGTAATTCTTCCTGTTGCATATTTGCTCCACGCACCTTTTGTTTTAATACATCATATGCATCGGTTCTTCCATGCACACGTAACATTGTTTGAAGCGCTTCGGTAACAACTTCTGGATGCTCGCGCAATTCTTTCTTTGCATATGCGACATCAGGTCTAATCAGGTCAAGGGCAATATGAAGATGCTTCATGGCAACGAGCACATACCCAAATGCTTCACCGTACGAACGTTCGAATTCATGATCAGACAAATCTCGTTGTAATCGAGAAACATCGAGTTCGTTTGAGAATGTATTGATGAATCCATTTGCTTTTTTTATACTTCCTTCTGCTACTTCTGCAAACCACGGATTTACCTTATGTGGCATAACAGAAGAACCAACATGACTTTCTATCTTGGAAAAATATATGGTACGCAGTGATGCATAGAGCGACAGATCTTGTGCAAGATCGCGCGTGATATTCCCTATTTCTTGCAACGCTTGAAAGAGCTGAATGACATCTACATGCGTTCCCCGCTGATCAGTCCAGAGTGCGGTATCAAATACAAGAGTCCTACATAAATATGCGCTATAGCCTTTCCAATCAATCTCTGGATACGCAGCAACAAATGTATTGTAATTTCCTACGGCTCCATTTATTTTCCCAGTCAATTTGACTTCTTCTACTCGTGTTATTGCTGCGGTATATCGAGCCAAATACCCTGCAAAAATTTTTCCAAATGTTGTAGGACTTGCTGGTTGCATATGAGTCCTCCCCATGACTGGATCGGAAAGATATTTCTCTGTGAGTTCTTTTAGCCTATCTGTGATGGCAAATACTTCCGGGAATGCGATATCTTTCATTGCCCCATCAAGCATTTTTTTATACGCCAAATTATTAATGTCTTCTGAAGTGACGAACAAGTGAATAGCAGGAATAACATCTGCAAAAGGTGTCTTCCACAGTTGTTCCTGTATCCATAGCTCACATGATTTTACATCATGCTCTGTCGGTCCTATACCATGCCTACCGAGATGATCATATTGCAACACTTGATATGCATCTTTTTCTGAAAAATGTGTATATAGATTTCGTAAGGTTTCTTTTTCTTGCTGTGAAAACAATCGTATGACAACCCCATTCGTATATTCACTCAGTGCAATGACATGCTCTATTTCAACCATGATACGGTGTTTGTGAAGTGCGTATTCAGAAAAATAATGTCTGAGTTCATGCGACATCACATGGTGTCTTCCATCAAGCGCAGACGTATTGTAGAGTGAACGCTTGTACAACTCTGCACGCGTCACATTCTCTAGTGTCTTGCCGATATGCTGTAAATCTTCGACAAGACAGGCTTCTTCTATACCGTGCTCGAGAAACAATTCTTTTGTGGTCTGCCCCTGCAAGAGAGCAAGAAATGCTATGTGCTGATAATAACTTGCATAATAATCATCCAAGTGATCACCTATCACCAGTATTTGCGACGAAGCAATACCACGCTCTTTGAGCAATTGCAATGCACCTTCAAATGCCTTTGGATGTGGTTTTCTATATTCCATCTTTTCTGGTGCATGGATGAATGCAAAATCATTTACCGAAAATCCAGCTTGTTGCAAACGATCTTCGATCATGCGAACTCTATTTGTCACAAGCCCTACCACAATCCCATGTGTCACCAGATACTTCACAGCATCGACCGCTCCTACGGTAGGTTTATACTGCTTTGCTGGCGCAGTCTCACGATATTTAACAAGAACAGTCTCCCACAATTGTTCATTGGCATGTACTCCAGGAAATACAGTTTGAAATATTTCTTCAAATGGCATATTTACAGCTTGCACCTTCGAGATCTGTTCATCTGATGGTACGTGTACTTGAACACCCTGTTTCTGCAGTATATCAACCGTTTCTTTTATATGTTCCAATACAAAACGATCTGTCGCAATGAGTGTATTGTCTACATCAAAGATGACTGCTTTTATTTCCTTATTTGTATACATATCAACGTTCTCTTATGAATGTTTCTGTACGTTCTGGACCAAACGAAACAATGGAAACAGGACATTGCACTTGCGACTCCACAAATGTGATGAATGATTTCATCTCAGTTGGAAATGCTTCATATCCATTCAAAACAATCTGTTTTTTATCTTCTTCTGTCAGCTCATTCCACCCGGTGAGTACTGTATACACTGGTTCTAATTTTCGTATCACATGCAAATTTGCAGGCATTTCTGTAACAAATTTTCCATCAAGTTTATACGCAACACAAATTTTTACTTCATCAAGTCCGGCAAGGATATCCAATTTTGTCATTGCAATTTCTGTCAATCCACTGGTACGGACAGCTTGACGCACTTGAACAAGATCAAGCCATCCGATACGACGAGGTCTTCCTGTTGTCGTTCCATATTCACGACCTTTTTCTCGAATGAAATCTCCCGTACTATCGAGCAATTCAGAGAGAAATGGACTTTCTCCTACCCTACTTACATAAGCTTTCACTACACCAACAATGCGTTTTGTAGCGTTGATGCCTAGCCCTGACCCTACTTCTGCATAGCCAGCAAGATTATTGGAACTCGTTGTATATGGATACATCCCATGATCAGTATCAAGTGACATTCCTTGTGCTCCCTCAAATAATATTCGTTGTCCATAGCGATGTGCAAGCGATAATTCATGTTCTGTATCATATATATATGTTTCCAGTCGTTTTCCATATTCTAGATATACATCAAGTATTTTTTCAAGCGACATATCAAAACTATGATGAAATTGCTCTTTCAACATGCTGACATTAAAATGATATGCTTTTTCAAGTTTTTCTCTGAACATATCTGCATCGAGAAGATCACCCATACGAATCCCATGGCGATACATTTTATCGGCATAGACTGGTGCAATACCACGTTTTGTACTACCAGCAGCAAGATTTCCTTGATGTCCAGAAAGTGCTTCATCCATAGCGATGTGGTATGGCATAATGACATGTGCACGTTCGCTGATCAATAATTTTGGTGTCCAATTTTCTTCAATAAAATGTTCTAATTCTTCGAGTAATACACGCGGATCAATGACAACCCCATTCCCTATAATTGATGTGACATGACGAGAAACAATCCCTGACGGAAGCAAATGCAACTTATAAGTTCTCTCTCCAACTTGAACAGTATGTCCAGCATTGTTCCCTCCATGAAAACGCACAACATAGTCCACACTACTCGCAAGTACATCTGTAATTTTTCCCTTTCCTTCATCTCCCCATTGCGCCCCCACGACTACCATTGTTTGAGATTTCATAAAAAAAAATTAAGTAATAGGATTGACATCGTGTACACCACTTTCTCGTGAACCGGCGTTTGTGATACGAACGAATGTTACGTTTTCTTGCAATTCAGCAATCGTGTGTGAGTTCGTATAACTCATTCCAGATTTCAGTCCTCCTATAAGTTGATATACAATATCGGCAACAACTCCTTTATACGGCACAATTGATTCCACACCTTCGGGAACAACTTTTGATAAATCTTTTTGTTCCTGTCCTTTTTGTTGTCGTTTTTGTACTTGGGTAAAGCTCGCACTGCCACGAGAAATTTTATATTTTTTATCACCTTTTGTCATCACCACACCAGGACTTTCTTTTGTCCCTGCAAACATGCTACCGATCATCACCGTGTCGGCTCCTGCACCAATAGCTTTAACAATATCTCCTGACGTTTTGATACCACCATCAGCAATAACAGGAACACCATATTGCTTTGCAACTTTTGCTACTTCACTCACCGCTGTCAGTTGCGGCATACCACAGCCAGTGACAAGACGAGTGATACAAATAGATCCGGGACCCACACCAACTTTCAGTGCATCAACACCAGCTTCACATAAATCCTTTGCTGCCTGTGCGGTCGCAATATTTCCAGCAATGAGTGGTGTACCAGGCACTGATTGCTTGAGCTCTGCAATCGCATTGATCATAAGATCAGAATGTCCATGCGCAATATCTATAACGAGTACATCAGCTCCAGCGCTAACAACAGCTTTTGCGCGTTCAATAAAATCACCATGTACGCCGACACATGCACCGACAATAAGTTGCCCATCATGATCCAAATTTGCATCGGGAAAATCTATGCTGAGTTTCATATCATCGCTCGTGATAAGTCCGATGATAGTATTGTCTTCATCAACAAGTGGAAGTTTTTCTATTTTGTGCTGAGCAAAAATAGCACGCGCATCTTCAAATGTTGTTTTCCTGTTTCCCACAATAAGTTTTTCTCTTGGCGTCATAATCTGTGATACACGTGTATCACCATTTGGTGCATAGAGAAAATCTCGACGAGACAAAATTCCAAGCAATTTTTTGTCAGGGCTCACAACAAGAAGTCCAGTAATCCCGATGTCAGCAACATATTCTTTTGCAGCAGCAGCAGTTTTGTCTTGTTCAATGGTGTATGGATCTTCGATAATAAAATTTTGTGCCCGCTTTACTCGTTTTACTTCTTCGACATTTTCTTCAATAGTATTAAACCGATGCAAAATACCAACTGCTCCAAGCCGTGCAAGTGCAATGGCCATGTCAGATCCAGTCACAGAATCCATATTGGCCGCAACAATAGGAATATTAATGTCGAGTTGTTTTGTGAACCTTGTTCTTGTCAGTGCTTCACTACGGGAGCTGAACGTGGATCGACGAGGGACGATGAGCACATCATCGTATGTAAGGGCAAATGGGATATGCATACGCATGGTGACATAAAAAAACCACCTCTGTTGGCGGTATATACTAAAAAACTATTGCCTTCGTGTGTCCTCCTGTGTAGGAACATAGTAGAGTCATAGCAGAAGTATCGTAGCATGTTTCTTTTTGGGGAGCAAATCATAGACGAAAAACTAACATCGCAGTATACTGAGAGAAGAAACTACCAAGGAGAAGGCAATGCCAGGCTACCAGGGACTGTTCCTGATCTACTACTACGAAGACTGGGGGATGAAACCAAAAAACAGAGAACGAAATGAAAGGTATTCCCCACATGCGTGTGTTCGATCGGTCTGTAATGGTACCTACCATTTCCGGATAACGGATACACGATCGGCAGAGTCAACCTGTGTGTTGCTGGGACCATGCGACACTACATGTAACGAAGGATCGGCCTCGTACATGGGAAAGGAACACCTGATCCAGTGTGCTCGACGCGTCATCCTCGGGGAAGCTGCTACCATGGCATGAACAGCCACGAACACCACGCACGCGCCGGTGACCATCCTCACCGGCGCGCGTGCACTCAACACAAAAAAAGATGTCGCAGATGCAACATCTTTTTGAAATCTATATTATCAATGCAACGGAAGCAATGTCTCCTGAATCAATTTCCAATATCTATTGTCATTTTTTTCTGTCTTCATAAAATACCACCATTCTACACCCCAAAAATAGACACGTGATGCGCCAATGTGTTTTGCATAATCAATATTTGCGACAAGAATATCTGGATTCAACGTTTGTTCCATTTTTTCTATCGAGGTATCGAGTGGTGTACTGTCTGTAAACCATGGCTCTGCTTGCAATTCTGACACAAAAAAACGATTGGACGCTTTGTGCCAGAGAGCAGCTTTGAGTCGATAAAATCCAGCAGGCAACCAATCATATGAAAAAATACTCCCTCCTGGCATACGGACTTTTCTATACAATGTTGTCCCTAAAATATCTCCAAGCTTACTTGGACGTCGCCATGAAGAAAGCTCTCCACTGTCCGTCATAATAATTTTGCGATCTGGATCTATATGTCGGACCAATGCTAATTCTGAATAGACTGCTTCCTGATCAAACCAAGCACAATCACCAAAAGTAAAACGAATAAATGCTTCATTTTCTATTTGCCAAAATTCCACAGCTGGATTTTCTTGATATCGTTCCACTACAACTCGAACATAGGCAAGTAACTTTGTGCGATACATGTCACTATCTATACCGTCCACCCATCTGGGAACATGACACTCTGGCCAACGCGGTGCTTTTTGTCCCACCACGAGTGTGACTTTGACATTGTATGTTGTGGCTTCTTCGATCATCCAGTCTATATTGGAAAAATCATACGTTCCCTCGCTGTTTTCAATATCACTCCACATCGCTGCTATACGAATATAATTTGGGTGAAGATCTGTAAGCATCGTCTGATACGTCTGTCGCCAATCAAGTCCAAGGGACGTCGCGTGTTCTGCACTAAAACTAATACCATATCCCACATCATACATCTTGTGACTATACGACCAAAACAAAACCCACAGAGTGATAAGTAACAGAATGACTGAGGCAGATATATATCCGAGGAGCTTCATAGGTAGAATATTCTACAATACAAACAACGCAGATCCAAGTATAACAAATATCATTGCCGCTGTCTGTACAGCAATCTCACGGTGAGAAAATGTTTCTTTCAAAATGCGTGGTGCAAATTTTGTGAGAAAAAAAATAATGATAAACATGAGTGCATACTGAATACCCACAAGCGCATTCACGAGTGTCACACTCCCAATCGCAATTGCAAACTGTATGAGCACCACGCCCACAACACCAAGCACTTTGTCTGATACAACAAGCATGACACCTCGTACACCATGAAACCCAGCATCTTTTGCTTTGCCCAATGCAACACTGTCATGCTGGGTACGATGAAACGTCTGTCGAACAGAGGGAAACAATAATCCTATCAAACCAACAACACCAGTTGTAGCACGTGTCCAGACAAAACCGGTGAGAAATGGATATATGTCATACAGATACTTTGCAGTTGTGTGTGAAACTGCAAACAACACAGCTGCAAGTATTCCCCACGCAAAACTATTGTTCAAACCCACAAACCCTTTTTCATTAAAAAATGCGAGAAGTAATGTCGATCCTGCGAGAATCGCCATACCTATCATTTCTAGCGATGACAATGATTCACCAAGAAAGACAGAGGCAAGCACAAAAATAACAATGGTAATTATCGCACCAATAAATGGATCGATGTGACTTGCTTCTCCTTTTTTGACCGCCACAAACATCGCCCAGAGTCCAAACCCAAAACCAAGTCCAGATACGACTGCCCAGAGCCAGTCTATGCCGTGCAGCAATTCCACACCAAAGGGAAAGGCAAGAAGTGCCGCAAACATAAAAATGGTTGAATAGAATGTATAGACAACTGGGTTATCGAGTGTTTTTGTCAAAATCAATTTATCGAGCACAAAGACGATTGCAAGTGCAACATATCCGCCAAGTGCAAAAAGTATCCAAAACATATATTAAGAAAAATAAGGGATCCCCCACCACCCAGATGGTTCGACATAGCGATATGGAATTTCAAGTCCAAGAAGCTGTACGATCTCTCCTGATGATAATGTAAAAGAAATCGCATTTATATTTTCTGCAATGCGAGAGGGTATGGTACTTTTTGGGATGACGACTATACCTCTATCAATACCAAATCGAAGCAACACTTGTGCAGGTGTTTTTCCATGTGTGTCTGCAATTGTTAGAACTGTTGGGTGCGCAATCAATTGTGGAAAAGGATCATCTTCATTGCTTTGTCCGGGCCGACCAAGTGGAGAATACGCAGTGATATGAATATTTTTTTCATGACAAAACGCACGGAGTGATTCTTGTGGCAAATATGGATGCATTTCCACTTGGTTCATTGCCGGAACAATTGCCACTCGCTCGAGCAGCGATGTGAGCATGTCTTCTGTAAAATTTGACACACCAATTGCGCGGACTAATCCCGTTTCAACCAACATCTCCATTGCTTGCCATGTTTCTTCAAAAGGAATATCAATAATCTCACCTGTATCATTTTGTGCAATTCTCCAATGCATCAGATACAAATCTAGATAGTCGAGCTGCAGATCTTTCAATGTCTTTTCACACGCATAGCGCACACGAGTTGGATCATGTTCGGTATTCCAGAGTTTGCTTGTGATGAAGACGTCTTCTCTTTTTACCGATCCATGAGAAAAAACACCTGACAGTGCCTCCCCTATTTCTGTTTCATTTTCGTAAATAGCTGCGCAATCTATGTGACGATAGCCAGCTTCTTCGAGTGCATACTGCACTGCCTCCCCTACTTTGCCTTTGTCAGCCTTCCACGTCCCCAGTCCAATCTGTGGCATCTTTGCTCCAGTGTTCAGTTGAATCATCGGAAGTTCTTTTTTCATATTTGAATTAGTACTAAAGCATCAGTGTACCTTGAAAATTAAACATTACATTAAATGCATATCTTCTATTTCACTTCGTTTTCCTTTCAATACAATTTCTTCTATATGATACGCCCCGTTTCTCGGAGCATTGAGAAATCCACTCATTGCTGCCTCTGCAAGCCATCCAGACTCAAGCCAATCAAAGAGCCATTCGTGTGTATACGCAGGATCTTCTTGTTCAAATCCTGCATTCACGGCATGAAGCCACGCCTTGTTGTATTCTTCTTGCGACCCAATTGTTGGCGCGATGATAATTGGGATACCGAGGCCGGCGTAAAATGACAATTCACTCGGCTTCGTCCAAAGAATATCTGTGGTGCGGAGTACTTCGTTAAATTGTGAAAAATAATCCAGCTTATGTTTTGCAAAAATAATGGTAATGGAACCACCAAGATGTTTTTCGAGATGAAATTCTTTTACTTTTTCATCATAATAGCGATACACATCGTTGCGAGAGCCTGCAACAAGGTTGAGTCGAACAGTGCCCTTATCAATATGTTCACGCAAACTCTCAAGGATAGTGACTCCCACATCACGTTGGGCGCCAGCTCCTCCTACGGCAAACGTGATCGTGAGAGGATGTTTTGCATTCACATTGCAATACCGTTTGCCAAGATACGAACTCAATACTGCGTCGTATTTTTTTTGATATTTTCCATGAGGATCGAGATTGCCAATACGACACCCAAGATCTTCTTTGAGTGTTTTGATAGTCTTCCCACCAATATTTTCTTTTGGTAATGGAAATCCTGTAACAAAAATATTTTTTTCTTTCACCCCATACAGCATGAGACGCTGTTTTACTCGCTTTGTAGGTGCAAAGTACTGGATTCTACTTTTTTCGGGATGGAGAGGAGCCCAGGCACGACTAATATCTGTATCAGTACACAGGCAAAAAATGTCCCCTTTGTATCCATGTTCTTCGGCAAAAAATGCCGTGATGAAAAAGGACGTGACAAATGGTTTTGGATCTTCATTGAGCACCTCTATAAGATGTTTCCCCCACCCTTTTGAAATCATCTTATAGATTTGTTTGAGCTGAAGTGATGGCGCTGACAAATCTCTCTTTGGATAAAATGGTTTGATCCGCTGGACATAGTCCATGATATCAAAAATCGGCTGACCAATGAGCGGAATTTTTTTCATCCGAGAAATGGTCTCGTAGACTTTTTGGTTATTTTCCCATGTTCGTTTGTCTTTTTTCGGAATACCGCCGTAATTATTTGCCGTAATAATACCAGATTCTTGCCAGCCTACAGGACACGCAGCAATATCTTTGAGCGGATACAATGCTCTCTGGTGACCGTATCCCATGTCAACAGTGACAATATAGGCTTGTTTTACGGAAGGTGAAGTTGTTGAAGTTTTTGATGCCATAGCACAAGTAAACTCAGTATATCACAAAATGGATTGGGCTAAAATAGAAAAAACAACTCGCTATATGAGTTATTTTCTAAAACAAAACGTATATATACGAATTATGCAACGATCTTATCACTTTCACGTACAACTTTTGTATACAATAACTTTTGAAATCCGAAAAAAATACTACGTATCTCCTTTACATCACCCAATTTTTGTTCAGCATCAGCCATTGCGTGATACTTGAGGCGCAATAGATCGGGAAGTTTTTGCTCATCCAATTCTTCAACACCCTCTTCGATGTATTTTTCAAGAACAAAGGTAATAAACTCTTGTGCATTAGAATCAAGTTCTTTAAAAATTTTGCCCTTCGTTTCGTCTACGCGTTCCTTTCTTGAAATTGGTGTACTTGCAAAAGAAACATAGGCGAGTACATCGAACAAATCACTGTCTTCAGCGTCTATCATTTTTTGTAAATCCTCAAGTTGTTCTTTTCCATAACCCAAATTCGCGATGTTATCAAGAAATACTTTTCTGGTTTTTGGATTAGACCAAATAGTACGTAATTCTTCTTCGCTCTTGAAAAAGTCAGGCAAATCCCCAAACATTTTTTCCAGGAATTCTTGTGCAGACATGGGTGTACCATCTGCACTCCAAAATGAAGTAGAAATCATATGACTGATCTCTCGTTCTTTTCCATCACGAAGTTTAATTTTTATTTTCTCCGGTCGCTCATAGGTAACAAAGGTAGTAATAGTTTTACTTGTTGCAATACTTGCACCTTTTTTATGGGTATCTTCTGGGTTTTCATCAGTCTGATCTATTGGCTCACCATCCCACTCTGGATCACTGAAGTGTTTATACGCCCCTACAAAATCGTAGATCGTAAAATACTCTTTCCCTTCAAACAACCGTGTACCACGCCCTACAATTTGTTTAAATTCAATCATGGAGTTTACTGGACGCATGAGTACAATGTTGCGTACATTTCGGGCATCTACACCAGTTGATAGCTTTTGTGATGTAGTAAGTATCGTAGGAATAGTTTTTTCGTTATCTTGAAAATCCCGTAAATGTTGCTCGCCAAGAGCACCGTCATTTGCAGTGACACGTGCACAGTAAAGAGGATTTTTGCTCTCGGCATGCTGATTGATAAGGTCACGAACAGCAGCCGCATGTGCTTGCGTGGCACAAAATACTATTGTCTTTTCTTTTTGGTTGATTTCATCTAGAAAAATACGAACACGTTTTTCCTCTCGTTCTTTAATCTGGATGATTCGATTGAAATCTTCTTCTACATACACTTTTCCTGCTTCAATTTCGCCTTCTACAATTTCATCATCAGAGGTGTAGACATATTCATCAAGTGTTGTTTGAATTCGTTTTACTTTAAACGGTGTAAGGAATCCATCGTTTATACCACTCTTGAGTGAGTAGGTATATACGGGCTCACCAAAATATTTGTACGTATCAACATTGTCTATCCTTTTTGGAGTAGCGGTAAGACCAATTTGTACAGCAGGAGAAAAATGTTCGAGGATAGCCCGCCACGTAGATTCATCATTGGCGCCACCTCTGTGACACTCGTCAATAATAATACAATCAAAAAAGTCTGGTTCGTATTCTCCATAATACGCCGTATCATTTGGCCCACTCATGAATGTTTGAAAAATAGTAAAAAAGATACTGCCATTGGTAGGGACATGGCCTCGTCTTCGAATATCTGCAGGATTGATTCGAACCAGTGCATCTTCGGGAAACGCAGAAAATGAGTTGAATGCTTGGTCAGCAAGAATGTTTCTATCTGCGAGAAACAAAATACGAGGACGACGATTGCCATCTCTCTTTGTATTCCAGCGAGTATGAAAGAGTTTCCAAGCAATTTGAAATGCAATGTATGTTTTTCCTGTTCCAGTCGCAAGTGTCAGAAGGAGTCGATTGTTTTCTTCTGCAATGTTATCGAGAACTTTATGTACTGCATTTTCTTGATAATATCGAGGTTTCTTGGTACCTCCAATATCTTCAAATGGAGTAGTGCGAAACGTCTGTCGCCATTCATCATGATGACTATATAATCGATTCCACAACTCCTCAGGCGTAGGAATGATATCCACAATTTTTTCTTCACCAGTACGCATGACTATTTCATAGAGCTCTGTGCCATTACTTGCATATGCATACGGAGCTTGCAATTTTTCTGCGTAGAGTTTTGCTTGTGCCACACCTTCGGTATAACCCAGCTCTGCTCGTTTTGCTTCAATCACAGCCAGTTTTTCACCGTTATACTCGAGCACATAGTCTGCAATATCTGGTTTCGCACGTGTTCCGCCAACCTGAATACGCCCATCGGTAATACGAAATTCCCGAAAGACTTTTGATCCTTCTGTAGTCCCCCAGCCAGCGTGCACAAGCTGTGGATCTATATATTGTGCTCGGGTATCTGCTTCATTCATAAGAATGGCTTAATATAGCAGAAAACCCTCCTTTTGTCAATAGATTGTAGGTGTATTCTACAGCAAATGACGATATTCTGGATAGTGTTCCTTTATCAGCCTTTTCCAATTTGCCGTCTCCGCTCCACCGCCAAGATCGTTTTTATGATATACAAGCAATATAGACACTCTTTTGTACTCTTCATGCATTGCCAGTATACATCTATTCCCAGAAGCATTGGGAGACTTTTTGGTCCCTGCCACACTAAATTTACTCTTTATAATTTTCACACTTGTACTATCTACAATAGTCTCTGCTACATCCTTTTTCAGCAACATATCAATACGTTCAAACTGTCCAATAATAGCGCGAAGCGTGACATCCCATGCACTACGATACTTCTTCTCAAAGCTTTTTATAAAATGTTTATGAGCAAAGGGCTCAATACTCACGGTGTAGTTTTCCTCCATATGCTCGTTTAGTACACCCCAGCAGGGTCTTCCTGTGTTATCAGCTCGTAGGGGATGATTTCATTATCTCTACACAAAAAATATGGCATTTGAGCGTGTGTAAATTTAACAATTTCAGGCGTTCTCTTCTTTTTCCATTTTTTTGCAATTTTTTTAATAAGTTTCAATTCTTCTTCAGATAAACTTTGTTGCTTATTTTTTTTCGCGGTTTCTGTCTCACTGATTAAAATGGCTTCTCCTTTTCTTTCTACAGTAATGACACCTGACTCTTCGAGCTCAGTGAGTGCTCTGAAGTACATGTCTGGGACAGGTCCATAGGGAAGTTTTTTGTACTTCATACCACTCATGCTTTCCAGGTGTTCATAAAACCAACCAAAATCAGCAAGGTATAAAAGTTTTGCAAGTTTTGTTTTTGGAATGCATCCATCGACATCACTTCCTGCAGTACGAAGATATGCAATAAGCATGTCCTTATATTTTTCGTAATTCGGGATCATCCCAGATTCAAGATCTTCTATGTCAATACCAAACATATCCGCCAGCTTGTGAGCTTCGGAGAGCATGAGTTCACGTTTACCTTGCTCGACAGCAAGATACGAAGTCCGAGCAATCTCAAGACGGTCTGCAACTTCTTGCTGTGAAAAGCCTCGCTTTTCACGTAACTCTTTTATGAATTGTGAGTATGCTTGGCTCATATACGTATTGAATTAGGGATATTCTTATATATCATAGTATAGCATATGTGTCAATATGTCGACAATCTATGTACGAAATAATGACACTTGCAACATTATTCTACTAACTCCCCAGCAAACGCCTTTTTGAGCACTGACTTTTTCAACTCCTCCAAATTTGCAAGTTTTTGCTGGTAGATAGCCTCTAGTTTTTTGGTTTCCGCGAAAAGGGCGTCGAGTTTGATGACGATAGATTTTTGTTCGGCAATAGATTTTGGAAATATAATAGTGAAATTTTCTATCTGAGCTTTTGTGATGGCTTGTCTCGTGGCACCTTGTTCCCCGATTCCAAATAATTGATCCTTGTATAATTTTGTTGTCAATAAATAATTTAAAAAATATGTATCAATCAATTCTTGTCTTGGTCGAATAATTGAAACATGTTGATTTACTCTCGCTGGTAAATATTGTATAGGCATAACACAACATCGCGTCACCGAAGCCCCTGTTATATTCAGTAGAACATCACCCTCCTCTAGCGTGACATTTGATAAATTCGATGCCTGAGTATCATCTATAAGTGCAAGATTTTTTTCTTTAAATCTTCGGTCATGGACATTCATACTTCTTATCAAAGAGATACCTTCATTTTTATATGATTTTCTGCCCCCACGAGGAGTTGCTCCACTCCCTATTTTTAAAGTCAATTCTTTCAACGTTTTTTCCTCCCAATCTCCCCCCGGCTTGCCCGCCGTAGCTTTAGCGGAGGCGGGATTCGCAAAAATATTCTGCAAATACGATTCAAAAAGTTCTTTAGTGTTTTGGAGATTTTTTTCTGCATGTTCTTTTGCTTTTGCGATGTCTGAGAAGATTTCATCGAGGATTTTTACGATGCGGTGTTGGGTGGGGAGGGGAGGGAGAGGAATTTGGATATCACCTATCACTTGTAAATTTAATGATGGATATTTATGATCCTGAATCAGATCTTGAGCTTTAATTTCTAGCAAATAATAAAATAAAAAATCACTCTCCAGTAACTTTTCAGTAGTTTTGATTGTTGCCAAATGACTGGAGACATAACCATCTACATCAAGAATCACCCTGTGATTTAAAAAAGTTGAAGCTCCGCTTTTAGGTAAAAGTATCGTTCCTTTTTTATATAATTTTAAACCTTTGATTCCTTTTTCATTAAGATAATCATTTGAATTTATTATTTTACCAATGTGAATATTCCCTACATCAGAAGTTCTAAAAAATGGATACTTTCCATTAACAAAAAAATCCTTATTTTGTGGTGCAGAATTTCCAGCACCGATATCACAAACCTCGGCAAGTTTTTTTGTTTGCCAGTTAGCTTTCATACTTTAAAAAATTCAATATCAACACCGTCGGGTATGTCAAACGTCATATCACTAATATCATCTCCGCTAGCTAAAATTAGTTTAATTACAAATTTTTTATCACCAATGTTGGGCAATAATTTTTTGTATACTTCACTTAAATATTTTACAGTGTTATCAACTATAATTTTGGCAAATTCTGGCTTTAATATATATTTAATTTCAAAGAAATATAAGGTGTCTTTTGTCTGCAAACTCCCATCAGGGGTATAACGAAATTCTGGCTTG
>MNVD01000021.1 GCA_001871445.1 Candidatus Magasanikbacteria bacterium CG1_02_41_34
GGAGAAAAGCGACAGATGGAATGGCAAGCATTTGGCAAGACAGGATTTCCCGGCTGGCACATAGAATGTAGTGCCATGGCAACAACATATCTCGGCACACAGTTTGATATTCACTGCGGTGGTATCGACCACATTCCCGTGCATCATACCAATGAAATTGCACAGGCAGAGGCAGCAAATGGCGTGAAACCGTGGGTAAAACTCTGGATGCACGGAGAATTTCTCCTCACAGGGTCAGAAAAAATGGCAAAAAGCGAAGGAAACTTCCTCCGAATGCAGACGCTCCTCGACAAACACATCGATCCCCTCGCCTACCGCTATTTCCTCTTGCAAACACATTATAGAAAACAACTCACGTTCAGCTGGGAAGCGCTCGATGGTGCAACGGCAGGACTCGAGCGATTGAAACGTCTTGTTGCAAATATCCCAGACCACGCACCAGGCGATCCGCATGTACGAGAAGAATTTCTGAAAGCAATCGACGATGATCTCAATACGCCAGAAGCATTGGCAGTATTCTGGACAGAATTAAAAAACAATCGCATTGATCGCGACATGGCAATAGAATTTGATAAAATCCTCGGATTAAAACTTCACGAAGTAAAAAAAGAAACACTTGAGATTCCAGAAGAAGTGCAAACACTTCTAGATGAAAGAAAAACTGCACGAGATGAAAAAAATTGGAGTGAGAGTGATCGATTGCGTGATGAAATTGCTGAGCTTGGGTTTGTTGTGAAAGATACTGGAGAGGGACAGGAAGTGTCTCAATAAATAACATAACCAACATCCTATGCCAAAAAAACACTACACAACCGAAGAAGCACAAGAAGTAGCATCAACAATCGGTATCAACTGGGACACAGTCGAATTTGATCTCACACAATTTACCAATGGCATGAATGTAGAAGCAGAACATGGAAAAAATGATCCAGAAACAAATGTCACAAACGATGATCCTATCATCGCAGGCAAGATCGCCTGGGCACATTTGAAAGAATTTTCCGATTATTACATCCGCCTTGCAAAAATGGAAAAAGAAGCAGAGGCTGGGGCGGCATAACCACAACGCTCTATGAAAACATGGTATCGTTCACTCACAAAGAAAAAGAAAATTATCTTTTTGAGTACGACCATTCCCCTCTCTATTCCTACTGGCGGTGTGATTGGATTTATTATGGGACTCATGTCTATCACCTTTGTCCCCACATGCCCCACCGCGACAGGATTCCAGAGTTGCGCAGTCTTCCACGGACTCGTCGGCTACGAAGCCACGAGTGCGATTGGTTTTTGGATTGGACTAGTGTTGTTTCCCCTCTCCTATATTGCACTCTTATTATTTTTTGAATGTAAAAAGTAACTTTTTTACCTATGATATAAAAATTTGTCACACTCAAAAAACATCATCAATTATTTTTTAGCCTCGTCGTATTATCCGGCATGGTATGTCTCTGGCGAGGTGTCTGGGGATTACTCGATATGTACTTTTTTCCACATACTCCGATAACAAGTTTCACGTTATCTATTCTCTTGGGTATGATGATCATTGGTGTGACACACTACACTATCGATAAAGTAGTATAAAAAATTCACCTTCTTTCAGGTGAATCTCACAGAAACATAGTGAATACTCTCTGGTCGTCGCTCTCCACCTCGGGAGAGCGACGACCTGTCACGCATCAGTACGGGAACTCCGGCAACTCATCGTCACCAGATGTCACCATAATCTGGAATTTGTCGATCAACAACTGCGGTGGCCTAGGCCTCATCTCCCGCAGAGATGCAACGATCTGGCGGAGAGTCCCTTGGTGTATTTTCCGCGGTTCAGAGGCACGATATCTATGAATCGTCCCAATCCCGACGGCAAGGACGTCTGCAATCTCACGATTCGAGCGCCTCTTAAAATACACGAAGAGCGCATCAAACGCTATCCCTTGTCGTTCGAGTGTCCAACCAGAAATCTCTCGATCGGCATCAAACGAACAAGAGAGTTCGCACGTACGGTTGTATATCCCAACCAACGAGGGCTCGTGTCCTGGGATGGCTTCCAAGGCATCTTCGAGGATTATGAGGCCCTCAAGGTACGGTACATGTCCGTATGCACTCAATGACAACACAACCGACTCATCGGCTGGATGAAATTTGAAGTCGCTTTTCTGTACGGTAAAGGACTTCTCTTGGAGGTGTGCTACGAACCAGGTAATGGCTTGTATGCACCCACGATGGCTACAAGCATCCCCCATGATCATGACCTCAAAACTAAACAGCATGACGTATTCCTCCGTAAAAAGAACAATGTTTCCCTACAAATCGCAGGATTGAAAATCCTAGCATTATATCATTTTCATGTCAACAGAGACAAAAAAACACCTGCTCAGGTGAAAGTTATTCTCAAATAAGTTTTGAAGAATTGACAGAGCCAGCCCGATGCATGATCGGGCTGGCTCACAATGTTCATGGCGCGCCGAGAGCTACTTGGCATTCAGATTGTTGCGGATCTGCCGCAACATATCTTTGGCGTTCTTGAGCTTCTTGATCGCCGTGAGGATGTGTAGCGTGAAGTTTTCCGGCGCAACGTCGCTCTCGGAGAGGCGAAAGACGGGCAACGTCCCCGGCTCTGACACTGGTGGAGCACTCCCTTCTTGAATCTGGATGAAGTACTGCTTCTTAGAGCTGTACTGCTCATCAACGAGAATGTAAACCAGGCAATGATACACCGTTCACCCCCCCTACATGACGCCACACCAACACGATGTGGACAAATGAATATACACAAAAATACAACGTTTGTCAATACAAAACAAAAGCAGCGTAGAAATTTCTACGCTGCTTTTGACTGACCCCGACGCTCGCATGATGGATGGCCCCGTAGATCGGGGTAGCCATACGTCGCGAAGACATCGGGAAGGAGGTGCGGAGGTCACTCCCGGGGAATCGCCACCAAGATGTAAATAGTGATGGCATAAGTACCAATCGTTCTGTACCCATTTTTTCCCTCCGAATCCATTGCTGACGTTCTAGAGACCGAAGTGCACGATTCGCTAGAACACACGGACACCCTTTCTCTGTATACATCTCATCTATCAGAGCCCCCAACTCCATCCGGTGATCAGTACTCTGCAGGACCAAGTCATAGATTGTTGACTGGATCTGCTTTGACACAGAGATTCTGAGCCAGATGATCCCGATGATCGAGAGTGCAGCCACGACGATGAGCAAAATGACAGGGAGCGACATCTTCCACCTCCACTGTGAACGTTACTACCAAACTATCAGTAGAATTTGATATCGTCAAATCAAGTATTAGTACATCACTGTTTGTCTAGTTTCAAAATTTTTTCAAACAACATTGTTTTCCACCATTGTTACGTGCTACATGTTCCGTGATTCGTGCCAACTATGATATACTATTCATGCTTTGTATTTTCTTTATGGTAGACACTCAGATTCGGAAAGAAGAAATAGCGCCACAGATACCTCCGGTGGCTTCTTTTGATATACGACCACCATCAGAAATACCAAAGCCAGAATACATACAGCCACAGGAAGTACGCATTCCTCAACAAGAGACTCATAGCACTCCAGAACAACAGCCTATCGAATCACACACAGAAGAAGGATTTCTTGATGAAGCAATCGATGGACTACGCTCAAAACTCCGTCGACCAAAAAAACAAAAAAACACCACCATTCCTCAAGTCCGCGATGAAGTAACAGTAAAAGTAGAAAAAATAATGGAAGAAGGAATGGCGGATGCATTCAAAGAACTCAATACTATTGAACGACAAGAATTTAAAATTAGGGGAGAACAAACAGCCCTCCAAATACGAGAACTTCTCAAGGCAACACATGTTAAAATAAAAAAAATATTTAGACTTCTTTTTGAATGGCTCAAGATGCTGCCTGGAATAAATAGATTTTATCTCGAGCAAGAAGCAAAAATAAAAGCTGACAAAATTATTTCCTTACAAGATCAATATAAAAAATGATTTTGATTATTCGTTTACTAGTGTCTTTGTTGTAATATAATCAAAAAACACGTTTTGACTAATACACTATTCAAAAAAACCCAATCAACTACTCAACCAAGTCTATGTCTCAACTTTTTACAAAGAACGAATTTGCTCCGATTCCGACACAATCTTTTTTTACGTCTAACAATAATATCTTGTTCCTTATTGTTATTGCGCTAATATCTGTCGGTATTGTTGTGGCGATACTCTATATAGTACGAGCATTCCTTCATACGAAAAGTAGAGCAGACAAGGCATTCAATCGTGTGGTATTACAAATTCTTGTTCCAAAAGAACGAAAATCTGAAGGCCAAGGTGGGCAGGTTGGTGGTGAAGATCGTCTTGAGCAAGTAAAAGAAGAAATCGGTATCACCGAGACATTTTTTGCCGCCATTGCAGGTTTGAAAGCGCAACGCGGCATAAAAAAATGGTTACACGGACGTGATGACCATTTTTCATTTGAAATGGTGGCACATGAAAATCTTATTTATTTCTACATCGACATACCAAAAAAAATGCAGCAATTTATTGAACAACAGATTCATGGACAATATCCATACGCAGAAATTGATATCATGACTGATTATAATATTTTTTCTGAAACAAGTAGTATTATCGGTGCCTATCTCGTCCCAACACAAAAAGGATTCTTTCCATTCAAAAGCTATAAAACAATGGAATCAGATCCTCTTGGTGGCATATTGAATGCACTGGCAAAAGCAGAGGCTGATAATAGTGCACTTGCTATTCAATTTGTTGCACGTAGTGCACACAAAAAATGGCGCAGAAAAGGAATACAAGTTGTGCGTGAAGTAAAAAAAGGTAAACGATTTGAATCTGTTGCAAATAGATCTACAACAATGAAAGTACTCGAAAGTGTTGGAAATATTACGGGAGATATGTTCAAGTCTGCAACAGGGACAGAAGAAAAAAATAAATTTGACAAAAAAGATACCGATTACAAACTTTCTGGCATGGAAGAAGACATGCTAAAAGGCATCGAAGAAAAACTGAGCAAAGGTGGCATGGATGTGACCATTCGCCTCCTCTCGAGTGCAGAAAATGAAGCAACTGCCCAAATGAATCTCGACAATATGATTGGCGCATTTAGCCAATACAATGTCTATCGCTATGGCAATAGCTTCAAAGCTGTTATTCCACGAAAACAAACACGACTGATTCAAGACTTCATCTATCGTTCATTTCATACTGGGCGAGCAGCACTGTTGACAACAGAAGAAATGGCATCACTCTGGCATCTACCACTCCACTCTACTGAGGCACCAAAAATCAAATGGCTTTCTGGGAGAAAATCTCCTCCACCACACGATATCCCAACATCCGGACTTCACCTCGGGTATATTGGCTATAGAGGATCACGGACAGAAGTATTCCTTGGTGAGGCTGATAGACGTCGTCACCTTTATATTATTGGAAAATCAGGTACAGGAAAATCTGTCACGATTGCAAACCTTGCAAAACAAGATATTGAAAATGGCCATGGGGTTTGTATTGTAGACCCACACGGAGACCTGGTTGAGGATCTTCTCCAGCATGTTCCAAAACATCGTGCCGACGATGTCATCATCTTCAATCCATCTGACATGGAGCGCCCTATCGGCCTCAACATGCTGGAAGCAAAAACAGAGGATGAAAAAGATTTCATTGTCCAAGAAATGATCAGTATCTTTTACAAACTCTTTCCACCAGAAATGATTGGACCAATGTTTGAGCACCAGATGAGAAATGTCATGCTGACACTGATGGCCGATATTAAAAATCCAGGAACAATTATCGACATTCCGCGCATGTTTACGGATGATGACTATGTCAAATCATATACAAAAAATTTGAAAGATCCTGTTGTCCGAGCATTTTGGGAAAAAGAAATGGCAAAGACAAGTGACTTTCATAAATCTGAAATGCTCGGATATTTGATTTCAAAAGTAGGACGCTTTGTAGAAAATGAAATGATGCGAAACATCATGGGACAACAAAAGTCAGGATTTGACTTTCGGGAAGTCATGGACAACAAAAAAATATTGTTTGTGAATTTGGCCAAAGGAAAAACAGGAGAAGTCAATGCAAAACTTATTGGTCTCATCGTCGTCGCAAAACTTCAAATGGCAGCCATGGGAAGAGCCGATATACCAGAAGAAGAACGTCACGATTTTTATCTGTATATCGACGAATTCCAAAACTTTATTACAGATTCTATTTCTACGATTCTTTCTGAAGCTAGAAAATATCGCCTCGACCTTATCCTTGCCCATCAATACATGGGCCAACTCATTGATGACAAAGGAAAATCCGATGTTCGAGATGCCGTTCTTGGAAACGCAGGAACATTTATGGTAGGTCGCATTGGACCAGATGATGCAGAAGTCCTGGCAAAAGAATTTGCTCCTGTATTTGGTTCGTATGATCTACTCAATCCTCCAGAATATAGCTTTTACACAAAGATGCTCATCAATGGCAAGGCAAGCAAACCTTTCAACATGACGGCCTACCCACCGACAAAAGGCAACAAACAACTCGCCGATGCGATAAAACAGCTCGCCCGCCTCAAATTTGGGCGAGACCGATCTATTGTCGAATCTGAAATACTTGAACGGACAAAACTTGGGTCAAGTGAGGGACAGATAAAAACAGATATGATAGAATCATCTCTATAGTACTCAAGTACTTGTCCACTCCCCCTCCACACTCCATCCACCACTCCTCCACTTTCATCCATGACACACATGTATATTCTTGTTACAATAAAGAAAGTAATTCTCTGAATGCCTGTCGTGCTATGACTCCACTTTCAAACATTCTTACTGATCGCGCGAAAATATTTTCTCTTTCAGAAACCCTCACGCGTATCGAGCACGATAGTCACGAATCTATCAGAGCCGCACAGCACTTGGGACAAGTGCACACACAAGAACCAACTTCCAAAATAGAACTCTCACAAATAAAACAAGCACTGCTCGACATGCGAGCACAAATAGATATTATTGTTACAGCACTAGAAGCAGACATGCATGTCGCTCCTGCTCCAACGCCCGCACCAATTGTAGAAGAACATTTTCCACCAGCACCATACATTCAAGAACGTCCTCAATATATTCCAGAACCACCAGCTCCAGCATACTCCCAGCAACCTCAGTATGTAGAACGAGAACGAGCCACTGCTCCAACGTATGGAAGCTATCGAATTGTGGAAGGTGTCTTCAACGGTCAACGAATGGTCGGCGAAGACGGCAATGTATATGAAGTACCACAAAACTATGCAAGTAAATCAAAAATGGTCGAAGGAGATCTCTTGAAACTTACCATTACTGCCGAAGGCAAGCATTACTACAAGCAAGTAGGTCCGATAAAACGAAGGAGCATCATGGGAGAGCTGATGCAAGACCCACAGGGAAACTGGGTCGTAGTAGTAGACAGAATCCCCTACAAAGTCCTTACAGCCTCTGTGACCTTCTACAAAGCCCGTCCTGGCACCCAAACAGTCATTCTCGTGCCAGAAGTAGGTATCGCAAACTGGGGCGCTGTAGATTCATTTTTAAAATAAGTTATACACCAAAAAAAATGCCTGAAATAAGGCATTTTTATTATTTTGTACACACGTCACTATTGACAAACGTGTGTTTTTGTGATATATTTTTCTGTTTTACGTTGCACTGCTTGTCCCTATCAGAGGTATGCAGTGGAGCGCGGAAATTAGGGAGATGCGATTGGCACCTTCTGATCCACTTGGCTCTCTGGATTAACTCCAGCACCAGCCACTCGCGAGGGCAGAGGCAATGATGTCGAATACGAAGCGATAAGCTTCGTGTACGATATCGCCTCTGTCCTCGCCCATCAAACTTCCAAAAAACAATGTTTTGCACTGCAATGTACATCTCAACTTGAGATCTACATTGGAGGACGAAACAGGAACGGCAACACGGCCGGCATCATATTCTCCTCCACTTCCTGGCACACGAGCCGGGACAACTCGACCGCTACGTAGCGGTCACCAACTCCCCAACAGGGGAAGGAGAGGTCCTTTGAAACGAAAACATTAGCTCACTCGGTCCCCTTCTTCAACTATCTTTTTTACTTCGTAGAAACGATTGAGAATAAAAAACACCACTTGAAAGCGGTGTTTTTTGTATCTCAGAAAACACCTTGACAAATCATCATATGTTTGATAGGTTCATATATCCGCCAAGGCACAGCGGACAGTTTCCCCTCTACCCGTTTATGTATGGGGCGAGGTATAGAGAACATACAAAAAAAATTAAAGAAACAAGATACCAAAAAAAGATAACGAATATCGATATCCGGATATTGAAAAATAAAACATTCAAAATCCGGTTCGAGCGTGTCGTGCCAACGCAAGAACCGTAGCCATTTGCTCCTCCTTCCTTCCACTGGTGCGCAGAGCGCGCCATTCGACACGAGGACAACATGCTACGCGTCAACATCCGACTCTCCGAGTTCTACGGTGCATCCTTCCCCCGCTGCAACGAGGTCGATCACATCATCGTGCTGCGAGGTCTCATGATCATGTGGATCAAGACTGCCCGCAGTAAGATGATGCAGGATCTCGCATACGATCTCCAACGTTCGATCGACTTCGTCAATCAGACTTTGGAGAGGGACTACAGTATCGATCCGACCAGTAGGTTGGAGGCTCCGAAAGAGCTCTTCGAGCACTACCTGTTCGTCGTCTCGAACAACTGGAAGGCCCTGGCAGAAATGCGTCCCTAGGACAACGATGAGTCACCACGTGAGGGCGTACTGCGTGAAATACCGCAGTACGCCCCGCGTCCCATTCTTATCTGATATAAAACAAAACGTCTAAGGCATTGCCTCGGACGTTTTTTAAATTTCTATGAACTTTGAAACTAGAACTTCTATTTACGCCTTTGCCTTATCTGGATCAGTAAGGTGAGCAGAAACGAGCTTTGTCATTTCAAACATAGTAACTTCTTTCTTTCCACCAAAGAGTGGGAGGAGGAGTTCGTCTGCAATGATGTTTCGTTTGTTTTGTGGATTCTGGAGATCTTTTCCTTTGATGTATTCCCAGAGTTTCTTCATGACCTGTCCACGTGAAAGTGGGCCTGCTCCGATGACTGCTGCGAGTTCTGGAGAAAGTGTCAGCGGCTTCATGAGCGCTGGATTTGCTTTTCTTGGCATAGTATATGCATTAAGAAATAATATGTGCCTTTGTTAATAACGCTATTATGGTATCAGGTGAAGGCAATTTCCCCTAATAACTTATCCACACTATAGCATACGTAGTGGGAAAATACAACAATGAGATGAACCAGGTGATGCTTCACTATACTCTACTGATACATAGTTCCTGTTTACTGTTAGTCAATCGCGAGGTATACTATCTCAGCAAAAAAGTTTTGAATTTGCTTATTTGGATTTATTTCTATGGCTCTCTACCATACATACCGCCCAACTACTTTTGATGATGTCGCCTACCAAGCACATATTATTGATACCCTAAAAAGCCAGGTCATCCACAATAAAGTAGGTCATGCATACCTCTTTGCAGGCCCACGTGGTGTGGGAAAAACGACTACAGCACGAATCCTAGCAAAGGCAGTAAATCTTCCTCTCAAAGAAGGGACGGCTGAATTTAAAAATGACAGTGACACAGCAAAGGAAATCGACGGATCTCGATCGATAGATGTCATCGAAATCGACGCGGCAAGTAATACCGGAGTCGACGATGTCCGTGAGCATATCATCGAAAATGCCCGTTTTCAGCCTACATCAATGAAAAAGAAGGTCTTTATCATAGACGAGGTCCACATGCTCTCAAATAGCGCATTTAATGCCCTTCTGAAGACGCTAGAAGAACCCCCGGCACACGTTATGTTCATCTTAGCAACAACAGAACTACATAAAATTCCAGAAACCATTATTTCTCGTTGCCAAGTCTTTCGGTTCAAACGTGTTCCTTTCGAACCGATGAAAGCACATCTTGAATCTATTTTGACACAAGAAAAAATAAAAGTTGATGATGATGTTCTTGCGAGAATTATCAACAAAAGTGATGGCTGTGTGCGTGATGCTATGAGTTTGCTTGAACAAGTGCTTGCTACAGGGGAAACACACATTACAAAGGAAAATGTCACCATGCTCCTTCCGACAAGTGATGTTAGTACAACACTTGCATTTCTCAAAACGTTGGTAGAAAAAAACATGTCCGAGGGTCTTGCGGCAATACAACGTGCATCCTCGGATGGTGTCCGCATGGAACAGTTTGCCCATGACACACTCGAGTTATTGCGTATCCTCATGATTGTAAAAGCAACGAATGATTTTTCTGGCGTAGGTATTGACCTAAGTGATAGTGCAAAAAAAGAACTAGAATCAATCACAACACACATGTCACACGCAGAGCTTATTTCTCTTGCAGATCTTGTCATGAAACGAAAGCGACAAACAGAAACAAGCCCAATTTCTGAAATGCCAATGGAGATGGTAGTAATAGAGTGGTGCCAAGATGAAGCAGCTGATGTTGGTAACATTGTTAAAATTTCTGAGGTGTCGTCCAAACAGGCAGTTCAGACTGAAAAAAAGAATGTTGAAAAACATGATACAGAAATAGTCAAAACATCCCCAACCTTAGAGGCTACTGAGAAAGTTGTATCTAAGAAAGAACATACCCCTCCCCTCTTTGAGGAGATTGGGAAAAGCTCGACGCTAGAAGAAGAGACTACAGACAACAAGCAACAGACAGCAAAAACTGAAATCAGTAATTCGTCGTCTGTAGACCAGAATGAAGTGAAAAAGCATTGGAACGCGTGGATAAAAATGATCGAAGCAGACTCTCCTACCATGATATTTATTTTAAAAATGGCAACTCTCAAAAAAGTGACTGGCAATGTAATCACGATGAGCGTCGAATATACATTTCATCAGGACAAACTTATGAACCCAGAAACAAAACGAAAGCTTGAAATTGCATTTGCAGAATTGCTTGGAAGCCCCATAGTGGTAGACGTCGTAATAGAAAAAACAAATGAGTCATCATCAACAAATAACACCGCAAACACAGAACTTTCAGATCTTACCGCTGCATTTGGTGGACAGGTGGTTTAAAACAGTTGCATAATGAATTACCCCGCAGCAAGCTGACGGGGTCTCATCACTTACATAAGTAGTTTAAGCTGCTTTTCACGATGTATCTCTTGATACGTTTTTCCTTGGTTTTTTACGTAATTCTTTATTACGGTCTCGTTTGCATAGGCGCCCACCGTATTCAAATAGTAACTACTACTCCAAAATGTTCCTCCCCACAACATCGTCTTTACGCCTGGGTGTTTTCTAAATATCTCTCGTGCTGTGATACTTTTTGTTATTTGTGCTATCTTGCTTGGTG
>MNVD01000011.1 GCA_001871445.1 Candidatus Magasanikbacteria bacterium CG1_02_41_34
GTGATATTTCTTCCGCTGCCACTATTGTTATGCCATTTGATCCAACGGCTATTCCAAGTGGTGTCGCAACTTCCTCATTACAATGCGGCGCCTGGGATGAAGCAGCTGGAGAATGGGAAATGTTGCCTAGTTCTGTAGATACCACAAACAACACGATAACGTGTCAAACAACTCATTTTTCCACGTTTGGTGTTCTTGCTGCAACGAGTGGTGGTGTCAGTGAATCGAGTCCATCCCCAAGTCCATCAAGTGGTTCGAGCGGTAGTTCATATAGATTGGTGCCGACACTCCCTATCAAACCTGAAGCTGTACAAGCGCTGAAAGTAGATGCCGCATATGAAATCAACAACGCCACATCGTTGAAATTGGGATCAGTTACTCACACCGTGACAGTGCTGAGTGCTGATGCCTCAAGTGCAACCATTGTCGTTGCGTCTACTCCTGTAACAACGACCCTTGCTCTCAATGAACCAAAAAATATAGATACAAATGGTGATTCTTTTGATGACCTCACTGTTACCTACACTGGTTTAGACGATGTTGGTATGGTGAAACTTGAGATTATCACCCTTGGAGATGAAACAGAAACACAAGGACCGATAAGTATCAATGTCGGTCAATATAACACAAATACAACAACAGTCACGCTCTATGTGCATGCCAAGGACGTGGATCAAATGATGATATCAAATATGTCCACGTTTATAGGGGGAACATACGTCCCGTATGCTGTGACGACAACATGGACACTCACGCCAGGAGATGGATTGAAAAAAGTGTATGTTCGATTCAAGTCTACTGCTGGAGGAATTATTGATGCATCAGATACCATCATCGTAAGCGGACAAGGCTTTGAACAAAAATCAGTAGAGACGCCGGTTTCTGTATCATGTTCACTCACTATTGGAAGTGCATATAAGACTGCTGATTCTAGAGCTGTGTACTATGTAACGGCACCGTTTGATGGTGGAAATACTTGTACCAAACGTGTATTTACAAAATCATCTATTTTTTTCACGTATTTCAATTCGTGGAATGATGTTCATGTGGTAAGTAGTGATGCTCTTCAAGGAATTTCAGACGATTCACTTGGCTTTATGCCTTGGGGACCAAAGTTTGATCCAAAGTATGGAGCACTTGTTAAATCGGTAAGTGATCCAAAGGTATATCTGCTGATTGAAGGAAAGAAACGATGGATTGATTCAGAAGCAGCATTTACCAATTTGGGGTACCTCTGGAACTGGATAGAAGACGTGCATCAAGATTTGATCAATGCAGTATCAGACGGAGACGATATTACGAAAGATACTGGATATCCTAGTGGTTTGTTAGTTAAATATGCTGGAAATTCAAACGTCTATATGCTCGCGCCAAGCCAAACGCAGACAGGTACATTGGTCAGACGACATATAAAAGATATGCAGACGTTCAATGTACTTGGATACCGTTGGGATCGTATTGTGACTATTCCAAATACAACAACGTTTACTGATGGAGAAGAACTTGTGAGCACAACAGAACCAGCAGCACAACAGACAATAGGATACACCTTTATTTCCAATTTGAGTTCAGGGAGTTCTGGTAAAGAAGTAACACAACTTCAAATGAAGCTTAAAGCATTGGGATATTTGGCAGAGGATATTGACGCAACGGGGTACTATGGTTCTGCAACGACGGATGCAGTTAAAAAATTTCAAACTGCGAAAGGGATTCAATCTCTTGGTATTGTGGGACCAAAAACAAGAAGTGCATTGAATGAATAATATATAATGTATGTTCAACAAAAAATCATCGTATATATGATGATTTTTTGTTTTAATAAAAATACGTGTTAAAACTGTCGCATGATCCACTTCACTTCCATTGGATAACTGGCGATTACGGTGCCATTGTATCTATAGAGTTTTTGTTGGACGGTGCTACGTGCGTAGTATTTTGCAGTATTTTCTTCATTACCGCACAGATGTGAGCCCACATTCATAATTGCTTCTCCCATGCTTTCAAATGGAATTTGTGCACCACCCCACCCAAATGGATTGTTGTACTGCATGTGTTTGCCACCGCTGGATTCTCTGATAGCAATCGCTGGGAGCAGTCGCCAGTCCATACCGCACTGGTCAGCAGAAGAAATAAATACATCACCGTAGCCCTCGAGTGGCATATTGAACTTTGCAAAGTAGGCATCTATGCGTGCGGCACGATCATCATCGATTGCCTCCATAGCCTTTGGGTGCAGTATAAGAAAGAGCAGACCTATAACAACAATACTCCCAATAATACTGGCAATTCCAACAAAGGCCCAACGAAGTGGCATTGATTTTTGTCTATTACGTTTTGATTTTTTTTGACGAAAAAGTTTTTGAATTCGTTTTCGTTTTTTTTTACGAGACATAGGTATATACAAAAAGTATAACATGTTTTGGCATACTCTTGCACTCATCACATTGACAAAAGTCTAAAAATGATATAGCGTGAGTGTATTCGTCCTTTTACAAACTTTTGCTTCTGGGAGGAAGCTCATGCCTACGCGTTTCTTCGCGACGTTTGCGTTGTTGTTTGTCATCTTTGTCTTCGCAGAGGGCTGTGACCCAAAGCCCATGTCTGGCAGTCTGAGTGACACGCAAGAAGACTCGGATACGTCGCCGATTGAGGGCTTGTGCACCACCTGCTGGTGCGATGAGGCGGAGAAGAAGGAAAACTGGGGGTTCACCTACCAGTACCTCTTGAGCTGCGCAGATGGTTCGCAGTACTGCGACGCGCCGAGCGTCGAGTTGTGCCCCCGTGGTTGTCAGCAGTTTGATACTGGAGCTTGGTGTCTGTCTGAGCCGCTGAAGTGCCAGGAGGATACCGACTGCGATGATGGTCTCGGGTGTACGGAAGACCTCTGTGTCGAGGGCAGCTGTTCTCACAACGAGGACGACTTTATCTGTCTTGAGGAGGCTATATGTGTTCCCAAGGGCCAGGGATGTCTCTTCTTTTGCAAAGACGATGGAACGTGTCCTAGGTACGATCTGCCGAAGTACACGTTTCTGTGTCTGAAGGGAGACCCAAAACACCGAGCGTACATCGAGATCTCGGAGAGTATGTGTATTGACAACACCTACTGCGCCCGAGACTGGGTGTACCACGAGTGCGTAGGCGATACTCGATGCGTCCTCGATGAGGGTTGTATCCACAACGGGAATGGAGGGGCCAACAAGTAAGGAGTAGGCCCTCCAACGACAGCGTCCTTCCCCCAATGGGAACATGAGACATTGCGTTGGGGGGAGGAACAAAAGATCACCAGTATATGGTGGTTTTTTGTTCCAATGCCATATTTCATGCTATATTGACTATACAAAATAACATAATATCTAAATAGTGTATGTTTTCTTTTTCACAAAAATATATTGCAGTCGTCGTATTCGTTTTTGGCATTGTCTTTGCTGTACCTACCATAGCTGCCGAATCATCAGTCCCTTCTGGATATACCCCAATCACCTGGGTAGGCGAGCCTGGTATCCAGAGTTATATGAGGGCACCGCAAAGTGCCGGGTATATTGATTATATAACCGTGATTGATCTGACAAAAAATCAAATAATGCTCATGAGCACATCGTCTCCACGTGTGTATGAGAGTCCTGCCTTGTCGCCATTTACCGACGCACTGACAAAAAATTGGCTCTTTGCGCGTACGGTTGTTGAGACACTCAAAAAAGGGCATCCAGAAGCAAAATTTATATGGAACGCACCATTTTTTAACGTAGAAATGAGTACGACTGTCCTGAGCATGGGACTCAAATCTACCGATGCAGAAGGACCATATATCAACAGTGGTGCACGTATTCCATCCGACATGGCACAGGCTAGACGTATGCTTATCATCGATAATACCGCAGGTCTTGCGAAGATCGCTGACTTTGATGAAATGGTCTTTGTGAATGAAGGGGATCAGGCCGTAGAAGGATTTGATCCTCTTGGTGTGTCAAGCAACAAAGCTGCGCAAGCATCACGCGTGTATCTCGGTGTGCGAAATGATGGCAAAGAACTCGTGGTGTATTGTAGTAAAAGTGCTTCAAATCAAGAAGCGAGTAATGGCCTTTTGAGCACCGGTGTCCTTCCTGAATATCAGATTCAAGTGGATGGGGGAGGCAGTGCCACCTGTGGATACAATTTGCCTGGGCAGTACTTTGTAGAGCCTGGCAGGGCTGTGCCACACATCATGGGAGCAATTCCTTCGGTGGATAAAGGCACGGTCACAATCAACAATCTCAACGTTCGTACAGGTGCTGGGACGAGTTATTCTGCTGTTCGAAAGATTCTTTTAGGAGCAGAAGTGACCATGTATGAAGTGAAGAACGGTTGGGTGCGTATTTCTGAGACAGAGTGGGTATCTGCGTCGTATATCAAAAAAATGCAGACACTCCCATATAGCGCAAAGGTAACCGTGGCAAATCTCAATGTTCGCAGTGGTGCCGGCTCCAGCTTTGCTGTGATGCGCAAACTCGCACTCGGAGAAATCGTGCAAGTACACGAAGAAAAAAATGGATGGCTCCGCATTTCTCCTAGTGAATGGGTGTTGGGAACGTATGTAGAGTAGGAAATTTTTTATCTATATCTGAACCTGAATACTATGTCCGAAGAAATAAACCCTTGTCCTTCATGTAAGTCTCTGTATGGATATGCGGTAAACACCGCCATATATGCATGCCCTGAATGTGGACATGAATGGAATATAGAAGAAACTACAACAGAAGAGGGACTTGTAGTAAAAGATATGAATGGAATTCGTTTGCAAGATGGAGATGCTGTCATCGTTATGAAACAATTGCCCGTAAAAGGATCTTCTCCTATAAAAGCAGGAACAAAAGTAAAAAATATTCGTCTTACTGATGGAGATCATAACATCAATTGCAAAATTGATGGATTTGGTGCTATGGCGTTAAAATCTGAATTTGTAAAAAAGGCATAGGCATATTGATACTTCTATGCGGAAAGTATTGGACGTAGTAGGAACGTTTTTATCAATAAAAAAATCACGATACAAATCGTGATCCATCTAGAATATACAAAAGTGATTTATCTACTCTAGGTGTAGGAGCGGCCGAGACGTCGTGAGACATCTCGGCCACGTCCATAGCGTGTTCTCCACCCGCCTTGTGTCGGTTTGGCGGAGTTAGGCGTTGGACTACTCCAGGGGGATGCCGAGCATCTTGCGCAGCTCGGTAAGGGTGAACGTGCTCTCGACGGTCGTTGTGTCTGGCTTGGTGACGACGGTCTTGATGCGGAACGTTCCAGTACTGCTTTCGTACTTAGCGTGCGAGAAGGTGAAAACCAAGCCGTCATTGGTGGCGGATGGGGAGGTGATTTCACCGAAGTTCCATCCGTCGTAGTCCGGGCCATGAGTAGTTCGCTCCAGCTTGTGCCCGTTGTTCGGTGCCGGACGAAAGCTGTCCTCCATCGCGGCAGAGTCCAGCTGTCCAGGGTCGGTGTGACCCCAGTTCATGCCGTACTTGCCCATGCCTCCGCCGATGATCATGTACTTGAGGATGCCGAGATCGCTCAAGAATGCCTCGAGGCTGAATTCTCGTGAGAGGGGCTCGTCGCCACCTGAAAAGGTCATGTATTGATTCCTCCGTGGTGTGTACCAAGCTCGCTGTGAACCTGGCTGTAGCCACGCTAGCAAAATGAAGGATTTTTGTCAATATTTGAGTATAAAAAAATTCCACTCGATATGAATGGAATTCCTTAGCGGACCGGACGGGACTCGAACCCGCAACTTCTGCCGTGACAGGGCAGTGCTCTAACCAGTTGAACTACCGATCCGTATGTTTTGCAATGTATCTTTGAGAAGAAAGGAAATCCTTTCTCTTCCTTTGCCTGATTTTAGAAATTTTTCTTCTTCCATTGCATCTTTTTTACTACGGAATACTTCGTAATAAATGAGTTGCCATGGAGCACCTGTTTTGGTAAAAGTAGTTTCTTTTTGATTGTGCTGTTTTCTGCGCTCTATCAAATTTTTTGTGAATCCTATATATCGTTTATCCAATTTTTTGCTATACAAAATATACACGTAATACATAATTGACAGGGCAGTGCTCAAGCCAGTTGCCCGCCCAAGGCGGGTCCGCCGTGGGCGGAAACTACCGATCCAGTAGTGAGAAAAGTGTCATCAGTATATCACCTCAACAAAGAGGGGACAAGGTAATTACACACTTCTCCCAGCCATTTTTTCAGCAAGTTTTTTGCCGATAGTTGGTCCTTTTTCGTCACGCTTGATCTGAGCTACTGCTTGCTTTTTGAGTGATGCAGTGCGAGCAATCGCCTTGAGCATGTTGTTTGTTTTTCGTGTTCCCATAAAAAAAATTGCTAAGAAAGCTCCATCATCATACATCCTTTTGGATATCTTGTCAACGGAGAGATATGGATAAAAAACGTCTGCTCTATGTTCAGCGAATGCATTGGGAACAAAGGAGGGGATGTTCCCGCTTCCGCCGAACATACGGCAGACGTTTTCGTCAGTAATGAGATGTATTGTGACGTATACACTGTATGTTCAGCGAAAGCATTGGGAACAAAGGAGGGGATGTTCCCGCTTCCACCGAACATACAATGTACATGTACTAACCGGACGCAATATTACCACTGATATTGCATTTTGTCAAGTGTGTATTTTGCCTGTTTGTGAAATAAAAAAGAGCCGTTACGTAGAGTGTATGACAGGCTCTTTTGTACTTTTCAGAATGTTACTTGACAAATTCTGCGATTTTTTTGAATGTTTCTGGTTGCTGTGCTGCTATTTCAGAAAGTACTTTTCGGTCAAGACCAACTTCCTTTTTCTTCAGCTGACCAGTGAATGCACTGTATGAAAGTCCGAGCATACGAACTGCTGCATTGATACGTACTTGCCAAAGTCTGCGAGAATTTCGTTTTTTGACTCGTCGATCGCGATATGCGTGTGCTCCTGCTTTTGTACCAGCTGTCTTTGCAATCTTAATACGATTGCGAAGACCACCACGAAAGCCTTTTGTGAGTTCCAGGATGTTTTTTCGATGTTTGACGTGTTGTGTTCCTCGTTTTACGCGTGACATAGAGAGTAATCAATAATCAATATCCAAATCTCTTATGAGAGAACACGGATAATTGTTTTTCTGGTTCCAGTATTTGCCAGAGTATTATCAGTTCGTTTGTTTCGTTTTTTATTTCCTGTCTGACGAGCATTAAAGTGATCCTGTCCATCAGCTCGCTTCAAGACCTTTCTAGTCTTTGTGAGTTTAAAGCGTTTTGAAATAGATTTTTTAGTTTTTATTTTTGGCATATATAGAAAGTTTAGTCCTACGTGCAGTGCTTTTCACGTGGGCGTGAGTATATCACCACGGAGCCTGTTCTGTCAAGATAGGACTGTGGGTATTATTTTTTGGTGAAAATAGCTGTTATTTTGCCACCTTGCTGGGTGACATCTTGTTCATATCTGATAGGAAATTCTGCTTCGACAAGGGCACAAAATCGTTTGGTTACCTCAAATCCCAGCTCTGATTTGCCACGTTCTCGTCCACGGAGGATGACTTCTGTACGGACTTTGTCTCCGCGATTCAAGAATTTCAGCGATTGTTGGAGCCGGACATCCATATCATGCTCGCTGATACTCATAGATAGTCTGATACCCTTGAGCTCGGCAATATGGCTATTTTGCTTTTGTTTTCGTGCTTCCTTTTCCTTTTGATACTTGAATTGACTAAAGTCCATGATACGTGCGACGGGAGGATTTGCCTTTGGATTGATCTCTACCAAATCACGTTCTTGCGTACGAGCAAGAGCAATGGCATCTTTTGTTTTCATGACGCCAACATTGTTTCCTTCATTATCAAGCACGCGCACCTCTTCGGCACGAATACGTTCATTCGAAAAATATTTTGGAATGAGTGGTTTGTCTGGTCGTTTTTTGCGTGAGATGCGCATAATGGTTTTTCTTTCTATCTATCTGTAATTGAGTGGAGATGCCGGGAATCGAACCCGGGTCTACATGGGATACCACCATAATCTTCATGCTGAGTTCCTTTGGTATCGCCACACACGCCTAGGAAAGGAACAAAAAGGCATGTGTGAAAACCCGAGGCAAAATTTCAGATATACCACTCTGGTGTCAGTATATCCTACACTCGATTGGGGGTTGGCACCGCCTTCGCGATATCGAGTATCATGCGATGCGATGGTCATCAAGCCTTTAGGCGACGACAGCTGCGAATGTTGGCGCGCTGAATGCCGAAGCAATAGCGGTCTTCACTCGGGAGACAATGTTTGCACTTGTCAATTGTATATCGGTGGGTACGAGCAGATATACATACTCGGCATGCATATGAATGATATCAGGTCCACATATCGAACCCTGTCATCCCCGCGTTACATTCGAATTTCGAATGCTTACGAATAAACGAATCTGTAGGGATTCGTAATTCGTACATTCGTAAGTATTTGTAATTCGTATGTGCGCTACATGCTTCCTTTCAAGTCTCTTCTGATATCTCGGTCGATATCTCGGTCTTTTTTGACTCGTTTTTTATCGTGGAGTTTTTTTCCACGAGCGAGACCAATCTGGAGCTTAATATGACGGCCATTACTATACACGGAAAGAGGCACGATTGTCAAGCCTTTTTCATGGGATTTTCCTTGTAATTTAGCGATTTCTTTCTTATTGAGTAAGACTTTTCTAGGTCTCTCTGGATCATAGTCCATGAGTGTTCCTGCGTATTTGTAACGGGGGATGTGGGCATTGATGAGCCATGCTTCATTGGCGCGAAGACTGATATGGCTGCTCTTGAGTCGTACCGTTTCAGTCCTTACTGCTTTTGTTTCTTGTCCTGTTAATACCAAGCCAGCCTCGATGGTGTCGAGAACTTCATAGTCATGATAGGCAAATTTATTTTTTGCGTAGGTAGGCATATATGTCACGAAACATGGAGCACATAGCACGTAACAAGGGATATTTCGAGCTGTATTACGTGTTATGTACGAGATGCATCATTTCTAGGCGGTATGATACCACCATTTTTTCTTTAGTTCAACATTGCGTATAGGTGAATATTAGCTTCATTAGGCTTTTTTCTGTACGTTTCTGGCGCGCTAGTGTATACTATTTTTTATGAAATAACAAGTATGATAGAGGATAAAACCATCAATATTCGAATTCGAGATATACTCAAGGTATTTGGCATGGTAGCAATACTGTATATGTTGTATTTGTTGTGGGATATCGTTCTGCTTCTTTTTGTTGCACTCATTTTTGCTGCACTTATCGATCCCTTTGCAGCATCACTTGCGCGACGTAAAATTCCACGAGGTGTTGCTGTTGTACTTGTGTACATTATATTTTTTGGTGTCGTGGGAACGGCTGTTGGTGTGTTGGCGCCAGTCGTTGCGTACGATGTTCCACAACTTGTTGCTGCAAGCAATGATGCGCTTTCAGCTTTGACCAAACAAGAATGGGCCTCACAATTGTTTGGTGGGGGAGTGAATACATTTACTCAGACAGAACAAACAATTTTTACAGGTGGAAATGCAAATGGTGCACTTGCTGGATTGTTTTCTACTGTCAGTGGATTTTTTGGTGGCATAGTGTCGCTTCTTATTGTGCTTGTTATGACATTTTATTTAGTGTCTCAAGACGATCCGTTGGGAAAAATTTTGCGTTCACTTGTACCAGAAAATCATATCCCATATGTATCTGGAATTTTTAGGCAGATTAGAGATAAGCTTGGGTCATGGATGCGTGCGCAACTTGTGTTGAGTATTACAATTGGAACACTTGTGACTATTGGATTGTCTATTATTGGGGTAAAGTATGCTGCAGTACTAGGACTTCTTGCTGCACTTCTTGAATTTATTCCAATTCTTGGACCAATCTTTGCTTCTATTCCTGCATTATTTTTTGCCTTTTCAAGTGGTGGTTTTGTGCTTTTTGTTATTGTATTTATTATGTATATTGTGATTCAACAGTTTGAAAATCATATTCTTGTACCAAAAATAATGCAACGTGCCGTAGGACTCAATCCTGTCGTGAGTATTATCGCCATACTCGTTGGTGCACGATTTGGTGGAGTGGTTGGAGTGATTCTTGCAATTCCTGTTGCAACTGTAACAAGTGTTATTTTGAAAAATCTTTTTGATAAACAAAAAGATCGTATATCTGACGTATGATTCGATTTATTGTATTTCATCTCAGAGCCGCATTGGCGACAATCATCGCTGGTGTGATGTTTGAAACGGTTGTGCGTATGCTTGTACAGGGGTATGTGAGGTGGTATGAGCGTTGGTTTGTCCCTGTGAGTTTTGTTGTGTATATGGGTTTGGTAGTGTTGTTGATTCGGAGGTATGTACGTATTCGCAGTGCACTATGGGACATGGCGCTTCTTGCTTTGGTATATATTGCTACCATTCTCCTTATGATATTGACAGAATGGCGTATGGTCATTGTTTTGCTCGAAGTACTTGGTGCGTTGACCATTGGCATGCTTGTCAATATATTGCTTTCAAATATTGACACGACACCTGTGTACATAAAAAAAGCGTATCGGCGTATGAGAGGTATGGCGTGGGTGTTTGTCAACGCAGCGATGTTCATTACGGCCTATGCGGTATCATTCTTTTTTGAACAAATTTCACTTGCTGTATTATTTTTGTTTGTTGGTGCGATGACTTCCCTCTGTTCATACGCGATATGGCGTATGTATTTTCAAGTACCACTCCAACGGTTTACCATTTGGCTCCTTATCATTGCTGTCATGAGTATGGAATTATTTTGGGTTATTCACTTGTTGCCATTTGGGTATATGGTGCTTGGGTTTTTTGCTACATGGCTTTGGTATCTTTTGCTTTTGCTGATACGATTTCATATTAGTACAGAAGGTATTCGATGGAAAGAACAGCGACGCTTTCTTTTTTCAAATGCAATAATGTTCATTGCACTCTTATTTGTGATACGATGGATATAAGAAATTATTAGAAATTAGATAATTTGAAATCAATATGAATACTTCTCCTCCACACCTTCCCTCAAAAAGTTGTTCTGTTCCCCTCTATAGAAGACTTATAATGAGTAGTTCATTAATTGTGATTACGATTATTGCACTTGTGAGTGGACTTGTTGGTGGTATTGTATCAGACGCGTATATTGTGCCAGAACAGGGAGTTGGGATTGGTACTGGTGTCATATCAAGAGGGCCAGCACATGTGATAACGGATTTGCAAGATCCTGTTTTTTTGCGAGATCAATTGCGTCGGAGTGTGACTCTTGTACAAAAAGATGTGTATGATGCTACTGGATATATTCCGTTAAACAATACATACGAGGCCGTGTTATTGACAGATACTGGTTGGTTTGTGATGCCAAAACAGCGTGACATGGTGTTTCGTCCAGAGGAATGGATTGCTGTGTCGATGAATGGTGAAACATACGAGATAGATTCTTTCCAAAAAGATCCTGCGTATGATCTTTTGTATGGATCACTCAATGGAAATGGATTTCGTGTGACAGCGTTTGCACCCGTGTCATCACTCGAGCCTAGTACGTCACTTTGGGCGATGCATCACGGAGTTATAGAAAGAACCGCACTTGCATATCCGACACCCGTGTCAGTTGGCGTTTCCACACCTCTTGGAGGTTCGCAGTATGTATTTCAATTGCAAGATCAAACTGTACCTAGATCTATCTTGTGGACAGATGATGGAGCGTTCTTTGGATTTGTGAATGAAGAAGGTGTTATTGTCCCGTGGTTTGTGGTAGAATCTATCTATACTGACGTCTTTACGGGCAGTGGTATTGTACACGATACCGCCCCTGTCACAGGACACATGGTACGACTTACAGAAAAACAAAGTGCTAGGGTAGATGGTGCAAAATATGGATTTTTTGTGGACACTGTTTTGGAGAAGGGTGTTGTAGTCGCAGAAGATCTCATCACACATGTCGGTGATAGCGCAATAGAACCATGGACGATGCAAGCACTCGTAGCAAAACAAACAGGAGAGAGTATTTCCGTGCGAGTATTACGAAATGGGGAAAGACACGATGTTTCTATTTTAAAAAACTAAAGAATTTTTTCCATTCAATATTATTTATTTCTGCATTCAATGCGTATGCATCACTCACCACTCACTCGTATGTTGCAAGGATCCAAGATCCTTCTCGCCCTTGGATTTGTCACCGCAGTACTCGCTGCTGGTGCGACATTTCTTTTTCCCCTCGAATATCGCGCTGACGCAAGTGTTCTGATTATTTCAAAATCTCGGTACGGCGTAGACCCTTATACTGTTGTAAAGTCAGCCGAGCGTGTTGGAGAAAATATTGCACAGATTATCAGCACAGATGATTTTTATGATAAAGTAAAAGTCCAAGAAGGATATAGTGTTGATTGGAATGTATTTGATAGTCTCGATGCGCGAAATAAACGAAAAGAGTGGCAAAAACATGTGCAAGGTTCTGTTGTATATGGCACGGGTGTATTGAATATCAGTGCCTATAGTACAGATCCAAAGCAAGCGATGGCACTCGCTGGAGCATCCTCAGATACGCTCGTATCAAAAGGATGGCAGTATGTTGGCGGCGATGTGACACTTCAAGTAGTCAATCATCCAGTGGTCACAAAATGGCCTGTAAGACCAAATCTATTTATCAATGCTGTACTAGGATTTGTTGTTGGTTTGCTTCTTGGTGCATTGGTAGTAACTCGTAAATAATTTCTAAGTTTTTTTATGTTACAACAACCAAGACAATTTAGTTTTCTTGAGTCTACCATCTATGCAATGATGGATGAGGCAGGGCTCTCTGCGATGAGTGAAGAAACGATGAATCAATTTTTGCCGCAGTTTGTTGCTGAAGCAGAACGCCGCATCGGTCTTGCATACACTGCACTTCTCGATGAAAAGGGAGCTGAAGCATTTGCCGCACTCTTTGAAGGAGATGATATCTCTCCAGCAGATATACAAGCATTTCTCGAGGCTCATGTACCAAAGTATCAAACAATTGCTCAAAATACATTGAATGACTTTGCAAAAGAATTCAAAACTGCTGTTGCAGAAATAGAATAATATTTTCCAATCATGTCTTTGCCAACACAGGCACAACTTGATACCAGACAGCAAGATGCTACAAAACGCTTGTCAAAACTTCGTAGTGCCTACGAAGATTTTTTGACATCTTGGAAAGAGATTGAACATGATACTGTTGTTTTGCAAAAAAATCTTTCAGGGAAAATCGATACTGCAAAGATGCATGATATCCTCAAACACATTGACACTCTAAATGAATCTCTATGAAACGTTCTCCTGAATTCTCTCAGACTCAAGCCGGGCAAGCACTTCTTGATACATACCAGCAAGATACGCTTGTCGTTGTAAATATTGGTGGTGAATGGAAGGAAGCAAAAGTAGCTGAAATGCCAACATTTGATAAAGACAACGCATTGCAGTTGAAAGTAGATGTTGTTGGTGGACAACGGGAAATTTTAGTATTCGAGATAGGAGAAGAGCCTGAGATTATTGTTGGAGATGAACTTACTCAAAATGGTATTACTGATGTAAATCTTGGAGAAACATTTGATGTGTCAAACCCCTTCGTTTCACCAGATGGACATATAGAATATACCTTGACGGCGTCAGATGGAAAGATATACGACAATGTTGCACAAGAATTACTTCTTGCATGGAAAAAGACACTTGAATTGGAAATAAAGGTTGCAGAGTTAGAACAAGAAATTGACAGAGTCAGAGAAGACAAAAAGGAAGGATTGCAAGCTGCTAGGGTAAAGATGCAACTGGATCTTTTGGAAGTACATAAACATTTACCTCCAGATGTGAGTGATCTGCAAGATGCGGATAGAGCGGCGGTAGAGAGAATAAAAAAAGAAGTTGATAAGATTCATGAAGAAGCGAGCAAAGCAATAAAAGAATTTGAAGAGAAGGTGGTGCAATTTGAAAAGGTAGCTACTTCAGGTGTTCAAAAAACTGGAGATGCCTTGATCGAAGATCATGCGACTCCTTTTGTGGATACAAAGTATCTTTCCTATACTCAATATGCCATGGACAAAGAGTCTGCAGCAGATAAGGAAAGAAGATTAAAACAGGAAAAAGAAGAGCATGAAGAGACGAAACAATTCGCACAGCAGTTGAAAAAGCAGATTCTTGATGAAATAGAAAAAATTCTACAAGAAAAAACATATAAAGAAAGGCAAGTGCCACGTGGAGATGCTGCTGCGCGTGTCATAATAAATACTGATGCAGAAAATAAAAGAAAGGATTTGTATGGGTATATTTTTGGTCAACTTGAAGCTGCACCTAGTGGCTATCAAAAAAAATTATGGGATTTTCTTCAAAAAACACGTATCGATCTTGCTTCACATACGATGATGGGAGTCATTGATATACCTGGTGCTCCGGGAATTCCTGCACATAAAGATTTTAATAATGCAGGAGGGCGTGATTCCATCATGTTTGGTAAGAATGTCGAGCTTTTGAAATCGGTTGTTGAGGAACAACTGAAAGAATATGAGCCAAAAGATCTTTCTTTCGACCCAAAAGGAAAAGAAATTTTTGATTGGGAAAAAGAAAAAGAGGCTGTTGTGAAACGAATGAAATTCTTGAAAAAAAAACTTGAAGAGAATAATAGTGAAGCATTACAGATACCAGAAAAAAAACAACAATATCAAACATTGATTGGATTAGAGACAAACATGTCAGCTCATTTTCAAATGCTAAAGGATCTTGATACCATCCCAGATTCCGAATTAAGACCTTCAAATCCAGGTGTTGCTGATCCCAAAAATATTGTGGGGATAAACAATGCCCGCTATGATTATTTAAATACATATTTATCGGAAATTCGAAATGTGGAAAAAGCATTGCTTGCTATCGACGAAACATCTCGCAAGAATGCAGAAGAAAAACAAATTGAAGACAAGAGAAAAGAAATTGAAAATGATCCAGAAAAAAAGAAATTTAAAGGCGAAGGCATAGATATTCCAGATTACGAACTGCGTGAAATGCTCTTGCAGCATCTCGGTGGGGTGCATTCTGCTATGGAACTCTTGATGCGTGGTGGCGTGACTCAGGGTAAGAATGGAGAAATTGAAGTAAAACCAGATCTTATTGTTCAAATGAAAGGGTTGTTTGGTGATACACCACCAAAGAAAAGTGATGGTTCATCTTTTGATATTGCACAGCTTCGAAAGTTTGGGATCAAAAATTGGGACAAGTTTAAAGAATTGTGGGATACCGAACTTGCGGAAAAAAGTATTTTTATCCTAAATGATATTCTTACAAAGACATTAGAAAGATATATAGCAGAAAATACCAGTTGGTGGGATAAGATGAAAACGCACAAAGGCAAAATCATTGGTGCTGCCACTACCAATCTTGTACTTTTGGGAGGTGCATCGTTTGGTATTAGTAAATTGATAACAGAAATAACAAACAACGAACTTGCACAGAGTGTCGCTGTGGCTACGGTAGGTGGTGCAGGAAGTGGTGCTGCAAAATATGGATTGCTGAAAAAAATATTTGGCAGTCAAAAAGCAAAAGAAAAAGCAGCAAAAAGAGATCAGGAACTACATGATACAAAACAAAAAAAGATCATTGAAAACATACTAAGTCATATTTTTGACATAGATAAACAAACGGGAAATGTTACGGGAGCAAAGTCCGGTATTGACGGATTTGATTCATTTACTCGCATCTTGGCGCATACGATTCGTGAAACAACGGTAGGATCAGAAACCTTTGGAGAGGGCGAGGAAAGCATAACCCTCACGGGAGATGATCTGCTGATATATAGACAAAAATTGAATGCACTCGCAAAAAAACATCCAGATGAAAAGATGAAACTGGAACTTGCGCGAAGTATTCAAGAATCGAGTATCAATACACAAACGTTTACCTATGAGGGTGAACAGATATCATTGAGTGGTGGACAACTTTTGGCATATAGAGAATATCTCAGGGAATATGTGGATTCTTTGAAGCCAGAAGAAAAAGTAGACGAAACAGTAAAAGCAAAACTTGCGTGGGCAATTGCAAAGATGAAGTCTTCAGATATCACAATGGTACTCGACAAGAAATTTGTTCACAATCCAAACATTGTGGATACAATTCTTTCAAATATAAGTGGAAAGGGGACGATGAAAGGATCCATGATCACAAACGTTGGACTTTCGAGTGTGATGATGCTCGATCCTATTGCAAGAACGTTGTTTGGTGGATTTGTGATGGGAAAACTTGGTACTGAGATTGGTGAGCAACTATATTATAAGAGTGAGCGAAAAGGTGCCGAGGGTCGTATAGAGGCGCTCATGAAGTCTGTAGCAGAAAAAACCGAAGCCTATCGTGTATATAAAACTAGCGGAACAAGTATACCATTTGATAATAAAAATGCACTTACACAAGATGTGCTTGCACTCAAGAGACTCCTCTATGCAACCGCTCCGCCAGAAGATATGGCCGCTATTATATATAAAGTAAAACAAAAAGGAGTGCATGAAAAAGATGCAGAAGATGGATCATACAAAAAAGGAGACCCTCTTCCTCCAGAAGTTCGTTTTGATAGTTGGGTATATACAGAGATTCAATCTTTGGTATACGAGGCAGAGCGTGAGAATGTATTTCTTGATGAAGAAAAAAACAAGGCAACATTGGAAACAGTACTCAAAGCACAACAAGCCACAACTGACGCTATTGCAGAAAAACAACTCAATAAAAATAAAAAATGGACAAAAAAATTGTTATATAAAGGTGGAGGCTTGTTGGCTGGTGCAGTCGTGGGAGCAGCAGTATCTGTCGTAACGGGAGCAATCGCAAAAAAATTGTTTGAACATGATATTTCTGCTGCAACTAAAAAAGAATTAACGGCATTGGGTGTGGCAGCATCCGCAAAAGGACAATCTCTAGAAGAGGCTGCTGCAAGTCACGTTCAAGCGTCTACAGTAGAAGCACCTGCAGGATCTGGTCATACCGATATTGCACCGCCACCTCGCGATACACCAGCACCTGCTCCAACACCAAAACATCCTGAGGTCGCACCAGTACAAGTAGAAAAAAGTCCAGATATTGTAGAAAAGTCTTTCGGTGCAGATGATATAAACAAAGGGGAGGGACCAGAATTTTCTATGAATCGATTGCTTGCGAAGCATGATCTTGGTATGAATCATGAACAATTAGAAGCCTTCAAAAAAGTTGAGTTGGGACGCATGGGGATAAACCGAACCGCTCATGGTGATGAATGGGCTATCCAAGTACGTTTGCATCATAAAGGCGATATCATCGAACATCCAGAGGTAGAGCTCTATAAAGGTACTGATGGACAGCCACATTTTCGTCTTATCGGAGAAGAAGGCAAGACGATATTTACACATGATAACTATCGTATTCCAACACATGGTGGACAAGAAAAAGCCAGTGCTGGGGACGTGAATGCAAAACCAGATAGTCAGACGCAACTCGAAAAATCATCTCTAAAGCCGGGACATACAAAGACCGCTACTGCAGATGCAAAAGGATCGAATACACTTGATAAACAACAAGAACTTAGTAAAGCATCAGGAAAACCTGCTGGTGAAACACCTCTTGAAAAACAGCAAGCACGCTTTGATGAAGCATTGAAGACAAAAGGTGGTGTCAAAGAATTTCAAGGTGGTATCCGAAAAGATGGCAATGTCATGGTAGAATTTCAAAATGGTGACAAACAACTCTATCCAGCAGAAATGCTCGGTCTGTCAGCAGGAGAAAACGGTACACTTATTTTGAATGTCCCCGTTGATGTCGCCTCGGCTGCTCATACGGGAACAGCATCTTCAGGAGGTGTTTCTTCCGGAGGTGGTGGCAGTAGCAGTTCATTCAGTGTTGGAGCAAAAGTCCCAGAAGGCGCGAAGTTTTTTGTCACGCCGGATGAGGCAGAGAAAAATACCGCTTCACATATTGTAGAACAACAGGCACGTGAATCTGGTGGGGGAACGGATGCTGAAAGAACAACCGGTGCAAAAAATACTGCTCTCGATACTGCAAAGGCTGACACCACTGAGGTACCGGCTTCTGCTGCAACGAAAAGAGAGAGTGCTGATCTTGTCCCAGGTGCAGAAACAATAGAAAATCGAGCTGCAGCTGATACATACGACAAGAGTTTGCAAATAGTCATGAAAGAATTAGATAAAGATGCTGCCAGACTGAACATCGTTCGCACGCCTCTCGTAAGTAATATACTTGAAAGTGTAAGTAATAAATTCAATGGTCAATTTGATTTTGTAAATCATGGAACAGTCCCTGCCGCATTAGACGGACAGGTAGGGGATCCACAAGCCGTGAAAGAGTATATTCTTGAACATTTGGATCCAGTAGAAAAATTGTTATATACGCATGGTGCAGATACTGCTTCCCTCGAAGGTGCTACTGCAGTCGATATGGCCAAGGCACCAATCAGTGAGATGATTCGTTTGGAACTCCCTAGTTCTGCGCAAAAATATTTTCTTCTTCCTCCAGATGGATTTGTCTTTGGCAAGGATACAAATGGATATTTGGTGTTGATATCTGATGCAGATCACACCGTAAAGATTCCTGAGATCGTGATAGATCGGTCCGGAATGCCTTCGATTCAAGTAAGAAAGAGTACATAAACGAGAGATTCTCGTAAAAATGACACAAAAGCCCTCTTCATGAGAAGGGGGCTTTTGTATTGAAAGAAGTACTTTTTTGCTCTATAGAGGCAAAAAAAGAGATATTATCTTCATGAAGATATCCACCGAACCCCTTGACAAAGAAGTAAAAATATGTTACCTTCAGATGTTACTCTGCATAAAGTAGGTGTAATCTAAAAAGTGGTATTGTATAAGAAGACAAAAAGAGAGGCTGTACCTTGACAAAATGAAGCAAATGTGCTATGGTTCTCAGTCTTTGTGTATAGAGAAAGACTGAGAAAGGTCGTGTGCTTTTGAAAGATGGAACATGTCCCGCGTGGATATGTCCTATCTTTCAAGCGCATTCGTGTGCTTTGACCATTACAATTCACCAGTGTGACAAACACATGTCCTGAGAGATACACGGCACATGATTTTTTTCGTGTGTGCATGTACCTCTCAGGACACGGCAATCACGGCGTGATCCAGAGGCTGAGTGCCCCCCGTGGGCAAGTTCCACCGGGGCACTCTGCCCCATTTCTTTTTTGCGCGAATCGCGCAGGGAGTCTTTCACGATGATGACCCATACTCAGATTCGCGAGCAGCTCGTCTTCGCTGGCATCGCCGCCACCTCCGTCGATCTCGTCGCCTCCAACGTCCTGGGCTGCCTGACGGCGGGCGGGAACGAGGCCGCCCTCCAGGCGAACCTCGTGACCTCCGGCGTCCCGGCGCCCGACGCCACGCGCATTGCGCCGTGGCTGTTCCAGCAGTGGCACTCGCCGACCCCGAACGGGTCCCCGGGTCCGCGCGGAAAGAGGGGCAGGATGGCCCCGGTGCGGCGCATGCCGATCTGGCTGGCGATCTTGCTCACGGTCATCGCCGTGTTGCTCGTCGTCGTGCTCGTCGTGCTGTTCGTCGTGAACAGCAGCGCCCAGACCACGGCCGACAAGGCCTTGGAGAAGGCGGAGACGTCCCAGGCCTCGACCGACGAGCTCGCTGAGCAGACCCGGTGGAACCTCCACCTCGTCGACGACAAGCTCGACGGGAAGGCGGAAAAGAGCGTGATGAATGACAACACCGCCGCCCTCGCCATCGCCACCAGCAAGCTCGCGGATCACGAGCGTCGCATCCAGGCTGGCAACGCCCGCCAGGATGACCTCGCCACGGCTCAGAACGAGCTGCGGGACGCGGTGAACACCAACACGGCGAACATCACCTTGAACAAGGAGAACATCGCCGCTGTCGCGGGCCACGCTCGCAAGTGGAAGGCGCTCGACGCACTCCAGGCCGACGTCGCTCAGCTGAAGGAGCGTGCCAGCCAGCCGATCACGATCACCGCCGGCCGCTGACGTCACACATGGTGTTACCTCGGGGAGAGTACTTGTTTCGTAGCGTTGCATTCGTGCAACGCAGGCGAAACTTACTCCCCGAGGTTCCCAGTCATTTCTATATTTTTATAAAAAAAGTAGAGAGGTGATTGGGTAAGAAGTTTCTTCTTTCCCTGTTCATTTCAATTTACATCAGTGTGACAACAAAAAAATCGTTGTCTTGTAAGGTACATCGTACGCGATGAATATATACGTCTCGTGTATAGCGTACCTTACAGGACATACGGCATCTTGTCTCGTAGGTAGCAGAGCAACCCAATCAACAACAAGCTTGGGGTGCTCTCTGCCACCCCACCACCATCCTCAGGAGGGATAAAGACGATGAGCGATACGAATGTTCATGATCTCAACCCGCCGCCGAATGCTCTCGGCGATGCTCGACCTGACCAAACCCGTTCCTTTCAGGTCAGCGGGGCTGATCTTGATCGGGCGGCCGGTCTTGCAGAACGCGAGAAGAGGCGCAACATGAGGAGGGACACCGGTCGCGACTGGACGTTCATCTTGGGCTGGGTACTCCTCGCCCTCGTGATCCTCGGCGTCGGTGGCATCTTGGTCTGGAAGTACACCGAGAGCGTCGACACGCGGATTGCGTCGGTCGAGAAGGTCAACACCGACCAGGGCACCGCCATCTCCTCCGCCGCGACGAAGACCGAGCTCTCGGCCGTCGACGCCGACCAGAAGGCTACCGCCACGAAGCTCTCGCGCTTCGTGGGTGGCGAGATCTGGTCTCCCGGCAAGGAGGCTGGAATGTGGGACAAGGGCGAGATCAAGCCCGAGGACTCCACATTCGGCAAGCTCAAGACCGAGCAGACCGCGATGAAGACGTCTCTGGACGAGCTCAAGACGGCTCAGGCTGATCTCCAGGCAGCGATCAACGGCGACGCAACGCGACTCGGTCTCAAGAAGCGGATGACCGCCACGGAGACCAAGGCCGAAACGCTTGATCGCAAGATCCGGTATCAGCACGATCAAGCCTACCAGCAGAAGATCCTGGGCTGGGTGGAGACGCGACTTGATCTTCTGAAGAAGCTTAACATCAACTCCTCTCAGAGTGAGATCAAGAAGCTCGAGCAGCGACAGGACGATCTTCGTTCCAAGCTGAAGCTTGAGCCGATCGTGCGCGAGCTTCATCTCACTCCGACCGACGAGCCGTCCACCGAGGACGTGCCCGCGGACGATGCCACCGAGCCGACCGACGAGCAGGCCCAACCGGAACCGGCGCCCACGGACACCGTGGACACTCCGCCGACCGAGCCCCTGCCCGTCCCCGTCGCAGATCCGGCGCCAGCGCCTGCTCCGACGGAGCCTTTGCTGCGCTGACGTCACACTGGTGTCCCTCGGGGAGAGTACTTGTTTCGTAACGTCGCATTCGTGCAACGCAGGCGAAACTTACTCCCCGAGGTTCCCAGTCACTTCATTATTTTTTATAAAAAAGTAGGGAAGTGAGTGGGTATAGTACTCACATGTTCTTTTCAACATTCTAGAACACCAATATCATCTTTTTCTGTGTGTACGGTAGGAATGATGGCATGAGTATATATCAATATATATTCGTGTGTATTCATTCCTACCGTGCACCGTCTCGCTGACGGGTTTGCAAGAACCCGCGAGTGCGGGACGGTGGGGTACCCCCAAGCAGGAGTTGAGACATGCGTTTCGCGACCATTATCACGTTCTTCGCAGCGATCATGACGACCCTCGCCCCGCTCGCCAGCGCGGCGACGTGGACCCAAAAGGTCCGCGTCCAGTGCATGGGCGACAAGGACAAGACCGTCGAGGTCACGTGCACCCGGCCCGGTGAGCTCCTGCCCCCCCTCCACATCGAGGGGTGCTGGCCGGACATTGTCTTCCAGCACACGTGCGGGGAGGAGCCGGTGCCGGAGGTGCCGGTGGATCCGCCGACGGTGGAGGAGCCGTGTGCTTCTCCTGAATCCGGCGGGTTCTTCGTCGGGGGAGGCTACCGCTACATCGCGGTGCCCGACTCGGTCGAGTTTCACGGCGGAATCGCGCTCGCCGGCTACCGACACTTTTTCGAGGATAAGTTTTTCCTCGAGATCGACGGCGGTGCCGGCGGCGGCGTCCACAGCATCCTCGTCCAGGACGAGGAGACGGACAAGGCCGCGGCGCTCGCGACTCTCGGCGTGCACTTCGGTGTGCGCCCCAGCGAGTACGTCAGCGTCTCGCTCGGCCCGGAAGGATTCGTCACCGGTAACGGGACGGAGACCCTCATGGGCGGCATTATGGGGACGATGCGGCTTAACGTCCAGTTCAAGGCCGTGCGTCTCAGCGCCTTCGCCGGCGTCGGCATGTCGTACCACTCGGATCCGTCTACGGAGATGACGTGGAACGGACAGCTGGTCGAGGACATCTCGACCCTGTCCGAGTACGACCAGGCGAACGTCGAGGTCAAGCGCGGCTCAGATGCCGGTCTCGACTTCGGCTTCACCGCCGGCGCGACATTGGTGGTCGACTTGCCATAGGAATATGGCACCCGCGTTCTGGGAAAACGACGACATGGGTGGGGATCAATGAGACTAACGATTGCTTTTGGCAAACTCCTCTCCCTCCCTTGTTGTGCTCATAATAAGCAATAAGCAAAGAACAATCCCGCCTTTGGCAGGGATCCCGTCCAACGGCGGGATAAACAAATTGTTTCAAGCTTCATTATTGTGGTCACAAGAATGGGAGACCATTCTCTATTTTGAAACAGTTCTTTACAATTTACTTGCTTGAAAAAATAACACAAGCAAAGCTTCGGGAATCAGTATGTTCTTTTTCTATAAGGACATAGAGATCCCCGGAGCTTTGCAAAGGGGACGGGCTACATGCTCGTGGCCATCTTGGCCAAAAGTATGGAGTCCCGTCCAACGGGCTCCTTCAACCTCAAGAGAGAAAAAAACGAAAGGCGCGCTGGCGGAGAAGCAGCATTTTTCCGTTGTAGTTGGAATACAACTATTCGTGAACTGGTACAGATACCCCGGCTGAAATATGCCAAAGGGAAGTACTACAAACGAAACAACGGTATGCTGTGGAACCAAAAGTGCATACAGGAGACACCATGAAGAAGACGATGCGTCTGGCCCTCGCGGCCGCCTTCGTCCTCGGCGCGTGCGCCGTGGACAACAACGTGAAGAACGAGCCGATCGACCCGGCGTCGGTCACCCTGCCCCTCATCACGGCGCAGGGCAACCCGATCCCGACGACCGAGGACCCGTGCCCGGGCGACGTGTTCGACTGGAAGGTCCTCGTCAACATGCAGGTCGTGACCGATGCCAATGGCACGGCTCTGACCTGCGTGAGCGTCGGCGCGGAGTGCAACGACCCCGCCAACCCGACCAAGTGGAAGAACGGGGTGGCCAAGCCGCTCACGACTCACAAGAACGGGCTCAAGGGCTACCCCGTCGCCGTGTGCTGGAACTACGGCACCGGCGCGGGCAAGGTCTGCGCGTTCCCGCGGGACACCGACCACATGGCCGGGCCCGACGTCTGCGATCCGGACAACGACGGCGACGGCTGGAAGGACGACGAGGACAACTGTCCCGACGTCCCGAACCCGAACCAGACTGACACGGATGGCGACGGCATCGGCGACGCGTGCGACCCCGACCTCGATGGCGACGGCGTGAACAACGGCAGCGACAACTGCCTGTACGTCCCGAACCCGGCGCAGACGGACACCGACCACAGCTGCCCCGCTCCGCCCTACACCACGGATCCGCAGTGCGGAGATGCGTGCGTGAACGACGCGGACGGCGACGGCGTGCTCGACAACGTGGACAACTGCCCGCTCGTCGCCAACGCGAACCAGCTCAACACCGACAGCGACGGACTCGGCGATGCGTGCGACCCCGACGACGACAACGACGGGGACCTCGACGCCACGGACTGCGCACCCCTCAACCCCGCGATTCATCACGGGGCGGCGGAGGTGTGCGACGGGATCGACAACAACTGCAGCGGCACGATCGACGAGGGGTTCGCCAACAAGGACTTCGATACGATGGCCGACTGCGTCGACCCCGATGATGACAACGACGGGATCCTCGACGGTGCGGACAACTGCCCGCTCGTCGCGAATCCGAACCAGCTCGATACGGACGCCGACCACATCGGCGACGCGTGCGATCAGGACCAGGACAACGACGGCGTCCAAAACAACGCCGACAACTGCCCCCTGTTCGCGAACGCGGACCAGGCCGACTACGACGCCGACCACATCGGCGACGTCTGCGACCTGAACTGCGACGGCGACACCACCCAGGACCCGAATACGGGCGCGGTGGTGGAAGCCAACGAGGTGACGGCGGATCAGCTGCCGAACACCTGGTGCACGGATGGCGCGAACGACGCTGACCTCGACGGTTTTTCGCCGCTCGAGGGTGACTGCAACGACGGAGCGCCCCAGGTCAACCCCGGGGCAGAGGAGGTGTGCGATGGTATCGACAACGATTGCGACGGGGTGACCGACGAGGGCAGCGACGCCCTTCTCTGCCCCGGCGCAGGGACCTGCGAGGGTTCTGCCGGTTGCTCGGGTGACGCGTGCGTCCCCGATTGCACCGGCAAGGAGTGCGGCAACAACGGCTGCGGCGGCTCGTGCGGTACGTGCGGCACCGGTGAGGTCTGCGGCGATGCGGGCCAGTGCGTGATCCCGCCTTCGTGCTTGGTCGATACGGACTGCGCCGACGGCGACCTCTGCACCACCGACAAGTGCCAGGCGGGCACCTGCGTCAACCCGCCCGTCGTCTGCTCGGTCGGCCAGGCGTGCGCTCCGGCAACGGGGTTGTGCGTCGACGTGGCCGTGCCCGACGCGCCGCTCGCCATCGTCTTCGACGGCGATGGCGACCTCTCCAGCTGGAAGGTCTACGTGGCCTGTTGGGGGGATGGTGTCTCCGGGAACTTCGTTGGCTGGGGCCCCTATGACACCACCACTTGTGGTGGTGTCGGGGAGACCTGTGGCATCGAGGCTTCCGAGGGAAACCTCACCTTCGGCTGGCAGAATGCTGGCGACTCGGTCTGGGGGTGCGACGCAAACCTCCAGAACCCGAGCACCGGCAAGTGGGCTCCGGGCTGCGACAACGCAAGTTGCAGCACGGTGTTCGGTGCGGACATCACCGCCAAGATCTGGTATGGGGGCCTCAGCTACACAATGCTGGTGATCCCCAACGGGTCGGGTGGGCTCAAGTTCCACTGGACGGCGCCGTAACAATCGCCACCCACGACATGTCTCGTGATGGTAGACCTAGCATCGACCATCAGGGGACGTAAAACGTCAAGCAAGTAGAGAGGTGATGGTGAAACGCTAGGAGTTTCACCATCACCAACATCTTTTGCGCTATTGTAGCTGCTTACCGAGTAATTGGTTTGTAGCCGTAGTGTAGATGATGCGGGCGCTGGTACTCATTTCGAGACCAGCGCCCATTCCCACAGTGTGTTTCTTCCTTCAGAAGGAACGTAGCGTAGGAATAAAAAACAATAAAAAAAAGATTCTCTTGAGTAAGAGAATCTTTTTTTATTGTTTTAAACAGTTTGTGTAAACGATGCGTGCGTTTGAATGCGAGCCCCTCTATTAACATCAGGCCAGCTGGAGCTACGAATATAAAAGGATGTAAAGAATTTCTTGCCTTCCTTTTTGTCACCAAAAAGGAACAAAAAGTGTTAGGGGAAAGAACTCGCCTGTGTCGGCGCTAAGAAAGTACTCATTGTCAAGCACTGAGGCTCAAACAGCTTTCCCCTTAAAACCCTTTGGATAAGAAAAAAAGTGAGTAATGTCGATTATATGAAATTATTTCTTTTGAAAAATGGCGAGAGAATCTTTTGTTTCTATATACGTGAGTGTGTTATCTTTCTTTAATTCATTTATCAATGTTATTGGACCGTCATATCCTACATGTTCACTCTTTTCAGAATATACCGGTGCTGCATCGTGAAAGGCCACATATCCTCCTGGTGTGAGGAGTGGAATCCAGTCATGAGCATCTTTTTTTACTTCTGTATATCGATGATCTCCGTCGATAAAGATAAAATCAAACGGTTTTTGCCATTTTTTTGCAATATCATAACTGTATGCTTGAAAGAAAAAAAAGTGTTTATAAAATGACATGTTGTGTTGAATGATTTTCGTAGCTCCTTGCAAATTTTTATCCATACTATCTGGAATCAGAGGATCTATGCCGTAAATAGGAACATCTGCAACTAAGGCCATTTCACGGGTCGTTCCTCCATCGAGGACACCAATTTCCACAATGCCTTTCTTTGCCTTGGCCGCATATGTTTGTAATGTTTTGATTTCGAGTTTTGTGATACAGGCTTTTCCTATAGGTGGCTGGTATCCAGTTATACGTTGTCGAGTAGCATCAAGGAGTCGTCTAGGATTCCTTTTTATGACGCGAAGTATTTTTTTTAGATCCATATATGTCATATATACTATATACTGTTACCAACATAGTATAGTCTGTTTAGACTTCTCCTTCAATGGTATACACCGTTGTCTGAATGAGTACATATTGCTATACTATGTATACCAAACGGTATGAAAGCTTGGCATATTCTATTGACAATTTTCTTTGGCATTGCACTGTTGTTCGTGACAATATTCGTGTCACCTATTATTCTTTTTGCGATAGTAGGTGTTTTTTTGCTTGTACTCCTTTCGTATTACTTGGAGTGGGGGATGTATGTGCTTGTTTTTTTGGCTCCCATGATGCACTGGCAGTTTCAATTGGCTAGTTTTTCTTCCGTATTAAACAAATATCCAGATATACTTACTTTTTTTGCACCAATGGTAGATGTATGGGCGGTTATGGTATTAGTTGCATATGGTATTTTTCTGTTACGAGCGTGGGCACATGGGGATACTATACATATTCGAATGCCTGGTATTGGGATATATGGATTATTTTTAGGGTCTGCACTTGTGTCTCTGTTTCATGTATTTCCTTGGGAAGTAGTTTCTAGTCTCAAGTACATTATCCGTTTTCCACTGTTTGTCTATATAGGATACGTTGCACTTGGTGTAAATATACTCACTACAAAAGCGTTGTTGCATCGGGCAATGAATGTTTTTTTGTTTTCTGTAACACTCGGTGCCTTTATGGGGCTTGCATCTCTTTTTTTCCATGTATGGGGATTGGCAGGTTTGATGAGGGCTGTTCCTTTTGGCATTTTTGGGTGGGCTCCTTTTGGCGATCAACATATTTTTCTTGCTGAGCTGTTTGTTGTGACTATCCCCATGGCCATGTATTTGGGCGTTGTGGCAGAACGTGCTACTGTGCGCCACGTGTATTTTGGACTCGCGTGTATACATGTGCTTGTTTGTTTGCTTACTTTTTCTCGAGCTGGATGGCTGACAGTATTTGTGCAGACCATAGTTTTTTTGATTATCATGAGAAAAAAAATTCCTTGGAAAAAGGTTATTCACACGTATGTGTGGTGGGTGATTGCTGTGCTGATACCATTTGGTGTATATATGTTTCATTTTTTGGGCACAAAAGTTGTGTCGATGTCCGATGCCGCACGATTGACACTGACAGATATTTCTTGGTACCTTTTTCGTCATTCACCTTTTATCGGACAAGGGGTGGGGACATTTGTAGATCGAGTGTCAGAGATTCAGTTTTTTGTGTATGAATTTGGTACTCCGATTGATGCACATAGTATTCTCGATAAAGTCGCCGCAGAACAGGGAATACTCGGCATTGTCGCTTTTGCGTTATTTGTGTATTGGTTGCTTTGGCAATTATATACACGTGCTATGAACACAGCATATTCACGGGAAGCACAGTATATATCTATGATGTCTTTGTTTGTTGTGGGAGGAACGCTATTTTTTCAACTTTTTAGCACACAATACTATTCAGCAAAAGTATGGGTGCCAATTATGTTTGCCTTTGCACAGTTGATACTCTACAAAGGTGATGCTGTATCATACACCACAAGTAATTTTTTTCAGAAAAAAAGGAAGAGTATAGAAACCAAAATTTAATATGACTGAAAAAAAAATAAAAATTCTTCATATCATTCCAGTATTTGCAACAGGAGGCGCAGAACGTTTGGTATTGCAATATGCACAGCTTCTGGATCATTCGCAGTTTGAAATACATGTTGCCAGTTGTGTTGAAGATGGTCCTTTGCGTAGTGCCTTTGATGATACTGACGATATTCATGTATTCGTGGGTTCACGAGAAAAAGATGGTGGACGAAGAGCTGTATACAAAAAGTTGGAAACATATGTAGTATCTCTCCAGCCAGATATTGTACATACACACATGTTGTCTGCTGATTTTTTTGGGTATAAACTCAAAAAAAAAATGGGAGGACACGTTCGTTGGGTGAGTACTATGCACAATGTTGAAACAGCGACATCATTTCTTCGCCAATTGCTTTGGAAGTATATTTTAAAAAAGACAGATACCGTGATTGCTGTATCAGAAAAAGTTGCAACATTCACCAGAAAAACATTTCATGTTTCATATAACAAATTGATTACCATTCGAAATGGTGTGGTTGTCGATGTTTGGAAAAATCTTCCCATCAAGGCACTTCGAAAAACAAAAAATCATGTCCTTCAGATTGCCAGTGTGGGACGTCTATGGGAGCAAAAAGGGCATATATATTTGCTTAGAGCTCTTCCTCTACTTCAGGAAAATTATATGCTGCATCTTTTTGGTGACGGTCCTCTCAGGATATCCTTGCAACAGGAGGCAGAAAAACTTGGGATTTCTGATCATATCCAATGGTATGGGGTCATTTCAGATGTTCCCAATACTATTGCAGACATAGATATTATTGTCCAACCATCGTTGTGGGAAGGTCTCAGTTTGGTTGTTATGGAGATGATGACAGCAGGTAAACCAGTAGTAACGACCCCAGCGGGCGGCGATGAATTGATACAACATAAAAAAACCGGGTATATCGTTCCTTCTAGGGATCCACACGCGCTTGCAGTAGCCATAACATATATCAGTTCTCATCCAAAAGAAGTCAATACACTGACTAATGATGCTCGATTGTATGCATTGGATCATTTTGATATCCAGCAAAATATTCAAGCTTTAACAGAGTTGTATCAAACACTATATACATGATATTGCGTAGTAAACACAACATAATATTTTTTTTCACTATTTTTTGTATATTATTTTTTGTTCCAAGAATTGTTGTATTTGCGCAAATTGCACCACGGACAGTAAATTATTATTTGTCATGGACAATTCCTCATGAAGATGCTCAAAAGCTGGCAGATTGGGATATGTTGATCCTCGATATGGAACAGCAAGTAAAAAATCCAGATTTATTAAAACAATTACGTCAAAAAAATCCTGATATTATTTTGTTGGCATATATTACTCCACAAGAAATACTCAAAAATGCCAGTAGTGTCGACAGTACAATGAGAAAAAAACTTATCTCAAATATACATGAGTCTATGTATTTGTATGATACGACTGGAAAAAAACTTACGTACTGGCCAGGGACATATTTACTAAATATGACGAGTGCATCTGTTCGAGATACTATAAGTGATTTTGTTGCACAAGACATCCTTTCTTCTGGATTGTGGGACGGGGTATTTTATGACAATGCATGGGGATCACTTGATTGGGCAATTCCTGGTGGAAATGTGGATTTTGATAGAAATGGAACGAATGATTTGCCTGGATCTGGTAATGCCGTATGGACAGAGGCAACAAGGCACTTATATCAGGAAACAAGAAAAAAAATTGGGAAAGATGCAATCATGGTTGGCAACGGGTGGACAGATATCTACGCAGATGTGCTCGATGGTATGATGATCGAGGGATTTGATGAAGGAAATTGGACACAGCACATGACATTGTATAGAAACAACCATAGACCAGGAGGGTCTTACAATATTATCAATGTGAATACAGAGAATACAGGATTATCAGCTGATTATAGAGCTATGCGTTTTGGATTGACGAGTTCTTTACTTGAAGATGGGTATTATTCTTTTGATTTTGGAAATCAAAATCATGGTCAGACGTGGGCATATGATGAGTATGCTGTGCATCTTGGTAATGCCACAGGTATTGCTTCTTCTGATTCTGGAGTAGTAACGTACAATCCTGATGTGTGGAGGAGAGAATATGAACAAGGCATATCGGTAGTGAATAGTACGGGGCAAACAAAACAAATAGACCTTGGTGGAGAATATGAAAAAATTCATGGCATCCAAGACCTTGTTGCCAATGATGGCTCTATTATTTCTGAGCTGACATTAGACGGATATGATGGTCGTGTGTTGCTCAAAACCTTTGATAGTCTTGATGACGTGTTATTCCCCAATGGAGCATTTCTTCGTTTTTTTCGAAATGATGGATCTCGTGTAAGAAATGGTTTTTTTGTATTTGAAGATGGCTATAAGGGGGGGGATCAAGTAGCACATATTGATCTGAATGGCGATGGATTGAGAGATTTGTTTGTCGTTGCTGGAAATAAAATTCTTGCCTGGCGACACGATGGTCAACCATACATCAATCCACTGTACCCATACACGGCGAATTACAAAGGTGCACTTCGTGTCATGATAGGCGATATAAACAATGATAACAATATGGAAGTATATGTTGCACCAGAATCAGGTTACCCTGCACCAATCAAAGTATATACACGATATGGATTTCCATTGCGTCAAGATTGGTTTCCGTTTGGTGAGACGTACAATGGAGGATATACCTTGGCACTCGCAGGATCGTCTCCTGTAGAAACAAAACATATTTTACTTGGTAGTGGTACCGGAGTGGAGCCTCGTGTTGGCATCTATACATGGGATTATAAATTTTTAAACAGCTGGCTTGCATTTGAAAAGTCATTTACCGGAGGGGTCAACGTTGCTGCTGGAGATGTTAATGGAGATGATATTGATGAAGTGGTTGTCGGAGCTGGGAAGGGAAAAGGACCTCTTATCAGAGTGTTTAACGAAAATGGTATTCAACAAGGAGAGGACATCTCTGCCTATGCATCAGTGGAGAAAACAGGTATTGACGTCCGTGTTCAGGATGTTGATTTTGATGGGAATGCTGATATTATTGGAATGAGCAATGATGGATTTTAGTGACAACACATAGGACGCATAAAAAAACACCGTTTGATTACGGTGTTTTTTTTGTTATGTTATTTTATGCATTATTGTGTGCTGTTTTTACCTGATGTTTAGCCGTAGGTTTGATATGTGTTGCATATGCTGATTCGTACAAGTTTACAAGCATTTCGGTACTATGTTTCCAATCATAATTTTTGGTGACATATATTTTATTTGCCTGTCCAATGGCATCTTGTTCTTGTTGTGACAAATTCAAAAATTCAAGAATTTTTTCTTCGAGTGCATCAGGATCATTTTCTCTGAAGAGCATGTGTGGATTTTGGATGAGCTGTATGTGCTCTGGAATGGCAGAAACCAATGTTGGTTTTCCATATCCCATTGCCTCAAGAACAGCCAAGGGCATCCCCTCTGTAATTGATGGATGTATAAAGCCAAGTGAGCCTCTAAACAAATCTTCGAGTGCACCACCAGACTGAAAGTCTGTAAAAATAATATCACTACAGGCACTCGCTTGCTTGTGAAGAGAGGCAACATAGGTATTTGTATATACAGAACCACCAACAATAACAAGTTTTAATGTTCGTACAATGTCGTTTTCTTTGTGAGACTCTTTGAGATGCACAAAAGCATCGATCAATATATGGCTGGCCTTTGCAGGAATAAGCCTGCTCACAAGAAGTAGATAGTTATTTTTTTCAAGATTAAATTCATCTAAGATGGTTGTTTTTGTATGATATGGTACAGTGGCATCTTCATCGTGTATTGTTGTCCCATTTGGTATATAATGTGTTTTTGCCTTAAATTCTTTTCTACAATAGGATTCCAATGCTGGTGCAATAACGATTGTTTCATGAGGAAATATATGAGAGAATCGCTCTCCAAGACGAAGCATCGTGCGGGCAAACCATCCCCATTTTTCGTGGTATCTATCGATAGAGTGAAACGTACTCACAATAAGCGTTTTTGGTGAAAATACTCGTGGAATCCATGACAAAAGAGAAGGCCCAACCCCGTGGTAGTGAATAATATCTACCTTTTTGAAGATAGCATGAAATGTTGAAAGAAAGGTGTGGACAATAGCATCAAGGTGCTTTGTACGGATCGTAGGGACCGTTGTAATCGTTATACCATTCACGTTGCCATGCTGCTTGCCTCCATACCATTCACGATTGTATACCGTGACTGTATGCCCATAACGAACAAGACGTTCACTGATTTCAGCGACGTGTCGTTCCACCCCACCGTAGTGAGCTGGATAGCCTTTTTGTCCGATCATTGCAATCTTCATATGTTCGTGTTCACCTTTTGAGGATAATACAAATTTGCCTAAATTAACAGAAAAATATACCATATGTTCGTGTGTTTGTCAAGTGTGTTGATGCGTTGGTAAAGATAATTAAAAAAGCGCTCTATAGAGCGCTTTTTTAATAGATTTTCTTGCTACTGTACCCGTACACCTTTTGATTGTCCTATGGAGTCACTAACAAGTGATGCTGATACCGATCCGTAGGATGTTGTGAGTGTGTTGTCTATATACGGATCTCTGGCAGATACCGTTGCTCCTGAGGTCAATGCAGGAATTGTCCCTATGGCAGAAGCACTTGGTGTTACTGCAATTTCAAAATATATACCAACGGTTTCATAGGGATTCATCGTTCTTGCATACCAGGTTGCTTTTCCTGTTGTAGGATTGAACGTAATATCGCCGCCACGACTGACGCTTGATTTTCCAGTCCACACAGCTCCTGTGGCAAGTGTTGTTGAAAAGGATATGTCTTCTAGTTCACCTACGGTATTATGTATCTGTGTAAAAATCCAATACGTTGTTTCTTCCCCGACCTGTGGTGGCAGTGAACCTCGTCCGAGCTGATCTCCTTCGTCCGTATAATAGCGTGATGATTGGCTGAGTGATAGTGTTGTTCCTACTGGAAGTGGTGGTGTTTCTGTCAGTGTATGATACGTGTAGGCAGGAAGAGAAAATATATTAGCATCAAATGAGATCGATGGCGCAAATACTGCTCCTTGTGTTGCCTGGATTACGTTTGTTGCATTGACGAGTGTGTTGATGGTCACAGGAATTGTTTCTCCTGGCTGCAACATACTTTTTTTCAAGTTTACTGTTTTTCCAAGCACGGTCACACGTGAATGTTCGAGTGGAGTATTTCCTGTATTTTCAACACGAAGTGTCAAGAGTATGTTGTCACCGAGTGTGACATAGGTATTATCCCAAGATGCCGAAATTTTCACTTGTGGTGTTGCAAGCGGAAGGGTAAAAGGGTGTTGTACTTCTGGCAGTGGATATTCCACTGTCGGTACAGATATCCATGGTACAAATGACCAAGGAAAATTTGAGGGACCTGTCGGTGGTGAGATATGAATAGTACCCGATAGCGTTGCTTTGTCATGAGAATTGAGATTTGATATGTACCACTTTCCTTCGTCAAAATCAATGCTTCCAATCGAAGACGTTGCCGTATCCCATGTGGCATACCCATGATCTTCTTGTATATCAATATAAAAATCTGGAAATACAAAGTCCTGCTGATTTGTTACCGTGAGTGAAACAGGAATAGATGTGTTTGCAATATATTGCGGTGGTCCATCAAATGAAATATTGAGACTTTGTTCACGAGTCGTGAGATACAACCGACGTACATCAGATTCAGGTGTTTGTTTCCCCTCCTGTGTATAAAGAAGCATGGTATTGAAAGACTGATGTTCTCCTGGAGAGCTAAACAGTTGTCCTGAAATAGTAACCTTTCCTACTTCACCTGGTGGCAGTGATGCCACAGCAATACGAATTGTGTTGTCTTTTTCGAGTATATATGGCTCAGTTGATGAGGTTATAATGAATCCTCTATATGTATGAAGAATAAGTTCTGGTTGTATGAGTGTGACATTGCTTTCATTTGTATACGTGATACGAAGCAAAACTTCGTCACCACTGCGAAAACGTTCTTGTGTGACCTCTGCTGTCACATCGAGATGCACGAGTGCAGTGATTGTAGGGTCATAGAGCCACCAAAACATGGTTGCAACAAAAAGCACAATTGTTGATAGCGTGAGGAGCATGTCAAACACAAATAATTTTTTCGCATGAGAAAATTTGAGGTGATACTGCGTTTTGTATCTCATCTCCGCATGGTGAATAGGGGAGAGGAGGAGAGCCGCAAACCACTTGTGAGGATTGTGTTTGAATTGGTGAAAAGTGAAGTGTTGCTCGTAAAATTTCATATGGTGATAGTATACGTCTTTTCTGGATGCATTGGAAGAATACGCAACTCAATCTTCTTAAAACAAAAAATCGGCTTTCACCGATTCTTTGTTTATGAAGTTACCTCTTGAGTTTCATCCTCTTTGTTTTTGTGTAATCTCTTTGCTGACTTCTTGCTGGGAGAGTAAAGGGTATTCTTAATTTTCCACTTATCCACATACTGTCCAATGCCTTTTGTATTCGATTTATTTCGAACGGTCGTCTTCTGTTGTGACCACTTTACTAGACTTTCGAAGTTGATCTTGTATCTTCCTGCTACCACTACATAGGTCACTTCTTGGCTTTTGATTGCTCGTCGTATAGTCTGAGGGTTCACCCCAAAGAGGCGAGCTGCCTCGGATATAGATACTCGAACAATTTCTTGACCTTCGTTTTGAATGATTTCAGGCATATTTGTGTATGTTTTTGTATACAAAATGTATCATAAAACCACTTTTTTGTCAAGAGCGTTATCTTTCTTTTTTATTTAAATAGTATACTAGTATATACAAAAACTGCATCTGTAGTACTGTGCGTAGAATAATATTGAGCAAAGTATACAATAATATATACAAATAGGTACAACAATGTAGAGTTTCCTTTTGTGAATATATGTATATTGTACGACGCATATTAGACGGTTGGTACGTATATGAGTCAAATTATAACGTAGTTTATTAGCATTGTTGACATTTTTTGTACACTTTTGACATTCAACCTATAAACAATTGCACTATTACACCTCGTAAGTATGGATTTTTTTAGGTATATCTGCTATACTGCTCTCGTTTCCGGTTGAAATGGATGGACAAAGGAACTGTAACGTTTTCTTATCTTTCACGTCTTCTATTTATGAAGAAGGTTAAAAGCCGAATCATTGTACAACGCATACAGAAAGGAAAGGATAGTAATGCTTTCGCAGAGCTATATGACGCGTATGTAGAAAAGATGTATCGGTTCATTTCATTTAAAGTGGGCAATCGCCATGTTGCTGAGGATCTGACTAGTGAGTTGTTTCTCAAACTTTGGGAATATCTGACTACCGGAAAGCAGGTGGACATACAGAGTCTCAACGGACTCGTGTATAGAATGGCGAGAAACCTAGTTATCGATTATTATCGAAAACATGCAGCAGTACAGGAATGTGCGGTTGAAGATATTTTGCATATATCCGATGGTGTAGATATTGCCGAGCGAGTACATCTTGATATCGAAGTTACAAGTATCCTTTCTCATGTACGAGATTTGAAACAAGAATATCAGGAGGTTATTCTCCTCAGGTACATTGAAGAACTTTCTATCAAAGAAATTGCAGAAGTGATGAAAAAAAAACGTGGAGCTGTCCGAGTTACATTGCATCGAGCGACAAAAACACTTCAAGATATACTCATAGATCATCCTTCATCGTAATACTCATTTTGTGTCAAGAATACTCAAAGCACAACTCAAAAAAGTAAAAAACCTTGAAGGACGTATCAATCCTGACCAGGCTTGGGTTGCGCGTACAAAAACATCATTACTCCAAACAATTGCTTCTGAGACTATAGTAGCTACAACACCTGTCCGTGCAATGGTAGGAAAAAAACGAGCAGAACAGATGCTTCAAGGGTTTCAAGCTTTTTTCCCAAAAAATATTTTTTCACAAGCAAGACCAGTATTTATTTCATTGCTGGTTTTTTTGCTTGCTGGGAGTGGGTGGATTGCAAGCGCAAGTGCATCAGAAAGTCTTCCTGGTGACACGTTATGGCAAGTAAAATTGGCATCAGAAAAAACACAGATTGTTCTTGCAAGCATTACCGGTAATGATAAAAAGAACGTTGCTCTCCAGCTCAAATTTGCAGCACGACGAGCTGACGAGATCAAGATTGTTACTGGCGAAGAAAAATTTGCACCTGAAGAAAAAGCAAAGCGTGCAGGAGAGGGACTCAAGCAGTTGCAAGAAAACATTGCTTCTGTAGATACTGCTGTTCATTCTGATGAACAAAAAGAAGATATTAGTAAAGGCGCAAAAGAACTCAATGAGAGTACGGCACAAATCAGTGCTACATTAAAAGAAGTTGCAAGTACAGTGCAGGATGGTGATGCAGATGCCACACTTACCAAACAAGTCGCCGCAGCACAGCAAGCTGTCGATGAAGTGGGTATCAATGCTGTGAAGGTCGCCGTAGAAGGTGCGCAAAATGATGTAGAGCGCACTGCTGCTCAAGTGTTGGTAGAAGAAAAAATAGTCTCAGTGCTCTCTGATGCTGATGGTGCGTTGTCCAAAAATGCAGAAGCAAAGGCGCTCATCGAGAATGTAGATGTATCTGAAGGAACTGACGCTACTCACGTTTCTTCTACGATTGCGTTGAATGACGCACAAGCATCGAGTACTACTGTTACAACAGTAACGAGTGTTTTCGGCACAACAAGTACTGTTAAAGGAATTTCTACTGAAGGAGATGGTGTAGTTCCTTCACAGACAACAAAACAAATGGTTACTGCCATCCTGGAGCAAGCAGACAAAACGTCTGAGGCAGTGCAAGCGCAAGTTGATCAAATAAAGCAGCTTATTTCAAACAATGATTTGACTGGGGCACTCGAAAAAGCAAAAGAATTGAAACGAACAACTGTTGTTTCCACACTTCAGACATTGGAAATAAACAAAACTGTAGAGCAAGTGACGAATGCTACGCAAACAAAAACATCTGTTGTTCCAAGTAGTAGTGTCACACCACAAAAAACAATTCTTGTACCGATAATATCTACAAGTACTAGTAAGATCTAGTAACGCACCATGTGTGTACGTGTGTGTTGCTCTAAGATGAAGAGGGGCAGTACACACGTGTACGATATGTGCACGGACGTTAATTCAACTTATGACGTGTTACTGTATGGCTTTTCCTTCGACCTCTGGTCGGGGGAGGCTGCCATACAGTAGGCACCTTCTTGATTTGTTCACCCATATTGGGTGAGATCAAGAACCCATAATACAAAGGTCGAGTCTTCCCAGGCGTATCATGGCATGTACTCTGGGTACATAACACTTCATCTTTATTGACCGTCCTTGCTATCGCTATGGATGAGCGCAACAAAGGTGGAGCATATATATAAATATTATTATGACTGATGTAATTAACCTTACAAAAAAGGCATTTACATGGTCTGTCGTTGTAATGACGATAGCCTGGAGTATTGGTCTTTCTGCACTCGCAGCACCTCTTGCTGCAAATGCTGCAGATTGTCCTACACTCGAAGCTGGAGATCTTTTTAAAGTAAAAGGAAACACAGCTGTATATCTCCTCGACGCAGACATGAAACGTTTGTACTTCCCACATTCTGATGTATATCACACATGGTTTAGTGATTTCTCAGGTGTTGTAGAAATTGATTCTACATGTGTAAGTGCATACCCAAACGCTGTAAACCCATCTGGTGTTGACTACCGACCAGGCTCACGCCTTGTAAAAGTAGTTATCTCACCTGAAGTATATGCTGTAGGACCTGGCAATATGCGCCATCTCCTCGGTAGTGAAGAAGAAGCCTCATCACTTTATGGTGCTAACTGGGCTTCTCTTGTTCGTGATGTTCACGACTTCCACTGGCCAAACTATACGACTGGTGCAGAAGTTAATGGACTTATGAATGGTATGCTTGTAAAGCGTGCTGATACTTCTGATGTGACTACTGTGTACGTTGTACAAGATGGAAAACTCCATACTGTAGACGGAACACTTCCTGCTTTTGTAAAAGCAGATGTCCGCACTGTAGCATCAACACTCGTTGACGCTCTTGAATTGAGCGTTGACTCTGTAACAGCTGCTTCACTTACTGCTGACCCTTCACAGGGAAGTGGAAGTGGAACTCCTGGAACACCCGTAGTAACTGGTGGAAACGTTTCTGTTTCTCTCGCTGCTGAAACTCCAGGATCTACTGATATTCTTTCTGACAGTGGTTCTGATTACAACCAAGCAAACATTCCTTTCACCGCTGTACGATTTACAGCTGGAAGTGACGCTGTTGTTGTAAAGACAGTCAAGTTCACGCGAACTGGTATTGCTTCAGACTCTGATCTTGGAAATTTGTATCTTTATGATGGAGACGCTCGACTTGCAGAATATACAAGCTTTAATGCTAAAGTTGTAACATTCTCAAATAGCACTGGTCTCTTTACTGTCCCTGCAAACAGCAGTAAGACCGTTATGCTCCGTGGTGACCTTGCAAAATCTGCAGTCACTGGTGGCAAAAAGATCGGATTTGAAGTAGCTAGCTCTGATCATGTTGTGATCAATGGTGGTAGTGTTACTGGATCATTTCCTGTAGCTGGTAGTCAAATGGCTACTGCACAGGTAACTGATCTTGGTGATCTATATCTCACTGGATACACAACATTCCCTGCAACGGTAAAAGCTGATGAAGCTGGAAAAGAACTCTGGCGCATGACCTTGAACGCTGCAGAACAAGACATGGAACTTCGTTACATGAAATTGACCATGATTGGTACAATTTCTACGAGCGATGTTCAAAACTTGAAACTTGAAGTTGGTGGTGCCCAAGTTGGTGCTACTGCAAACATTTCTGACGACAGAACTGTTATCTTTGATCTTTCAAGTGCTCCTATTGCTGTGAATGCTGGACAAAGTAAGATTGTTGTCCTTCGTGGTGATATGATGGGTGGATCTGGACGTGTATTCAAGTTTAGTGTACAACGTCAAAATGATCTCAAAGCATACGACACAGAATATGGTGTCTATGTAAATCCAACTATCACAACTGCTGCTACTTCATTTGGAGTTGTAGAGCCAGAAACTGGAAATGGTACTGACGTAGACAGTGGAACACTCACTATTGGTGTTGCTACTGATTCACCTACCGGAAGCACTGTTGACGGTGGTACAGGTGTCACCCTAGCTAAATTTACCTTTGATGCCTCTGGTGAAAGTGTAAAGGTAACCAGTTTGCCTGTCTATTGTACTGGATCTGACAATACTGACATTCTTGCAAATGTAAAAGTTTTGCTTAATGGCTCACAAGTCGGTTCTACGGATGCTGCAATGACATGTTCTGGTGTTGGTGGAGTAAACAGCTTTACCTTTGGCAACACATTTGTTGTTGACAGAGATACTGATTCTGTTGTAACTATCGTAGCTGATACTACAGATGCTACGATCGTAAATGCTGCTACTCTTTCTGTAAGTCTCAATACTGGTGATACTGGTAATGGGCAAGGTCAAACAACATTGACCGGTATCACTACTACAGGATTGACTGCTCGTACTCTTACGGTACGAAGTGGAGTCGTGACTGTTTCAGAAAACTCAGCATTTGGTGACAAAACAGCTACAAACCCAACTGGTACTGTAAATGCAGCTGGTGCACGAATTGCATCATTTGTTATTACAGCTGGTTCTGGTGAAGCTGCTGATGTAACACAAATTTCACTTGCTGATGATGCTACGACAGGATTGGCATCAAACTACCAAAAGCTCATGTTGATGCATGATGGTGTACAGATTGGTACAACCGTCAATACACTCAACACAACTGCAAGCACTTACTCATTTACTCCATCTACTGCTATCCGTATCGCTGCTGGACAACAGTATGTAGTAGATGTCTATGCTGACATCAAGAGTAGTGCTGCTGATGCTGGTGAAGCTGCATATGCACCTGTTCGTCTCGCTGCTACTGCAGTTACTGCGACAGGTGTGAACACAACATCAAATATTAGCTCAACAAACAGTGCTACATCTCTTCAGAATGCATATATCGCTGCAAGTGGTAACTTGACTGTTGCTATTTCTGGTGATACTGCTGAAGCTGCTCAAATCGTTCTTGGATCTACAGCTGTAGAACTTGGAACATTCGAATTGACAGCTGATGCTGCTGAAAGAATCAACGTTACAGATCTCGTTGTATCTGTTTCGTCTACTGCTGGATACCAAGGTACACTCCGAAACCTCCGCCTCTATAAGGACGGTGTTGCATTTGGACCAGCCGTGAATCTTCCAACAGGAGCTGCATCTACTGGAACCTACTACAATGCGACCTTCTCTGGTCTTGCATTGACAGTAGAAAAGAACAGTACTGCAGTAATCACTGTAAAAGCAGACGTTACTACTTTCACCAATGGTGGTGCAAATGGAGACGTAAATGGTTCATTCTTCGCTGCAATGTTGTCTAACGTTGGAAGTGGAAGTGAACCTGTAACTGCTGTCGGTGAATCATCTGGTGCAAGTATTACCGGTGCACAACTTGACATGGGTACTTCCCCTGATCTCAATCAAGTCGCAAATGAGATGGTTGCATACCGATCGAAAATTACTGTAGCATTCGCAGGTGACTCACCTAGTGGATCATCTGTTGGAGCAAGTGCTCAGACTATCGCGAAGTTCGTCGTATCAAACTCAAGCAATGTAGGAAACTACAAAGCAACAGTGAACACAATGAACTTTGCTATTAGCAATACAGGAATCTCAAATACAGCAACACGAACGATGAATGTATATAAAGATTCTGTTTCTGCTAGCAACTTGCTTGCTACGACCACTGCTGGTTCAGGCACCTTGAACTTCGCTGATACTAGTATCAGCACGTTTACAGATGTTGATATCACAGCTGGAAGCTCAAAGACCTTCGTTGTAACACTTGATACAAGTGATGCTGGTACTGATGACAAATTGTCTATCGGATTGGCTCAAGGAGATATCGTTTGGTCTGATGACGCTGTAAACGTCATCACCGAAGTAGATGGTCTCCCTCTCGTATCCAAGACACTTACCTACTAATCGTCTAAACAATTCTATTGTTTAGCATAGTAGTTCTCTTCTCGAAGAGATCAAACACCCCCGGAATTCGGGGGTGTTTTGATCTATCCATGTTACTTGCTTCGGAGGCGTCTATCGGCTATACTATTGTTCATATGTATATGAATAAAATAACAAAGATCATTGTAGGAGGGCTCTTTGTTTCTGTTATTTTTCCTCTTCTCTTCACCCCTCAGACTATGTTTCCTTGGGGGTATGGGAAAGAGTTGTTTTTTGTATTTCTCATTGCATGTTTAGGGTTGCTTTCTCTACCGATATTGTGGAAGTACAAAAATACTACAACAGCTATGATGAGTCATATCACCATGGTTGATGTATTTTTTTTGTTGTTTATATGTTCATTTTTTCTCAGTACGTTCCTAGGTTTTGAGCCTGTTCGTAGTTTTTGGGGAGATCAAAGTAGAGGAGGGGGAGCGCTATTGTGGGGACAACTCGGAGTGTATTACGTATTCCTTCGTATATTTTTTCAAACCAAAAAACAATGGAGGTACTTTGGCATGGGTATTATAGGGGTAGGACTAGTAGGAAGCCTTATTGCATGGCTAGGTGCGTATACGTCAGCATTTTCTGGCGTTATTATGAAAAGTAGTCATCTCAGTGGACTCGCAGGCAATCCTATATTTTTTGCATCGTCATTGATACCACCCTTATATGTTTCACTTTCTTTTCTCTTTGTAGAGACAGAAAAGTGGAAACGTTACATATTCGGTGGTGTTGCAGGTATTTTGCTCATTACTCTGCTTGCGACACAAGTGCGAGGAGCATTTCTTGGGTTGCTCGTGTCTCTTGTCAGTATGGGGGTATATTTTACGATTGCAAAAAAAGCGTTTGTGAAAAAAAGAAGGATTTCCGTTTTGCTTTCTTTAGTTGTAAGTAGTGTATTGATTGTGGGGTTAATTTTTTGGAATACTCGAACGAGCGTACTTGCAGAAGTCTCACCAACACTGTCTCGTATGTTTACCATATCTACAGAGACAGGCACTGGACAAACGCGTCTTATGGCATGGAAGATCGCATTGAGGGGAGCTGTAGAGCATCCTGTCTTAGGATGGGGGCCAGAGTCATTTCAATTTATATTTGACACCTATTACAACCCTGCATTTTTAAGATTTTCTTTTTCGGAAACAGTGTGGGATCGTCCACATAATTTTTTTCTTTCAATTTTGACAGGACAAGGGCTTGTGGGGCTGTCACTCTATCTGTTTTTTTTGGCTTTGTTGGCAGGGGCCTTATTCAAAAAAATTCGACAGGAGGTGAACCCTGCACAGGTGTGGTTTCTTCTGTTTCTTTTTGGTGGGATTGTGAACTATGTAGTCCAAAGTTTTTTTGGTGTGGAAGTATTCCATTCCCTCATTGTGTGGGTTGCATTTTTGGCATATGTATCTTTTGTTATTGGATCGAACACACAGAGCGCCTCATGGTTTCAAGGATCTCATCATAAATCTATCGTACTTGTTGGTGCTGGTATTCTTCTCCTTTGTACCCCGTGGATTTTGTTCACAGTCCCACGATTGTATCAATCGAGTGTTGCTATGGCTTCAAGTAGAGATATCGCTCGATCAGGAAACTCTGAAGGGTGGAAGGAATCAGTGGAAAAAGTAGTAGGGATAGATGCTCCTATACAGTGGGAGCAAGCAAGATATATTGTACAGGATATTTCTTATCTTGATGGAGCAAAACTATTGAAAAGCAAAGATCTCAGTCTAATTGCCCCCAAACTTTTGAATATATTTGAAACTGATATATCTCGAAATCCAAAATCATATCAATATTATTTTTGGACTGCAGAGCTCTATGGATTTATGGGTGAATATATGGATTCGCAGTACTTGGAAAAAAATAAAGAATTTTTGCTTAGGGCAGGAGAGCATAGCCCTACACAGCAACGTATTCCACTTCTTTTGGCAAAAAATGATATCCTAAACGGAAACGTTGATGGTGGTGTTGAGAGGCTTCATCAATTGTTGGATACAGATCCAAGCATAGCTGAGGTCCGTTGGTTTTATGGCCTTGCGCTTATTGAACAGGGTAATAAAGATAGTGGGCTGGAAGAACTTGAAGCAAGTGGTTCTTTTGGTTTTACTGTTGATTCTAATATCGTATATGTGATAGATTTGTATGCACAAGATGAACAATATGAACATATTATTCCATTGTATCAATTGTTGATACAGCGTCATCCTGGCGAGAGTACGTGGTATGCCAGAATTGCCGCAACATACGCAGCAATGGGACAAAGAGATAATGTGATAGAAGCTATCAATACTGCTGTAGAGTTAGATCCTTCCTTAAAAACAGAAGCCATGGAATTTTTACAGTCTCAAGGAATTTCCTCCTTTTGATACATGTTATCTATACTTATATGAACAAAAAAAAATATATCATTTTTATCCTTATCACTGTACTTTTCGTTGCCGGAGGTGCTTACTTGTTTGTACAACGTTCTCATTCTTCGCTGCAGAACGAACAGTATTATAGTAAGACATCATACATCGAAGCACTACACGCATTTTCATTGGAGCATCCTGAACTGAGTGAGTTTACGACCCTTGTAGACGAAGAAGAAGCAAAAATTGCAGCAGCTCCGTCAAATACAGAGGGATATCTGAGTCTTGGGTTGGCATGGAAAAGTCTTGCAGACAGGGCAGGAGACCCTCCAAACATGTTTTATGAAGCAGCATTTGAAGTATATAAGAGAGGTATAGAACTTACGGATAGAAGGGATACAACGTTTTTAAAAAATGCAGCAAACATGGCGGAGTTTCAAAAGGATTTTGATACCTCTGAAACATTATTGCAAGAAGCTATTGTAGCAACTCCGGGTGATGCTGATCTATATATTCGGTTAGCAGACGTATATACATATCTTATGAAGAAGCCGACACAAGAAATTATAGATTTTTTGGATACTGGCATTGAAATTTTGCCAAATGCGACAAGATTAGAAAATTACAAAAAACGTCTAGAGACGAATGAGCAGAGTAATAATTTATAAATTTTCATGTTGTACTCAAAATTGTTAGATAAAACCGAACAAATACTCCGTTATACAATATTGTGTTTGATCACGACAACTTTTTTAGTCCCATTGATCATGGCTCCATCTTTTATTTTTCCTTTTATTGTACCAAAAATACTGGCATTTCGCACAATTGTTATTTTGATGAGTGTTACGTATGTCATGTTGCTCTGGAAATATCCAAAAAAATATGCACCTGGAAAAAACATTGTTACTATAAGCGTATTCCTTTTTTTGTTCAGTTTTGCTATATCTACATTTACTGGTGTAGATTGGTATAGAAGTCTTTGGGACAATCATGAACGAATGTTGGGACTTTTTACCTTTGTTCATTATGTTATTTATTTTTTCGTGTTGTCGAGTGTCATACAGTCGAAGGAAGAATGGATACAATTGTTTCGTTTTTTTCTCGGTGCAGGGATGCTGGTAGTTATTATTGGCGTATGGCAAAAATCAATCAATCCTGAACTTTTGCTCAATAGAGGTGCTTTTCGTGTCTCTTCTACACTTGGAAATGCTATCTACTTAAGTGGATATGGCCTTTTTTTGGCTACAATCGGTGCATTACTTGCATATTGGGAGAATGTAAACATGTGGCGTATTTATGCCGCAATTGGGGCTTTTCTTGGTATAGTAGGTATTTTTTTAGGAGGAACACGAGGAACCTTGCTTGGGTTTCTCGCTGGCTTGGGAATTGGTCTTGCTTGGTTTATATTCTATGCAAAAGCAAATAAAAGAATGAAGAAATTTGTATTGCTGGGTACAAGTTGTTTGTTGATGTTTTTTGTGTCTTTGTTCTTTTTTCGTAGTTCGGATGTCGTGCGTCACATGCCATTGATTGGTCGTCTTGCCGAAACATCATTGTCGTCAGGGACTGCGGAAACACGTATTATGGCGTGGCAGATTGCTTTTGAAGCGTGGAAAGATAAACCATTTTTTGGGTGGGGACCAAATAATTTTTATTATGCATTTAACGAATTCTACAACCCAACGTTTCTCGAGCATGGATATCAAGAGACATGGTTTGATAATGCACATAATATTGTCATGAATACACTCACGACACAGGGTGCTTTTGGACTGGCAGTGTATATTATCCTATTTGGTGGAGCAATATATGCTCTGATAAAAATGAAAGATGACGATATACTTGGCGGGCTGGTAAGTGTTATCATTGTCAGTTTTCTGATAGCACATTTTATTCACAATGTATTCGTATTCGAAAATCCTACGTCATATTTGTACTTTTTTACGATACTAGGTTTTATCGCCAGTTCGTACAAAACCTTTTTAAAGAAAACAAAAACCGTGAAAGTTAAAAACGTTGTATCGCAACACCTTGGGGTAGGAAAAATGTCTATACTTTTGTTTGTTGCACTACTTTTTGTGTTTTCAACAGAAATAAATCCAGCTCGAGCAAATAAGACCATTGCTCTAGCTATCAAATCTGTCAGTACAGACCCTGAACTAAGTATTGCTCAGTATCGTAAGGCAACATCAATCCCAAGTCCTCATATTGATGATATTAGGAATGATATGTCCCGCATTTATTTACAGGCAATACCTTTTTTGATTGATCAGCATCAAAATGAAATAGCAAATACATATTTTGCAGAAGCAAAAAAGAGTATGGAAGAAAATCTTCTTTTGCATCCACGAGATATTCGTGTGCATATGCAGTTGGCTCAGGTGCTTTTGCAGGGAGCGCGGCTAAAACAGGATATTTCCTATATTCAGCAGGCAAAACAGATACTGCGTATTGCATTGGTCTATTCTCCCAAACGTCAACAGTTAGTTTTTCAATATACTCAAATATTGGATATTCTTACTGAATATGATGAGGCCTTATCTCTTCTAAGACAAGTTGTAGACGACGACCCTCATATTGTAGAAAGTTGGGCACGGTTGATTTATATGTATGGAAGAGCAGGAGAAAAGGACTTGGCTGTACAGGTATATCAAGAAGCATTAACAGCTGGTATTGATTTTAGTGGTGATTTTTCAAATACGGTAAATTCAGTAATATCGGCATCTACATCATCGACATCCAATATTCATTCAGTAGAGTAACGGTGGTAGTATGCCAAAAATAAGTGTTCTATTATGCGTGTATAACGGTGATGACTATGTACGCGGTGCTCTTGATAGTATTCTTTCTCAGACGTATAGTGATTTTGAGTGTGTTATTATTGATGACGCTTCCTCAGACACAACACCACACATACTACGTGAGTATGCATCAAAAGATAATAGGATACATATACATACAAATGATAAAAATATGGGACTCACAGCATCTCTCCAAGATGGGCTGTCATATTGCAATGGAAAGTATATAGCAAGAATGGATGTCGATGATATTGCAAGACGTGATAGGTTCGAAAAGCAATATGCATTTATGGAAGAACATCCTGACGTGGCGTTATGTGGTTCCTTTGCAACTGTTATCGATGAAAAAGAAAGTACTATTGGAAAAAAGATATTTCCGACATCCTCAGTAGATATAAAAAAAAGACTTTTATTTAACAATCAGTTTGTTCACTCTACTCTTTTTTTTATAAAAGAAAAAATAGTAGACATTGGAGGGTATGATGTTTTTTTCAAAAAAAGTCAGGATTATGATTTGGTATTCCGTGTTGGATCTGTATACACCGTTGCAAATATTCCTGAATATCTTGTATCATGGCGCTTGGGCTCTCGGAGCATTTCTTGGCAGAGTAGGGGACAAGAAATGTATGCGCTTCGGGCACGATGGAACGCAATTACAAGATATGGATATCCAAAAATCAATGGAATATACCACATTGTGGTACGAGCAATTTGGTTGTGTGTACCACTTTCGTTAAAAAGAAAGCGATATGTTCGTTAGTCTTATTATTCCCACAATTGTAGAAAGAAAAAATGAACTTGTTCGTTTATTGTCTTCCGTGGCATCTCAAAAAAAAATACCTGATGAAGTTATTATTGTTATGCAGGGATTTGGTAATAATTATGTATCAGCTGTAGCATCTATACAGCAATCGTTTCCAATGCTTACATTCGTATGTATTCAGAGTAGTATCCGCTCCCTTACAAAAGCTCGAAATGAGGGGGTGTGTAAAAGTAGGGGAGATATTATTGCATTTTCAGATGATGATATTATATTGGAGCCCAACTATATTGAAAAAATGATTCATTTTTTTGAAACATATCCCAAGGCACTTGGTGTTCAGGGACTTATTACAGACTTTGTAGAGGGACACACAAAAAAAATTGGGGGAAATTCATTTGTGTATGCCTGTTACAATGTGTTTGCCAAAATATTCTTATTGAATAATAGTAGTACCAAAAACAAGTTATTACTATCTGGACGTAGTCAATATGCGACTCATGTAAAAACTGTGACACCCTGTGAATGGCTCAGTGGTATCGGAGCGTATAGAAAATCTGTATTTACAGAGTTTACGTTTGACGAATCACTAGGTGGGTATGCACTCGGTGAGGACAAATTGTTTTCATATCCAATAAATCAAACATATCCAGGTGTATTGTATATTGACCCTTCAATTCGTTGCAAACATGTGTATGGAGAACAAGGTCGACCTAAAAATGAAGAATTGGTTCGTATGAAGGTGCAAAATATTCACTATATCTGGAATAAACTGATGTCAGATCGTGGGTTTCTTGCCAAAATTGCGTTTTGGTGGGCGAATATAGGAGATTTCATCAGCGTGTTTTTTGCATCTATACTGCGTGTATATTCTTTTCGTTTTTTTTTGCTTCATGTGAGAGCCTATTTTGCACTTATTGGACATACGTATGATACCTAAAAAACAAAATAAACAATTAGTTCTTTTTTTCACGTATGGTGTATCCCTGGCTATTTGGGAAAAAGCAGGGACCCTGGGGCGTGATGCTCGTCTATATCAAGAATTACAAAAGCATAATATAGACGTGCTATTTGTAACATACGGTAAAAGCAGAAGAGAAAAAGAATTGGCTGATAGATTGGGGATCTCTATTTTTTATAACAAGTGGCATCTTCCAACATTCTTATACTATGTGTTTCTTCCGGTATTGTTACTATTTCAATCTTACAAAAATATAGGTTGGATTAAATCCCATCAGTATATAGGTGTTTTTCCTGCATATGTATATGCAAGATTGAAAAAAGTCTCATATGTCGCTCGCGGAGGCTATCTTCCTACCTATTTTTTTGCAAAAGAAAAAAGATATAGTCTTCGGCGTTGGCTGAAATATATCTTTGTGAGTATTGACGAATGGATAGTGGTCAAGAAGGCAACTGTAATTTGTCTTCCAAGCAAAGAGGAAGAAGAGTATTTACAGAGGAAATATACGACATGTTGTCCCAACATTGTCTATCAACCAAACTGGGTTGATACTGATACTTTTTTTCCTCTACCTCTTGCAAATAAAAAGAAAGATATCCTTTTTGTTGGTCGTTTGGAATCTCAAAAAAGACCACTGCTTTTTTTGGATGCATATAAAAAAATAGGGAAGGGAGTAAGCGGAACGCTTGTGGGAACAGGCTCTCTGGCAAGCACCGTATCGGATATTATTGCAGACAATGATCTTTCTCTTCATTTTTTACATAATCGATTGCCGAATAATGATTTGATTCCTATTTATCAATCGCATAAAGTATATGTGCTTACTTCTTCCTATGAGGGAGGGTCTGCAAAAACTGTATTAGAAGCGATGGCATGTGGTGTTCCTGTTGTTGTTACAAATGGATTTGGTCTTGCTGCCACGGTTACTGATGGATATGATGGATTTGTCTGTCCGCCAGATCCTGACATCTTGGCAAAAAAAATTGACCTGCTCCTCACGAATGAAAGTGTATATACTCGTATGAGTGAGCATGCTCGGTCTACAAGTATACAAAAATTTAGTATGCAGGCCGTTTTGAAAAATGAACTTGCATGGTTACACAATTATTGATACAGTACTATTCTTATACTCGTGAAGCATAGATACTATGAAAAAAGCACTTATTACAGGTATTACCGGTCAAGATGGCTCTTATCTTGCTGATTTTCTTTTGGAGAAGGGATACGAAGTACATGGTATTATCCGTCGTTCGAGTAGTTTCAATACTGAACGAATTGACCATATATACAAAGATCCTCATGAAAAAGGTGTGAAGATGTTTTTGCATTATGGAGATTTGGCAGACGCGAGTAATATCGAACGTATTTTGAAGAAAATCAAGCCAGATGAAGTATATAATCTTGGAGCACAAAGTCATGTTCGTGTAAGTTTTGATATCCCTGCCTATACTGGAGATGTTGTCGGGCTAGGGACACTGCGATTACTTGAGGCAATTAGAAATTCAGGTATTGATACAAAATTTTATCAAGCGTCTAGTTCTGAAATGTTTGGAAAAGTTCAGGAAACTCCACAAAAAGAAACAACGCCATTTTATCCACGTTCACCATATGGATGTGCAAAAGTTTTTGCCTATTGGACGACGATAAATTATCGTGAGAGTTATGGAATGTTCGCATGTAATGGAATTCTTTTTAATCATGAATCACCTCGACGTGGAGGAACATTTGTTACAAAAAAGATTGTAGACGGTCTCATACACATAAAAGAAGGAAAACAAGACACCCTCTTTTTAGGGAACCTTGATGCAAAACGTGACTGGGGATACGCAAAAGAGTATGTAGAAGCCATGTGGCTTATGTTACAACAAGATACTCCTGACGATTTTGTCATAGCCACAGGAGAGACACATAGTCCACGTGAGTTTGTAGAAGAAGCCGCAGGATTGCTGGGTTTTGATATTGAATGGAGAGGAGATGGACTCAAAGAAAAAGGTATTGATAAAAATAGTGGAAAGACGATTATTGAAATTGATCCAAAATATTTTCGTCCAGCTGAAGTAGATTTACTTATTGGGGACGGGACAAAAGCAAAGAATATGCTCAATTGGGAACCAAAAGTGAAGTTTAAAGAGTTGGTTAAAATTATGGTGGAGGAAGGAATCGGGAAATAGTTATATATGAGAGAAGTAGAAACAGAATTAATACCAGTCCAGGAAGCTCTTGAACGGTTTCGGGGAGAAATACAAGAAACTCATTCTGTATCTTTTCAAATTATGGAGATCGGCGGTATCCACCCAGATAAAGGAAATGAACCATTTTTTGATCCATATACTCAGCAAGAAAGTACAGAAGACTTTAGTAATATTGGGAAACATTGCATAGCCGTCGGATATTGTGCAGATAAAATAGCTGAAAAGCTTTTGGAAAAAAAAGCGTTGACTCCAGAAGATTTTCATACTATTGTTGCTAGGGCGCTGGTTCATGATGTGATGCGTCGTCTCGTCGCTTGCGAAAGGAGAACAAAACAATCATTTGAAGAATGGGAAATACATAATGAAGATGATGTTGCACTTCATGAATTGTTTGAAAATTTTTCAGAAGAGGATGCACCCGGGAAAGACATGATTAATTATTTGGGAGTAGCTGGACGTGAAACAGGGCACATGAGTCTAAAAGAATTTGTTACGCTTGACCCTGAAGGAAAGCCTATACTCAAACCAGACAAAACACTTGTTGACATAATTGTACATGTGGCAGATGATATGACAGCGTCACCAAAACCTGGAGTTTCTGAAGAAACGAAATTTGTAGCAATTGAAGAACGAATGAGATTGGGGAATTTTCCCGAAAGACACCCACACTTATTTAGATCTGGTTTTGGATTTGACGCAGACAATCATCCTGTCTTAGTGGATGATGTACATGATCAGTTAGTAATACAAGGATTGAAACAAGTAAAGTCTTATAAAGAGTGGCAAATATTGGTGTTTACTTTTTGTACTGATCGATTATCCAATATAATTGATCCACATTCATCATCTTCTTCACGTGAACATATAAAAAAAATTGTGAATAGTGGATTACTTACATAAATTACTATGAACAAAGACTCGAAAATATATGTAGCAGGCCATAACGGAATGGTTGGTTCTGCAATTGTAAGAAAATTACAAGCAGAAGGGTATACCAATTTTGTTTTTCGGACGAGCAGGGAGCTTGATTTGCGTGATCAAAAAGCCACAGCAGATTTTTTTGCAATAGAAAAACCAGAATATGTTTTTTTGGCTGCTGCAAAAGTAGGCGGAATACTTGCAAACAAGGAACAAAAAGGTGAGTATTTTTATGATAACGCAATGATTGAGTTGAATGTTATTCACAACGCATATAAAAGTGGGGTAAAGAAATTATTTTTCTTAGGGAGTAGTTGTATTTATCCAAAATTTTCTGAACAACCGATTAAAGAAGAATATTTGATGACTGGGCACCTGGAACCCACGAATGACGCATATGCGGTGGCGAAAATTGCAGGAATACAAATGTGCAAGGCGTATTACGAACAATATGGATTTCAATCAATTTCTGTCATGCCATGTAATCTGTATGGTCCTGGAGACAATTTTGATCCAAAGACGTCGCATGTATTACCAGCGTTACTTCATAAAGTCATTGAAGCAAAAGAACATGGGGATAAAGAAATTGTGATGTGGGGGACAGGAAAGCCAAAACGAGAATTTTTGTATGTTGATGATGTTGCGAGCGCCTGTGTTTTTCTTATGAATAGTGATGTTGAAAATGATATATTTAATGTTGGTATGGGAGATGACATCGCTATCAAGGATCTTCTTTCATTAATTTGTGAGATAGTTGGATTTGAAGGTGAGATTACGCACGACTTGGAGAAGCCCGATGGGACCCCACGAAAGTTGTTGGATGTAGGCAAGTTGCACGATCTTGGGTGGAAGCATGAAATTGAGCTGAGAGAAGGAATTGAAAAATTGTATGCTTGGTATACAGAGCATAGAGATAACAAATAATAGTATGAAAAAAGCATTGGTATTTGGTATTTGTGGACAAGATGCGGCGTATATGTCGGAGTTGTTACTTGAAAAGGGGTATGAAGTTTACGGAATTGGAAGATCCGTTACTCATGAAAGGTTATGGCGCTTAGATGAGCTTGGTATAACTGAAAAAATTAATATTTCCAGTGGAGATATCACTGATGCTTCTTATTTAGTTCAATTATTTTCTGATATACAGCCAGATGAGTGCTACAATTTTGCAGCAATTTCATTTATAGGACAATCATGGAAGACAGCCGAGACCACGTTGCATGTGAATACTACTGGTGTATTACACATGTTGGAGGCAATAAAGACGGTTTCTAAACATACACGTCTGTATCAAGCTGGCAGTTCAGAGATATTTGGTCGTCCAGATACAAACATTCAAGATGAAACTACTCTTAGTAATCCATGCAATCCGTATGGTGCTTCAAAACTTGCTGCATATAATTTTTTGCATATTTATAGAGAGGCGTATGGTATTTTTGCATCAAATGCATATTGTTATAATCATGAATCTCCTTTGCGTGGTATCGAGTATATAACACGAAAAATTACTGATGGTGTTGCGCGTATTTCTCTTGGAATGGCAAAAGAGCTTCGGCTTGGCAATATTGAATCATCGAGAGATTGGGGACATGCAAGAGATTATGTTCAAGCCATGTGGTTGATGCTCCAGCAAGATAAACCAGATGATTATGTTCTTGCAACAGGTCAGACACATAGTATAAAAGATTTGCTTACCATTGCGTTTGCTCATGCAGGAGTAGACAATTGGGAAAAATATGTTGTTGAGGATGAAAAATTCTATAGACCATTAGAACCCCATACATTGTGTGGAAACAATGCAAAAGCAAAAGAAAAATTGCGCTGGGAACCTTCTACTTCATTTGAGACTTTGGTAGGGGAGATGGTTACAGCAGACATAAAAAGGCTCAAACGGTAAGTATGTTTAGAAAAATTCAAAAAGGTCTCGTAGTTTTAAAAAATAACGTATGGAATCCAAATAAGCTTATTTTTATTTCAGAGCCTATCAATTGGGTTATAGAAGAAATTTGTTTTGAACTCATTAACAAAATAAATAAGAAGTATTCAATAAAATCAAACATAAGTTACTCACCAATTTTTTTGAAAAATAAAATCTTGCATTTTTCAAGTATTGCCACACTAGTAAAAAGGAATGGCCTCGTACATTTTGATACATCAAACAAATCTGTTCTCAGCTGGTATCATATTTTGGAAAATGATCAGAAAATTTCCTTTATCCCGGAATTGAATAAGAGGATTGATTTTGTGCACACAGCATGTCGTACAACACAGCAAGATTTGATTGGGCATGGTTTTGATGAAAAAAAAGTAATTTTAATTCCAGAAGGAATCAAACTAGAAAATTTTAGAGTTTTTTCTGAAAAACAGAAAATTAAAGTTAAAGAAGAATTGCAGTTACCCAAAAATAAGATTATTATTGGTTCATTTCAAAAAGATGGACATGGGTGGAAAAATGGTTTGGAACCAAAAGAAGAGAAGGGGCCTGATGTTTTTTGTGATGTTGTAGAAAAATTATCAGAACAATTTGATATACATGTGTTGCTTACGGGGCCTGCCAGGGGGTATGTGAAAAACCGATTAGAAAAAGCTGGAATATCATATACACATGAATATGTAAAAGAGTATACTGACATTGTGAAATATTATAATGCGCTAGATGTATATATCATAGGCTCTAGAGTAGAGGGTGGACCGAAAGCATTGTTAGAATCTTGGGCATGTGGTGTCCCGCTTGTCTCTACGAAAGTTGGTATGTCTGCAGATCTTATACGAAATGGTGAAAATGGTTTTTTGGCAGAAGTGGAAGATATTGATGATATAACCGAAAAAGTCATACATATTTTGAATAATAACGAGAGTAAAGAAAAGTGTATACGTGGTGGTTTAACAGATGTACAAACGTATAGTTGGGACAACATTTCACAAATGTATTTTGAACGCATGTATAAAAAATTAATATGAAAGTGAGTTTGAGTATAAAAAAAGTAGAAGGCCCTTTTGGTGGAGGTGCTATATTTGCCAACACGGTTTCCGAATATTTGGTGAGTAGAGGAATTGAAGTGGTACATACGTTAGATGATGCTGATATTGACGTCGTGTTACACGTGAATCCGTTTCCTTTTATAATGAAATCGTCATCATATTCTTTTTTTGATGCATATATATATAAATTAAAGCATCCTAAAACAGTTATTATACAGGGGATTCATGAGTGTGACGAAAGAAAAGGCACACATTATATGAATAAACTTTTGGTAAATGCCTGTAATCATGCTGATTTTGTTATTTTTGTGGCAAGTTGGCTGAAGCCATTATTAGAAAAAAATGGTCTTGATAAAAAGAAACCTTCACAAGTTATTTTGCACGGAGTTCCCGAAGAGATTTTTAATACAAAAGACAAAAACTTTTGGGACAAACATAGTAAAATGAAAATAGTCACACATCATTGGGGTGGCCAATTTTTGAAAGGACATGATTTTTATCAGCGATTAGACAAATTGTTAGCGAGTAGTGAGTTTGGTGATAAATTTGAATTTACGTATATTGGCAATTATCCAAGCAATCTAGAATATAAAAATACAACGTTGATTGCCCCGATATCTGGAAGTGTACTTGGCGAAGAATTGAAGAATCATGATGTCTATATCACGGGATCTCGTAATGAGCCTGCAGGGATGCATCACGTAGAAGGTGCACTATGTGGTCTGCCTTTACTCTATATCGATTCAGGTGCACTTAAGGAATATTGTGACGGATATGGTATTGAGTTTAATGAGGATAATTTTGAAGAAAAGATCTTGGAAATGTATCGTGATTACGATATATATTTAGAAAAAGTGAAGAAATATGACAGAGTGGCTTCAAAAATGGGACAGGAATATTATGAGTTGCTGACAGAATTATATAAAAATAGAGACCAATATGCGTTTAAAAATAAAAAAAATATTGGAAAGATTTTTTTTATTAGTATATATTCCTTTTTTTATGACGGAATTTGGAGACTTAGAAGAATATTGAAATTGCTCAAGTAATAGTAATATATGGAGTGGATTTTTGAATTAAAAAAAGAAACGGCTTCTTTTTTAGCACACATGGAAGGAAAAAAACGTCCGGGATTTTTCAAGTATTCATATTCAGGAGATTACTTTGGAGAGCGTGTACATTGGGGACTTGGGCAATCAGCTTTTTTTCTCAAAATCGTATACACACTCAATATACAAGATCAATTTGAAAAAGAAATTGAAGAAGTAGAAAAATATATAAAGACATTTGAACATGATTCAGGATTATATTTTGATCCGTTAGTTCGTTTACTTTCTTCACCGAGAAGTGTATTTAATGGTTTGAGATATCGAGATTGGAACCATGCTGTTGGGATGTATACCAAGCTTGGTGAAACACGACAGGCTATTTCATCTCTGAGATTGTTTGATCAAAATATTGTGTCAAAATATCCAAAATCACTCCCACGTGATGAAAAGGGTATTGAAAGGTATCTTTCACAATTGCAGTGGACACGTCCGTGGCATGCTGGTGCTCATTATAGTATTTTGGTCTTTTTTTTATACACAAGCAAGCTTCATAATAAAGAAATATTAATAGAAACGGCACAAGAGTGGCTCAAAAATGTAGCACAAAAGGATGGTTTTTGGTATACAGAAGGTGCAAGTTTGCAAGAACGTATCAATGGTGCTATGAAAGTCATCACAGGTATGAATGTGCTGGGTAAAGTGACGTTACATAACCCTGGAGGTTTGATTGATGTGTGTCTCGAGTCTCAGCATGATACACAAGCCTGTGATAATTTTAATATATTGTACGTATTGAAGTATGCTAATCTCGCGACTAATGGGCAATATCGTCATGAAGAAATAGTTTCATTTGTTGAAGATCGTTTGGAATTATACAAAAAGTACTATTACAAAGATAAAGGTGGTTTTTCATTTTTTGAAAACAAGGCAAATACACGTTACTATGGCGCTCGTTTGTCTCGCGGGTATGATGAGCCTGATATGCACGGGACTGTCCTATTTTTGTGGGGAGTAAGTATAATCGCACAGATACTTGGCATTGAAAAAGAGCTCAACATACGAGAATTTAGAACATAGCTGACACCCTTTGACACTTATTGGCCCTTTATGGTAATATACAATTGTTGGTCTAATTGTAAATATGGGTGAAATCAAACCAAATGAAGTATATACCACTGCTGAAGTAGAGACCCTTTTGAAAGTGAGTAAAAGTACTGTGAAACGCCTGATAAAAAAAGGTCTTATTCGTACTAATAAAATTGGTGGACAATATCGTATTTTGGGGCACGAGCTTTTACGTATGTTATCTCCTGATGTGGATAAGAAAGCAACAAACGCATACAAATCAATAAAGGAAAAGACCAAGAAACGTGTTAAAAATTGGTAATTGTATGGGAATATGTGTCACTTATGGAAAATAACAAGCTGGCTCTGTATTAGAATTTTTTTTTAAATTAAGTTTTTTGATTTAGCCTCTGATATGACCGTTTCCTATGTCAGAAAAATTCAAAACGGATCAATTGCACTTTTTACGTCTCAAACAGTGACAGCATTTATTGCAATTGTAACAACTCCATTACTCATACGTACACTTGGCCTCGAAATGTACGGATTGTATATGGCTTTTCTTTCTTTTGCGAGCGTGACTGGAGGAGTAAATTTAGGGATGAATAGCGCACTAGTTAATAAAATTAGTTTTCTTTTTGCTGAAAAAAAATATTCTGACATAACAAAATTAATAAGCGGTTTTTTGTTGTTATATACCATAGTTTTAGTACTGGTGTTGTCTCTTGTTGTTTTTTTGTCTAAATTTGGATTTATAAATATACGAGCGTTGTTGAATGCTGCTTCGTTTTCAAGTCTACCAGTACTAGAAATCATAACTATAGTTCTTTTTACAGTTTTGTTTAATAGTTTTTTTGGTGCAGTTTTCCCGGCCTTTTTAACGGGTATTAATCAAATATCACAATTACAAAAAATTGTCATAGGATATAGTATTTTTTATAATCTTTTCTATATCCCATTCTTACTTTTTTTGAAGCCTTCAATTTATGAGTTAGTTCTTTTTCAGCTGTGTAGTGATTTGTTTAAATTTGTGGTTATATTTTGGTTTGTTCATAGATCTTATTCTTGGCTGAGGGTTGTTTTAAAATTTTCTTACTTGAAAAATGCATTGAAAATGGTTAGATCCGGTATTGAGTATTTTTTGTCTTTTTTGGCTCAATCGTATTGGTCAAAAATAGATATATTAATCATTTCTCATTTTTTAGGGAATGCACTTGTGTCGGTATATGTAATTACCGAGAAGGTGTTTAGATTCCCCTCTAATTTATTTAGTATAGCTTCTGCAGCACAACCAAGTTTTGCTCAATTGTATGCTGCACAAAAGAAGTCAGAACTTAGCATATTATTTATACGTGTTTTGAGATTGCACTTTATTAGTAAATTTGTTTTTATTTCAATTTTTGCTGTTTTTTTTAAGGAGTTTGTTGAGATTTGGATTCCTTATGAAAAAGTATTTTTTAGCTATGGGTTGGTTGCATTATTTTCTATAATTTTTTTGTCATATGCATGGGGTGGGCCTTTCGTTATATGCCTAAATGCAATGTTTAAACAAAGATATTTAATACTATCTAGTGTTGTAGGCCTTATCATCAATGTCGTGCTTTCACTAGTACTTGTCAACAGGATGGGATTGATAGGTGTTGTGGTTGCTACCGTAGTTGTGCATCCTTTTTTCTTTGGTATAGTTAGTCCATATATTTTAAGAAGGTTTATAGATATAAATCCTACTTTTGAGTATTTTAGAATAGTAATTCGTCTAATTGGACCTTTTCTATTATTCTTGGTAGGGTACAGGCTCTTAGTTTTGTTTATTGCACAGACTATACTATCAATATTTTTTTTCTTTTTGTTGACGAGTATGTATGTATATTTAGTATATAGGTATAGTTTGATTGATGAAGAACAACTTTTTTTTCAACATAAAATTAATAATATAATGCATAGATTTAAACGAATATTTATAAATAATACAAATTAATATATGAACAGATATTTTGTAGAGTTTGAAAACAATATTACTTCACAGTGGGGTGAAGATGGTATTCTTGAAGAAATTTTTAGGCGGATTGGTGATGGAACAAAAATGGCCATTGAATTTGGTGCGTGGGATGGGAAGCATTGTAGTAATGTTTGGAACCTGTGGAACAACAAAGGGTGGTCAGCAATATTGATAGAATCTGAGGAAAAAAGAGTTGAAGAATTAAAGCAGAATATTGAAGGATTTGATAACGTAATACCTGTACACGCTTTTGTAGAAACTGAGGGTGATAATACGTTGGATAAAATTCTTGGCAAGTATCTGCCCGGGAAAAAGGTTGATTTACTTTGTATAGATGTAGATGGAGATGATTATCATATTTTGGAATCAATTGAAACAATAAAACCGCGTGTAATTGTTATTGAATATAACCCCACTGTTCCTCCACACATAGATATTGTACAAGCAGAAGGTGAATATTTTGGGGCATCTGCAAAAGCTTTGAATAGACTTGCGACAGACAAGGGATATGTATTGGTAGATATCACTTCTACTAACATGATTTTTGTAATTGATGATGAATTTCAAAAGATTGACATATCTAGACAAACGGTGGATGAACTCTTTGACAAAAGTTTGCTGACTTATGTTATTAGTGGATATGGAGGCTATTCTTTCTTAACTCGTTTACCAAGATTTTCCAATTTTTTCCAGTTTCGTCGTAAGAAAAAGGTTGGTTTGTCTATACGTGATAAAGACACTTCATGTATTCCCGTTATTATTCGTAGGAATGAATCAATGCTTGCTTTTGTGAGTAAACGGTTCCATGTCCCCGGTACAAAAGTCACATGGCATCGTGTGTTGGTCCGGTTGATTAATAAAAAAAGAGAATTAAAATTCAGATGGACTCATTACAAGAAGCAGAAGACTATACGAGCATATCAAAAAAAATATGATATAAGTACGATGCTTGAAACGGGTACCTATAAAGGGGACATGGTATTTAAGATGCGTAATGTATTTAAGAAAATTTATACAATAGAATTAGGGAAGAAGTTGTACGAAGATGCTTGTGTTCGTTTGAAAGATTTTTCTCACATAACATTACTTCATGGAGATAGTGGAGAAAAAATTACTGAAATACTAACTTCTATAAAAGAACCGACATTGTTTTGGCTTGATGGACATTATTCCGGTGGTGAGACAGCTTTAGGAAATTTGGAAACGCCTGTGATTGCGGAGTTAAAAAGTATACTAAAACATCCTGTCAAAAATCATGTGATTTTAATTGATGATGCTCGTTGTTTTAATGGGGAAAAGGATTATCCCACAATGAAAGAGCTTACTGCTTTAGTTACCCAATTTTCAAATTACACATTGGAGGTTAAGAATGACATAATTAGAGTAGTTAATTAAAACACAATAGATATTAAAAACATGAAAATACTTTTCGCGTTTAATTTATTTTATTATGATTCACACGAATTGAATTGTGCGTATTATTTTTTTGTTGACACCTGTTTAAAAATGGGCCATCAAGTTCAGATTGTCGATTTTGGGACACTAAATAGAACAAGCGGTCAAAGATCAATTTCCTCCTTAGTAATGAGTTATGTGACAAATTATAAGCCAGACCTATTATTTACAGTACCTTCTGGGCGAGAATTGTCAAAGAGTTTATTATTCATAATAAAAAATTTTACAAATACAGTGACCTTGGCTTGGAATAGTGATGATGACCGGCGCTGGGAAAATTATTCTAGTACATATGTTGACTTGTATGACTTAATGATTACCACATATGAAAATATTTTTGATAAGGCTAGAAAAGAAGGACATAACAATGTTTTGCTCAGTCAATGGGCGTCTAATCCGGACTATAATAAACCAATAAAAGGCTTGTCAAAAAAATACGATGTAGCTTTTGTTGGTGTCGCCTATGGTGATAGGCCTAATTATATTCAACATTTAATTAATAAGGGTTTTAACGTAAAAGTTGCTGGTAAAAATTGGGATAAATATATTTCTGATAGTGATTCTACGCTATCTCAACAAGACATGAGCTTGATTTATAATCAATCGAAGATTGCATTGGTTTTTTCAGGTGGGTACGAGAAGGGGAAACAAATAAAGGGAAGAGTTTTTGAAACACCTGCATATAAAGTATGTACCTTTATTGAGGATACTCCGGGATTGGAGAAATTTTATATCGATAAGAAAGAAGTAGTCAGTTTCACTGATAAAAATGATTTAGTTGAAAAATTAAAGCTATATTTAGAAGATGATGAATTAAGAGAAAAAGTGGCCCAAAATGGATACAAAAAAACCAACACATTTAACACGTATCAAAAACGAATGGAGGATATTTTTATTGAAGTTGGGAAAATACAAAAAAAAAATAATATCATTTCAAGATGGTTGGGAAGGATATTATTAAAAATATCAATTGAGAGTGCTAGGATATATAGTTTATCTAAAAAGATTATAAAAAAACTGAAATTTATATAAATAAAAATTTCAGTAGGTATGTCTGCTTGTAAAAAAATATGAAGAAAAAATATTCATTCGGAGGAGCAAAAAGATTTTTTATTCATTGCTTAAGAAAACCCTTTATAAGTATGCGTATCTATAAGCATGCTCCTCGTATTTTTTTGTTATTCAAATTTGGTGTCGGTAAAAATAAAAATACACAGTCATATTGGAGCGGAGTTCACGCATCTGAAGGACATCTGGGAGAAACACAGCATTCGAGATTTGGTAATTCAGTTTCGTCGTTACTAGATCGTATAGATTTTACTGATAGGGATGTTTTGGATGTTGGATGTGCTCGAGGAACTTTTTTGGAAAGTATACCAGAAGCAAAATCACGTACAGGAGTTGACATTTCTCATGCTGCTGTAGCGGAAGTACAAAAAAAAGGTATGATGGCATGGCAGGTCACACTTCCTTACTTATACTTAAAAAAACAGTTTGATATTGTTACTTGCTTTGAAACGTTGGAACATGTCTTGAAATGGCAAGAAACTATAATTCAACTTGTTCGTCATACTCGAGACAATGGTTATGTCATTATTTCAGTCCCCTTTGAAGATAGTATCGTTATAGATGAACATGTTGTATACTTTGATGTATCACGTATATATAAAGAGATGAGAAAACATCTTACTGTTGTGGAGATGCGTATACTGGGTCCCTGGATACTTGTGGTAGGTCAAAAAAAGAAGTATGTCCGTGGGCAAGTGTATGATGCATATCCAGAACTACTGTGATGTTTGCAAAAGATAGATCGTTAGATGTATGTCTCCTCAAGACATGTTGCAGAGAAGGTTTTTAAAGTATATTTTTGATGTATGAAAGAGAAAATAGATTTATCAAAGAAAGCAATAGAGATGTGGAATACATTTGATACAGATCAAAAAAGTTTTTGGTCTGATTATTTTGAATTGCAAACTGTCTCAATAGAAGATATAAATAAATTTTCTTCATACAGTCATGAATATTTATATTCTCTAAATAATGAAGAAATCACCAAAGTAGTTTTTTGTATTGTCGTTGAGATTTTGAGATACAATGATATGCATAAAATGAATAGAGCGTTTTTTGGTAATTCTGGAGGATTGGATAGTGCTACAGTCTGTGCCTTATTGTCAAAAGCCAAAAAAATGGCTAAAGATTTGGGCAATGATTTTGATATTATTTCTTTGGGGTTACCAATATATAGTAATCCAGAGCATGATATGCGTGCAAAACAAACTGCACAGAAATTCGAAATAAGTCATGTATTAATAGAAAATCTTGACAATGTTTTGAAAGAGTGTAAAAAATCTTTAAGTCCGTTGGTTGAAGATTTTAATTTTAATGAAGAAGAAGTGCGTCGTGGTTTTGGTAATGTGAAGGCACGAATGAGGATGATTGTAAATTTTTTTGGAACAACGCAACCAGGAAGCTATGTTGTTTCAACTGACAACTTGTCAGAGCTCTACATGGCCTTTTGGACACTCATGGGAGATGTGGGGGCATTTGGGCCAATTCAAAATATTTTCAAAGGTTTGGAATTGCCCTCTATTGCGTTTGCACTCGGTGTACCCGAAGAGACGTTGGGTGCAAAACCAACAGATGGATTGGAAATACATGCATCATTGGATGAAAGAGAGGGTGGGGATGTCGATGCCTTCAAAGGTGTTCAGTATCCGCATCTTGATGCTATTATTTGTTATGCTGTAAAAAATGGTTTAATGTTGGACAAAGACACATTTGTTACGGTTCCAGCCGGAAATATTGATTCGGATTTTGCAACCCAAGAAGTTGTGGATGGCTTGGTAAGACAGATGTCTAGTCCTGGCTCTGTGTGGAAGAGAAAGAGTGGATCTATTGGTACTGCCATTTGCAGAGAAGATCTCGGTTTATCTCCTCTAGAGAATATTACGTTAGTTTGAAGATATACTATGAAACCAACAGTATATATAACCGGTGGATCAAAAAATCCAAGCGGCGGAACAAAAGTCATGAATGAATTGACTAATCTTTTTATTGAAAAAGGTTTTGAAAGTTATGCTGTAACTTCAGACGATAGTGGTCCAGCAAGTTTTTTGGAAAATCCCGCCCCTACGTTGAGTATAAATGAATATGAAAATGGGCTAAAAGAGGATGACATCACGATTGATTTTTGGCCTACCAAGAGATTTTTTAATATATCAAGTAGAAAAAAAAATAAGAGAAGAGTTTTTTGGCAGCATGGGGCATCCATACCCATAGGAAATGAATTCGCGGGAGAAGATGTTTTTAAAAAGGGGAACCCCTATACACACCATTGGAATGTGAGTAGTGCGTGCGCTGATTATATTGAGTATGCGTATGATTTAAAAAATATTGATATTGTTCATCCATTTTTTGATACAGACATAATGAAAAAATTTGTTGCAGAAAAAGATAAGCATTCACGAGAAGGGTTCTTAATTTTAGCTAGACGAGGACAAAAGTATATACCAAAAATCATTAAAAAATTTGGGACAACGCAAAAAATTACAGTGATGAAACCTCCGTTTCATGAAAAAGATTTCTTTGCACAATTGTTAACGCACGAATTTTATATTTCCGTGGATGATGGCATACACAATGTTATATTAAAAAATAAAATAAAAACAGAAATAAAAAAAATAGTTAATAAAGATTTTAGGATTAAAGAGAATTCAAGAAACAACTGGATAATCCCAAAAGGTAATTTATTGGGTTTTCCGATGCCACCTGTCGAAGCTGCCTTGTTGGGAACGGTTGTCATTGGTTTTGCTATGGGTGGTGGATTGGAATGGATGAATGATAAAAATTGTTTTTTAGCAAAAGATAAAAATGAAAAATCGTTATTTGAAAATATTGAAAAAGCAATTCAAACTCCTTTGCCTGATTTACATATAACCAAAGAACAATCTTTTAAAGATATACAAAAGTTTACTAAGACACATACATGGGATCAGATTACTAATTCATTATCTTTATGATTAAAAAAATTATTAAACAATTTTTTGGATATTTTGGCTTTGATTTGATAAAAAGAAAGAATGTCGAGAGGAAAACTATGTCGGGTATATTGAAGCAGATTTCCAAACAGTGGCAGCCAGATGTGGTTGTGGACGTTGGGGCAGCTTTTGGTGAATGGTCAAAAGAATGTTATAGTGTATTCCCCAAAGCAAAATATGTATTATTGGAGCCTTTGGAAGAATACAATAAACCCCTGACAAAAGTTAAAAATAAAATTACAGATTCTATATTTTTGCCAGTAGCCGCTTGCCCTCAAAATGGTAAAATCAATTTTCACGTACACGAAGACTTGGTTGGATCTTCGTTAAAAAATGAAACAGAAGGACCGGAAGTTGATGGTAAGGTCAGGATTGTAGAAGGTAAGACTTTGGACAATGTCTGTAGTGAAAATGAATTGCAAGGAAATTTTTTAATAAAGATTGATGTTCAAGGAGCGGAATTGGATGTTCTTCGGGGTGCACAGCATATGTTAGCTAATACACAGTGTGTTATTTTAGAGGTCTCATTTTTCAAATCTTTTGTTAATGCTCCAGACGTATATGAAGTCATTATATTTATGAAAGAAAAAGGTTTTGTTATTTACGACATAGGTTCTTTTTTATATAGACCTTATGACGGAGCATTGTCTCAGACTGATATGGTTTTTGTAAGAGAAACAAGTATACTCAGAAAATTTCATGGGTATGCAACTCCAGAACAACGAAACATTCAGAACGATAAATTTAAGAAGCAACGCAATTCGTTTTATGGTATATAATATGTTCAATAACAAAATATATTTGTTGACAACATATCCCTTTTTTCTATTCCAGAATACAAAAAATAAGCCATATGAATCAATAAAATTTTTTACAAAAGAACATACGTGGAATAAACAATCAGAGTTGTAAATCTATAATATATGACAAATAATCAAACAATTGAGGATGTAAAAAACTATTGGAACAAGAGGCCGTGTAATATTCGACATTCAAATAAGGAGGTGGGTACAAGGGAATATTTTGATGAAGTAGAAAAAAGGAAATACTTCGTAGAGCCTCATATTCCTGGTTTTGCAGAGTTTGAAAAATGGAAAGGTAAAAATGTTATGGAGATAGGGTGTGGTCTAGGTACAGATACCATGAGTTTTTTGCGTTCAGGAGCACGAGTTACCGCGATTGATCTCTCTAAAGAGTCTGTAATGATGGCAGAAAAACGCGCGGAGGTATTTGGTCTGCAAGATCGGGTAGATTTTTATGTTGCAAATGCTGAAAAACTTGATGACGTTGTTCCTATCAAACAGTATGATTTGATATATTCATTTGGGGTTATACATCATACACCCCATCCCGAAGTAGTAGTTGAGAAAATAAAAAAATATCTTCCAAAAGGTGGTGTATTTAAAATGATGGTATATTATAAATTTTCTTGGAAAGTTTTGTGGATCATTATGAGATATGGAAAATTTCAATTTTGGAAGATAAAAGAGTTGGTACCAAAATATTCAGAGGCACAAGTAGGGTCTCCTGTCACTTTTTATTATAGTAGAAGGGAAGTGAAGAAGTTATTGGAAGGTTTTGAAATAAAAAATATATTTGTTGATCACATATTTCCTTTTTCTATTCCTGAATACAAAAAATATGAATATAAAAAAGTTTGGTATTTCCGTTTTATGCCAAAATCGTTGTTCCTTCTCTTAGAGAAAATGTTTGGATGGCATTTATGTATAACCGCTGTAAAAAAGTAATTTATATATATGCAACATATTTCAATAATCGGACTTGGCAAATTAGGGGCTTGTATGGCAGCAACGTATGCGAGCAAGGAACATCGTGTAATTGGAGTTGATATAAATCAAAATGTTGTAAATGCAATTAATGATGGGAAAGCACCTGTTGATGAAAAAGATCTTGCAGAATATATTGAAAAAAGTGGCGAAAGACTTCGGGCAACTACTGACTACAATGATGCTGTAAAAAATAGCGATATTACATTTATTATAGTTCCAACTCCTACAGACGAGACCGGCGGTTTTACATCTCGCTATGTTCAAAAGGCATGTGAGAGCATCGGAGCTGTATTAAAAGAAAAAGAGACTTATCACCTGGTGGTTTTGACCAGTACACTTTTACCAGAAGTTTGCGAAGAAGAGGTAATCTCTGTTCTTGAAAAGTTTTCTCAAAAAAAATGTGGAAAAGATTTTGGTTTTTGTTATAGTCCTGAATTTATTGCGATAGGTACGGTCATACACGATCTATTGAATCCAGATTTCTTCTTGATAGGAGAGTTTGATAAGAAGTCTGGAGATATACTAGAGAATTTTTATAATTCTGTTTCAGACAACAATGCTCTCTGTAAACGTATGAGTATAACATCTGCAGAACTTACTAAGATTAGTATAAATTCTTTTCTTACCATGAAAATAACGTATGCTAATATGCTTGCTGAGATTTCAGAACATATTCCCGGTGTAAATGTTGATCATGTCACAAATGCTCTTGGCAGTGATAAACGGATAGGGAAATATTATTTACATGCTGGACTTGGGTTTGGTGGACCGTGTTTTCCACGAGATAATCGAGCGTTCGCCTATATGGCAAAAAAGAGGGGTGTCGAAGCACCATTTGCGCAGCAAACTGATGAATACAATAAAACAATTATTAATAGAGCTATAAAATATATTAAAGAGAATATAGAAAAGGGAGGGGCGGTTGGTATTATTGGCCTTAGTTATAAACCGGGTACATATTTTTGTGAAGAATCTCAAGCCATATCTATAGCCAAACAATTATCAGAAGATGGATATAGCGTACATGTATTCGAACCCTATGGTCATTCTCATGCCAAAGAACTTTTAGGAGATAGTGTTTCGTATTGTGAATCTTTAAATGAGTGTATAGAAAAGAGTTCTCTATTGTTTTTAAGTAATAGGGATAAAGAACTATCTGTTTTGCCAAAATTGCTAGATTCATCTAGCCGTAAAATTATTCTAGACCCATGGCGTCAGTTTGATAAAGGTGAATTTAGGAATAGCTCAACATATATTACATTTGGAATTAGATAGATTATGAAAAAATATATAAAAAAAATTACACTTAAAATCTTTAAAATTTTTGGTATAACAAGGAAAAGAATAGCTTTTCCTATGTTTCGTCATGATATATATTCACAAAACGGAGAGGACGGGATTGTGGAATTTATAATTAAAAAAATTCCTTCTTTACCAAAGTATATAATTGATATAGGGGCAAATGATGGTGTGTTGGGAAGTAACAGTCGTTTGTTGATAGAAAAATATAAGTTTGGGGGCCTATTAGTTGAGCCATTTAGCGAGGCGTTCAAAAAATTGGAAGAATTATATGCACATAATGATAACGTAGAGATAAGTAATTTTGCAGTTGGCTGTGAATCTACCATTGAGGGCAAAATAAATTGGCATGGGCATTTTTCGCAAATGAAGTCTCAGATTGTTAATATCAATGATTTGTTGTCGCAATATAATATCCCAAAAGATATAGGATTTTTGTCTATAGATATTGACGGAAATGATAACGATGTTTTATCAGCGATAGACTGGACGGAATACTCACCCATATTTGTTATTCAGAGATTGATTCTTCGTCTGACAAGAATTTACAAGAACAAATCAATATTATGGACGACGCGGGGTATTTACCTATGCTTCATATAGGAAATGTGTTTTATTGTAGAAAAGAGTATAGTGGTAGATTCTTTTTTAATTGGAAATTGAAATTGGAAAATGAATTTGGTTTTTTTAAGCAGTAGCAATTTAGTATGTCTGAGAAAAAATACCCCAAAATTACATTGGTGACAACTTGCTATAATCATGCAGATTTTATTGCAGAGACAATTGAATCTATTCTATTCCAAGAATATCCCAATTTAGAATATATTGTGATAGACGACGGAAGTACTGATGGAAGTTGGGATATTATACAAACATATAAAGATAAGCTTACTGTATGTGAGCACATGGATGGATATAGGACAACACCCACAATAGCGCTTAATTATGCGATAAAAAAAGGGACAGGGGGAATAATGGGGTGGTTAAATAGTGATGATATTCTTTTACCTGGAAGTTTATTTCGGATAGCTCAAATATTTACCGATAATGAAAACGTTGAATGGCTTACTGGAATGGCAAGTACAATTAATATTAAATCAGAACTTGTTAATTCTACATTGCGGTTAAAAAACAAATATGATTTTTTAATTGGAGATTGGAAAATCATTCAACAAGAGTCCACTTTTTGGCGTAGATCTCTTTGGGATAAAACGGGAGGGACTCTGTGTAAAGAATGGGCATTTGATACAGAGCTATGGACACGTTTTTTTATGGAAACAGATCATTATCATGTGGATGTTCCGCTCGGTGCTTTTAGAAAAGGGCCACAGAGCAAAAGTGTAAGTGATGAAAAATCTTTTTTGGATCCGAGTGAAAGACATTTATCTAAAATGAGAGAAAAAACACGTATCAAGGATAAAATATATACAGTTTTGTATGTTGTATGTAAAAAGGTATTTTGGCCAGTGTTGGCTATAATTCCTTCTTCTTGGTATGTTCGTGTCCCTATTTTGAATATATTTAGTTATACGTTGCTGAAGTATTCATTTAGTAAGGCTAAATGGTGTGAAAAAAGAATTAATCCTTTTAAAACTAAATTTTTATAAAGATCGCAAAAAGTTTTCTGTAGAGGAATATGATCAATCATTTGACGAAAGTTATGCAGATGCTTTTATAGAGAGTTTTTCTTTGAACACCTCGAAAGTACTGAATTGTAAACTATCAAAATCATGAGAAGGCCAGACTATTGCTATGGCACAACTCAGTACATTTCTCGGCCGTGTATAGCGCAAAACAAATATAACCTGATACCAATTTGATTTAAGAGAGTTAAATCGAGTGCATCTGGGGGGTGGGTAGCTTGATTTATTGCCTCTGTCCGAGTAGACTGTGTATATAACAAGTTGGGTAATCTACAGAGATAGTCCAAGTAATATACCTACATGTGGACAGTATAACAGTCAATAATTCAGGAATAATTAGTCTCCAAACGTTCAAAGATGGTTTTGATGGTATTTTGTCTATTGCTGAGTCTGGGAAACAAATTCCTTTTGATGTAAAGTGCACATATTATATTTATAACTTAGTAAACCACGAATCTGTCGTGCGTGGTAAACATGCTCATAAGTCTCTCAAACAGGCAATCTTTTGTATCAACGGTTCATTTACGTTGTCCCTTGATGATGGTGAGAGTAAACAGGAGATCATAATGGATAACCATGGTGTAGGTGTGTATCTTGGACCGGAGTTGTGGCACACAATGACAAATTTCAAGAATAATTGTATTTTGCTTGTGTTGGCATCAGATTGGTATGATGAGTCTGACTACATACGAGAGTATGGTGAATTTCTTGCATATATAAAAAAGTAATATGATTCCATTTGTCGATTTTAAAACTCAATATAATAATTTGAAAACTGAGATAGATAAGGCCGTTCATCGAGTGCTTGACAGTGGGTGGTATATCTTGGGAAATGAGGGAATAGCTTTTGAACAGGAATTTGCTTCGTATGTAGGTACAACATATTGTGTGGGTGTCGCTTCTGGTACAGAAGCGATTGCTCTTGGTCTTATGGCGCTTGGAATAGTTCACGGTGATGAGGTTATTACCACAAGTCTCACCGCATATCCAACAATCACGGCAATTGTTCAGTCCGGAGCAACCCCAGTACTTGTTGATATACATACTGAAGATGGTCTGATAGATGTTTCAAAAATTGAACAACACATTACATCCAAAACAAAAGCAATAGTCCCGGTTCATCTTTATGGGCAGAGTTGCGACATGGATGCCATCAAGATTGTTGCAGACAAGCATGATCTTATGATAGTAGAAGATTGTGCTCAAGCCGTAGGTGCCTTATACGAGGGGAAAAAAGTTGGATCGATAGGAGAATGTGGTGCATTTTCTTTTTATCCTACGAAAAATCTTGGTGCGTATGGTGATGGTGGAGCTATTACTACAAATAACGAGGAATTATATAATCGATTGCTCGCAATGAGAAATTATGGACAAACCTCTCGTTACTCACATGATAGTGCGGGGATTAACAGTAGACTTGACGAAATGCAAGCAGCAATATTGCGTGTCAAACTCCTTCATTTGGATAAGGATAATAATAGACGGAAAAGTATTGCTCAAAGATATAAAAATGAACTTGTTGGAGTTGAGACACTTTTAGAGCGGACGTATGGTGAAGGTGTGTATCATTTATTTGTAGTAAAGACAGACAAAAGAGAGGAATTCATGAAATATATGGAGGAGAATGAAATTAAGACGTTAATTCATTTTCCAATGCCAATTCATGCACAAAAAGCATTTGTATGGGAAAGGGATGACGAATATACAAATGCGACTCAGTTTGCAAGCATGATAGTAAGCATTCCTATATATCCAGAATTGGAAGATGACCAAATCGATACAATAATTTCAACTATTAATGCCTTTGATAATTAACATATGCGTGTCTCCATTGTTATCCCTGTCTATAATGGTTCTGAAAGTATAGAGAGACTAGTAAGTGGGCTGGTAGAAAAAGTTGGTTCTTTGTATGATTTAGAAATTGTACTAGTAAATGATTTTTCGCCAGATAACTCAAGAGATGTTTGTGTGGACGTACAAAAACGGTTTTGTAAAAATGTTAAATTTTATAGTTTGGCCAAAAATGCAGGAGAACACAACGCAGTCATGGCAGGTCTCAATAAATGTACAGGTGACTATGCTATCATCATGGATGATGATTTTCAAAATCCAATTAGTGAAGTAATAAAACTTATTACATACATCAGTGAACATGATTACGATGTCGTATATACATATTATGAAGAGAAAAAGCATTCACGTTTTCGTAATTTAGGAAGTTCTTTTAATGACAAGGTCGCAAATATAATGCTTCAAAAGCCAAAAGATTTGTACCTCTCCAGCTTCAAGGTGATAAACCGGTTTACGATAAATAATATAATTTCATACAAGCTACCTTTTCCATATATTGATGGACTTATCTTACGTACGACACGTCATATTGGAAAGCTCAAAGTGGAGCACGCAGCTCGCGAGGTAGGGAAATCGAATTATACACTCAAAAAATTGGTATCATTGTGGTCCAACATGTTTATCAATTTTTCTATATTACCACTTCGCATCATGGTCGCTGTTGGATTTCTTTTTGCAGCATGTTCTTTTATTTTTGGAGTATTTGTCGTGTATGAAAAATTTACAGACCCGTCACTTCCTCTTGGTTATCCATCACTCCTTATTGCGATTTTGATGTTGTCAGGTATTCAATTAATTTCTATTGGGGTCATGGGTGAATATATCGGACGTATGTTTTTATCACAAAATAAAACTCCTCAATATACTATAAGAGAGTCATTTGAATAATAGTACTGTTTATGGAAAAGTATGAATATGATGCAATGTATAAATATGAGAATAATCATTGGTGGTATTTGGTATTGGATGATTTGATAAAGAAATATTTAGATAATAAAATCAATGATGACAAAATTAATACCCTTCATATTTTTGATGCAGGATGTGGAACAGGGAGGATGATAAAATTGTTGAGTTCCTATGGTGAAGTTCATGGGATCGATTTTTCTGAAGAGGCAGTTAATTTTTCAAGGAAAAGAGGGTGTAAAAATGTAAAAAAGGAAGATTTAAATAAGTGGAATCCAAAAAATGAAAAGTACGATGTCATTACCTGTCTAGATGTACTTTACCATTCAAATATAAAAGATGATCTAGATGTGATGAAAGTTTTTTATAGAGCTCTAAAATCAGATGGAATTTTGATAATGAATGTACCTGCGTTTGATTTTTTAAAAAGGAACCATGATTTAAAGGTTTCTACAAAAAAGAGGTATATAAAAAAAATACTTAAAAATAATTTAAAAAAAATAGGTTTTAAGATAGAAATACAGACATATAGATTACCTCTTCTTTTCTTTGTTATTTCGTTTAAAAAAATAATCGAATTTTTTCTAAAATCAACGGATGAAACATCGGAGTTAAAAGAGTTGCCAACTTTTTTCAATCGATTATTATTTTTTGTACATAGATTAGAAAATAGAATTATATTAAGTAGAGTATCAATTCCCTTTGGAAGCTCTGTGTTTGTTGTCTGTCGAAAATAAATATTAGAGATAAATATAACATTATGAAACATAATATATTAGAAATAATAAAGAAAATAATACATGAATTAGCTGAAAGACCTGTTATTTTTAATTTACTTCGTCGTATATTGGAATTTAACTATAGAGGAGAAAAAAGAGTCATCCGAGATGAAATTACTGTGTATGATCGAGTACTTGATTTGGGTTGCGGAACTGGAGAACTTTGTAAAGAATTTATCTCAAAAAAATATGTAGGAATTGATTTAAATGATTTATATATACGATATGCTAAAGAGAAATATCCTGATTATATATTTGAAACAATGGATGCGACTCAATTGCAGTTTTCTGATAATAGCTTCGATACCATATTAATTTCAGGGGTTTTACATCATTGTAATAACGAAGTTGCGATGTCCATTTTGAAAGAAGTACATAGGGTCTTAACACCAAATGGTAAAGTAATTATATGGGAAGATGCGTTGACATGTAGTAAGATGAATATAGTAGGTCGGGTAATTCAAAAATTAGATGAAGGTGAACATATTTTAGATAAGGACGGTTATCTCAATCTTTTTCATTTATATTTTAAAATCACTAAATCATACAACATGGTCAGTGGTTTTTGTGATTACCATGTATTTATTTTGGAAAGTAAATCTAATTAAAATCTATCAATTCATTTATGATAAAATTTCAAAATATAATGAAAAAAATTAGACATATACGGGATCCCAGAATCATTTTTTTGATAGTAACTGTCTTTTTTTGTTTTGAATATTTTATTTTGGGTCCTTTTTCTTATGCACGCATTGGAGACAATCTAGATAGTTTTGTAATAAGAGCTGTAGTATATTGGCAGAGTATGTTTCGCGATGGAATGATGAGTTATTGGCTTCCTTATTTTACTGGTGGCATGGACAGACTATCAAATATGTCTTCGTTTGGTGAAATAGGTAATTTATTATATATTTTTCCTGCATGGTTTGCCTCGGCAATTGTTATTTTATCTTCAGTTTTTTTTGGAGGGTATTATACTTTTAAGATTGGTCATGAAATTTTGGATTTGGATAAAAAAGCTAGTCTTATCGCTGGTATTTTATTTTCATCGTTTTTTGTCATTCAGGATCTCAAACCGTTTATGTTAGGGATCGTGGTGTTGCCATTTACTTTATTTTTTTTAGAAAAGATATTTTTTAACAAAACTTTTTCTTTATTTAAGAAAAGTATACTTTTCCTCATATTAGGAATCGTGTTTTCGTCTTTTTCGTCTATTACATTAACCATGCCTTTTGTGGCAATTGCAATAGTAGTTTGGTTTACTCTAGTTAGAAAACAAAAAAATTTAATTTTTTATTTATTACTTTCCATTTTTTTTCTTTTGTCTTTTCTATTGAAATCTCAAGAGATTTGGAGTTTATTTATTAACACACCATTATCTCGCCGTAGTGCTGAATCATTGTATTATAAAGCAGACCTAAGTCAATTATTATCTGAGCTTAGAAATACTTTTAAGACTAACAGCATCGCTCTTCTCATAGTTTTTTTTGGATTTTTTCTTTCGAAAAAAGATAAATTATTTATTATATTAATGACTATCTCTCTAGTGTTTATGTTATTACCTACATTTTTTCCAATATTATCAGGTAGTAATTTTGGAAGAGTGTTAGGTCCTTTTCGTAATTTTGGTTTTAAGTGTTTATATCTTGTTTCTCCTTTATTTTTTTCTTTGGCGGCTGGATACGTATTTAATTATTTTAAAGATACAAGAGCTAGTGTGTTTCTACAAAAGACCAATAAAGATTACTTATTTTACATACAGAATATCCTAATTTCGATTACTTTGGTTCTGGTTGTTTTTGTAAATTTTTCTATAAAAACGAATCATTTTTATGTCTGGTTGAAAACTGGTGGATATTATGCAAATACTCACAGTCCTGATGTGTCAGCGTTGGTTGATAGAGAAAAAAATTCTTTACCTTATCGCGTTGCAATCATAAGTCCTAAATCTTATAAAAGTCTTTATCCCTTTTTATCAAATTTTTATGGATTGGAAACTTCTGATGCTTCCACCGACGTGATGCCACAAAGAATTGATGAATTTTTTAGGATTATGTCAAATGCAGACACTCGGACATCCCAGTATTTTTTACCAGATGTTGATAGCCAAACAGCAAAGAAAATGATGACAAATTTTGATTTGAATAATTTGGTCAATACATCACTTATGTCGTTATTCAATGTGAAATTTGTCTTGACTGACCATATCATCAATTCTGACGGTTTTGAATTAATTCAGACTCCTAGCGTGAGTGAATGGAAATCATGGACAGACATGAAAGAATCGGAGAAAATTAAACTTAAATTGGAAGAAAATTTTTTTGGCAAAAAATTATTAGTGTATGAAAACAAAAATTCTTTTCCAAGATTTTTTTTGGCAAAAAAAGTGGAATTTTTTGATACAGATAATGATCTCTTGAATGCCTTATCAGATGCTGATATAAAAAGATTGAGAGAAACTGTTTTTTTGTTAAAACAATACACTGACAAAATTCCTGAAATGAATGGTGTCGATACAGATGTTGATGTCATAGAATATTCAAATGATAAAATAAAATTGAAAGTTGAAACTGATGGACCATCTGTGTTAGTCATTAGTAATAATTTTACTCCTTTTTGGGAAGTCTATGTGGATGGGGTAAAGAAAGAGATAATCCCAGCCTACCATGCTTTAATGGCTGTATCGCTTGAGAGAAATAATAATGAAGTAGAATTAATCTATAAACCTCCATATGTAGTAAAATTATAGTGTTCAATTTATTTATTCAAATAGGAGTTTTTAGTAATTATTACTAATGATAAAACATATAATGAAAATTATCAGTCCTCAATTAATAAGATTTATATTCGTTGGAAGTGTAAATATGGTTTTGAGTTATAGTATTTTTTTGATATGTATTTATTTTTTTTATTTTCATTATACTTTAGCTCTTATCGTTGAATATTTTTTTGGTATTCTAAATAGTTATTTTTGGAATAGAAGATGGACTTTTAAGAGTGATGGTAATGTCAAGAAGGAAATTAGAAAATTTATTTTTGTATATCTCGTGATGTTTGGTTTAAATTATGTATTACTTTCTATATTTATAGACTTGATTAATATGAGAGTTTTTTTTGCACAAATGGTAGCTATAATAATTATTACCCCCGTAACCTTTTTAGCTCATAAAATGTGGTCTTTTGTTAAGAAAGAAACACACAATTAATTTTATGAATCCTCTTATCTCAGTAATTATGCCATGTCACAGTGATGGGCTTTATATAGCACAAGCTATTAAGGCTGTACAAGCTCAGACGTACACCAATTGGGAGCTTATTATTGTTGATGACCATAGTATTGATAATACAGCAAAAATTGTAGAATCATTTGTAAAAGATGATACGAGAATTCGTTATGTATTTTTGGAAGAAGAAGATACGGAGCGAATTAATAAAAAAGGAGACAATATAAATGCTGGATGGCTTGCGCGTAATTATGGCATGTCTTTGGCAAATGGTGAACTTATTACATTTCAAGACGCAGATGATGGATCACACACAAATCGTTTTGAAATTCAATTGTATGGGATGGAAAAATATAAAAGTGATCATGTCGTTGTGGATTGGCGTAAGTATAGTGACGATTTAAATGAAACGGTATATGATGTGGATATAGATACTTTGCAAGTGATCGATACAGACACTATTTTGAAAACTGTACAAAAAAATAAAAAAGGATTTTTTAAGTATCCATTTTCAAGAAATGAAGATAACAATTACTTATCATCAGTTGCTCATAGGTTTGATAGAAAATATTTGAGATCTTGGGACTCGTATCCTTTGGCAGCAAGTATGCCATTATTTAGACGCTCTGTGTTAGGCGAAGTCCGTTTTAGGCAGTTATATGAGCGTGTCTGGCCATCAGGAAGAGGACGAGGCGCTGATAGAGATTTTAATTTTTGGCTTGCAGAGACTTGTAAAACAAGTATAGGACTTGAAGTTCCATTGGTGTTGTGGCGTCATAATGGTTTAGATAATAAAAAATATGTAGATAGAAATTAGTATGAAAAAAACAAAAATACTATTTATATTTCGTACACCAATGGAAAACATCGGGCAAATTAATGATGGAAAAGTCGATGAGCCTGCAGAATTTTTATGGGGTATGAAAGATTTGGATCGTTCAATATATGATGTACGTTTTATAAATGCCCCTCGTTTTGGTAAGCGAACAGGTATACGTAGATTCACATGGATTTTTGAGGTGGTATTTGCGAAGTATGTCCGTATAGGATTGCCTATAGATATATATTTGAAATATAAAAAAGATATTGTTTGGGCAGATGAAATAGTATGTACATATGATCAGGTGTCTATCGGTATATTATTTTGGCGTTTATTCGGCTTTCTTAGAAAGAAAAAAATTCACGCAATTGTAATGAGCTTATCTGAGCGTATCGTATATTTTAAAAACATTTATCCATTGAAATGGTTTGTTTCATTGCTGTTGCGTCAAGCTGATACTATATTAACTCTTTCAGATGTGGCCTCACAGGCGATTGAAAAAGAATACGGTGTAGAACGAACAAAAATATATACATGGTATTTTGGGATCGACATTGATTTTTGGAAATCAAAAAAAGAAAATATGATATATGATATCATGTCTATTGGAAATGATATGAATCGTGATTTTGAGACACTTATCAGTGCTATTTCATCTGATGATAAGGTAGTTCTTGTGACTAAAAAAAATATTAGACAAGTGCATAATGATGCGGTTACCGTACTTTCTGGTATTGAGAATACAGAAGTAAGAGAATTATACAATAAGTCTCGTATTATTGTTATACCAAGTATTGCCCTAAAAACAGAATCTGCTGGATTAAGCTGTTTTTTGCAAGCACTTTCTTGTGAGAGACCTGTTATTATATCGGATTCACCACCTTTTAGAGAAATATTTAAAGATGGTATGCATTGTCTTTTTTATATCCCTGGTTCGGTAGATGATTTACGTAAAAAAATTGAATTGTTGAAGAATGATGAAAAATTAGCCAAAAAAATAGCAACACAGGGTTATGAATTAGTACGTAATAGGTATACTTGCAAAGACATGTCTAATCAGTTAGACTATCTATTCAAACATAGGTAATATACTTTTATGAACATACTCTACATCGGTGCCGGCTTCGTAGGAGCTTGCTCAGCTGCCGTCTCCGCAGACAGTGGGCATAAAGCTCTTGTCTATGATATTGACACAACCAAAATTGAAAAATTAGGGAGTGGAGATCGAGATGTTATTGAATCTTGCCTTTTTGAAAAAGGACTTGGTGATTTGTTGATACGTAATAATGAACGTATTGTTTTTACCACTGATTATGCGAAAGTGGAAGCGTTCCTTGACACGTGTGATGCTGTGTTCATGTGTCTTCCTACTCCTGAGGTAGGGAATACTGGGGAAAGTGATTTGTCATATTATCGAGCTGCTGCAAATGATCTTGCTGAGGCTCTCGTAAAGAGAAATGATGGAAAACAAGAAGGATATATCGTTGTTGTAAATAAAAGTACTGTCCCTATTGAAATGGTGGATGAAACTGCACATATCCTGGATAGTCATGGTGTTACATCATACGGTGTTGTTTCAAATCCAGAATTTCTTGTAGAAGGAAAGGCCATTCAAGGTGCTCTGAAGCCTGATCGTATTGTGGTAGGGGCATGGAACCAAAAGGATTTTGATGTCATGAAACAAGTGTATCAGCGTTTTTATGACGCTCCAGACGTAAAGTATCTTGAAGTCAACCCAAAAGAAGCTGCTGCTGGTAAACTTTTAGCAAATTATTATTTGTTTGCAAAACTCGCGATTTGTTTTGATGTCATCGGAAGAACTGCTGAAACATTTTCAGATATTCAATTTGAAGTACTTCGAAAGATTATTGCTTCAGATGTGCGTATTGGTGGATGGGGTTTTTATGACAGTCTTTATGCTGGAGGAAGTTGTCTTATAAAAGATGCACGGTCTTTGTCTCATCAATTGCAAACATCTGGACAGGAAGCCACATTAGTGAATGATACGTATGTCGCGAACCGAAGGCAACTAGAAACATTTCTTGCTCGAGCTGAAAATGATGCTCATTTTGATTGGCGTGGAAAAAAAGTAGCACTGCTCGGAACAGCGTTCAAACGAGATACCAACGATATTCGTAATTCTCCCAGTATTGATATTCTTCATTTTTGTAAGGAACAAGATGTTGTTGATGTCGCTGTGTATGATCCTTCTGCCCTTCCTTTGTTTCAGGAGATGTTTCCAGCGTCTGAGAGTATTCATTATACTCAACATGAGTTTGATGCCATTGTGGACGCAGATGTTGTTATCATCGCTACTGATTGGCCACAGTTTCGAGGGCTTGCTGATGTCATGATCGGAGAACTTAAGAAAAAACCACTTGTCATGGATGGACGTCGTATGTTGCAGCATCGATACGATGATCTCAAAGAAGCTGGTTTTCAGATTATTGCTGTAGGGAGTCCCTTCATTTCATAAATAGGAACATATATGTCAACCTATCTCATCACTGGGGGCGCAGGCTTCATTGGAACAAATCTTACAAAGCAGTTATTGGAAGAAGGGCATACTGTTCGCATTATTGATAATTATGCAGGAGGTAAAAAGGAAGAACGTATACAAGAAGGAGCAGAATATATAGAAGGAGATATACGTGACTTTGATATGCTCCTTCGTGTAATGGATGGAGTGGATGGTGTGTTTCACATGGCAGCACTGCCACGAGTAACATTTTCTGTTGAACATCCTTTGGAAACGCATGATGTAAATGTAAATGGTACCCTCAATGTCTTTTTGGCGGCAAGAGATGCTGGAGTAAAAAAAGTAGTGTTTTCTTCATCCTCTTCTACATACGGTGATCTCCCAAAAGAAATGTATCCTGTCAAAGAAGAGGGTGTTGTCAAAATGCCTCTTGCACCATATGCACTGCATAAGTTCATAGGAGAACAATATGCACGTATTTTTTCTTCATTGTATGGTCTCAAAACAGTCTCTCTCGTGTATTTCAATGTGTATGGTCCTTATGCTGATCCAAATGGAGCCTATGCGCTCGTGATCGCAAAATTTCTTCAACAAGTAAAAAATGGTGAGCCGATGACTATTTGTGGTGATGGAGAATATTATCGTGACTACACACATGTATCTGATATTGTACGAGCAAATATTCTTGCCATGACATCAGATACTGTGGGGAAAGGAGAGACTATCAATATTGGAAATGACAATCCGCATTCAGTCAATGACATTGTGAAGCTTATTGGTGGAGATTCTGTGAATATTGATCCACGTCCAGGAGACGTTAGGTTTACACAAGCAAACATCACAAAAGCAAAGCAACTCCTTGGGTGGAAGCCTACTGTTGAATTAGTAGATGGGATTGCAGAATTAAAAAAAGAATGGGAAGTGTAAAAAATATGTTATGCCTATGTTAAAATATACACTTACGTGTATATTTTTTTGGATTATCCTATAAATATGGTTTTCAATTTCTTTTCTCTGTTTTTTAAGAATGTATTTTTCTTAATAAAGAAAAGAAGTAATTTTTGTTGAATAAACACAATAAAGACTGAAATACAAATTATAATTATATATTTTATAAAAATATAATCAAATTCTTTAAAATGTAAGAAAAGTGTGATAGGAATATGCCATAGATATATCCATAGTGTCGATGAGCCAATAAAATGGAAAATTTCGGTGTGTCATATGTATGGGTGTGGTATTTATTTACTGTCCCATCCCACGCATCACAACATTGACCGTTTTCAAGAGAATAGACAGATCGAGTAATATTGATCTGTTTTTTATATAATATAAATCGTACTGCAGTTTTTGCAGAGACTGTTCGAGTGTATCTGTATAGTGTTGATTAACTTGTGCCCAGCCGGTGATACCAGGTTTTACCAGGTGGCGAACTTGATAGTATGGCATTCTACTTTCTAATTGGCTCACAATCTCTGGCCGTTCTGGACGCGGTCCAATAATACTAATATCTCCTCTGATTAAATTAATCGCTTGTGGAAGTTCGTCAATGCGAGATTTTCTCAAAAATCTGCCAACATGAGTTACACGCGAATCATTTTTTGTGGCAAACTGTACTCCTTCGGTTTCTGCACTGCCGTCTGGTGCCAATGCATACATGGAACGAAATTTGAACAACTGAAAGGTCGTAGCTGACATTCCTACTCGTTCTTGACGAAAAATAACAGGGCCTTTTGATTCAATACGTATTGCAAGTGCAATGGCTGGGTAGAGGATAAAAAAACAAAGGAGCATTAACAGACCTAGTACAACATCAAACATTCTTCGGACACGACCGTAGACAGGATGGACACTTTGTTGCAAGTGATCCAAAAACCAATGTTCTGAAAAAATATACGGTGGGATGCGACCGGTGATAGATTCGTAGAGCGAGGCAAGGCTTAAAATATGCGTTTGCCAAAAGAGTAATTCATACAATTCTTGAACTATGGATGTATCATTCTTGATATTGTGTGCCACCACTACTGTGTCAATTGTATGTACGGATACAGAGGGACGGATTGCTTTTAGAGATTCATAAAAAGTTGTATTTGGGTATTTGCTTTTATCGATATCTTTTGGTCCTGCAATCCATGCTGCAAGTGCATAGCCACGTTCTGGCATGTCATAAATAAGATCTGCAAGTTCAGTCATTTCTTCCATATCTCCAATAAATAGAACTGGAGAGATCAGTGTTTTTGTTGCGACAAGCGAAGAAAAGATTATTCGCCAGATTGCTACAAAAGAATATCCAGCCATGATACTCAAGAGAAGTACTGTCTTTGGAGAAATAATTTTCTGTGGCAGGAGATAAAAGAACATGACGCCCATAATGATATTGACCACACTTGCTTGGAGCATACGCGAAAACAGGACCGAACGATGCTTGTGCCGTGCCAACTCATACAGGCCATTGATATAATTTATAACGACCCAGATGCCTATAAGAATGGCAAACAGTGGTAAAGTCGTCTCCAATTCATGTACTGAAGGAAGACGAAGATTTCGGAGTGACATGCCAGCAAGGACGCCCAAAAAAAGACAAAGGATATCTCCCAAGAGAAGAATAAGTTGTTTTGCGCGATATCTACTATTCATATTGGTATGAAACAATTGCTCCAGAAATGAAAATATAGTATACTGAAGAGTACATAAAGTATAGCTATATGAAGCGAAAAAATCAAGCTTCACTTCTTGCCACAATTGGGTGTCTTTTGGTATCTGTGTTGTATATGACAGATACGCGTGCTGCAACAAAAGAAATTGTGATTAATGACGACGATACGCAGACGGCAAGTAGAGACGTGGTTTTGGAATTCAATGCACCGACAGGCGTTACTTTGATGCGTGTTTCTGAATCATATTCACCTGCAGCAATATCATGGTCACCGTATCGAAAAAAGATTGCATGGACCCTGTCTCGAAATGAAGGGGCGAAGACGGTGTATGTACAGTTTCGGTATAGAGATGGTAGTACTACTGAGATTTATAAAGATGCTATCGCTCTCGTTGCTTCTGATGATACTGATCCGCAAAAGGTTGTAATCAATGGCGGTGAAACATCTACGAAATCACGAAAGGTTACCCTTTCTCTCACCTATAACAAAGATACAGAAGATATTTTTATTAGCAATACACGAGAGTTTGCTGCATTCAATAGGTATGAACCAACCGCAAAGATCGAGTGGACATTGGCAACGGGTGGTGGAGAAAAAACAGTATATGTACAATTTATGAAAGCCAATGATGATTATCAAACCGTACAAGATACCATTGACTACGAAGAACAACCAAATGAAATTCCCGGAGGCACTGTTGTACAATCTCCAGATTCGCAGATGTATTATCTTGGATTTGATGGACAAATACATCCGTTTTTACATGCCTCCGTGTTTCATTCTTGGTTTGACAGTATCTCTGATGCAAAGATACAGACCGTCACCAATGTTGAATTGAGACAATATCAAGTTGGCAAATCTGTCTGTATCCGTGGTGGTACATGGTTGGTCAAGTTTGGCAATTTGTCACAGATCTATGCCTCTGAACTTGGGTGTAGACTGGTTCCCTTATTGTCCGATGTTGAAGCACAATTGATATACGGAGAACAGTGGAGAAAACGTATTGTAGTACTCAGTGAAATTGAAATCGCAAACTATACGATCCTGGATCGAGGTGTAGAAGACAAAGACAACAAAATTGTTGATAAAGATAAGGATGGTGTAGATGCTCTCACTGAAGATTTGTATGGAAGTAATGATCGATTGCCCGACAGCGATGGGGATGGACTTACTGATGTAGAAGAAATAGCGGTGTGGTTTACTGACCCTATCGACAGTGATACTGACAATGATGGTGTGCGAGACAAGGAACAGGTACTCACAGAGTTTCTCCCTTCGATCAAAGAAAAAAAAGAACGTATAGGCACGGGTATCTATCAGTATCCAGGTGGTCTCCTCATTCTTTCACAGGATGACGGCAAATATTATATGAGCCACGTCGATGGTTTTACCTATTACATGTCACGACGGACTTCTGACAATATATTTACATCAAATAATTTTGATACAACGTTTATCGTACCATCATCATCGCAACTTTCATTTACTGTTCGCACTCGTTGGTATGTGGAAGCCAATGCTGATGTCCTCAAGTATCCTTCATTAATAACAAAATTAGGAAATTTGTATGCACTATAAAAAAACTTTTTTGTTATACATCGGGGGTTTTTTGACGGTATTATGTTTGCCTATGTTTGTATACGCCGTAAATGACCCTCTCTCACAACAGTGGGCGTTCAATGATACTGGTGTGTATACTGCGTGGGTAAAAACGCAAGGATCACGTGATGTAATTGTGGCAATTATTGACAATGGGTTTGATATGCTGCATCCAGATCTTTTGGGAAATGCTTGGCAAAATACTGATGAAGTAGCAAATAACGGTATTGATGATGATAATAATGGGTATGTCGATGATGTTTGGGGATGGAGTTTTATTCCAGAAGATGTCGATGGTAATGGTATATTCAGTGATCGAGAATTGCTTGGTACAAATAATCCACGCCCACGCCCAGAAGGTCTGACTGATATCGAAAAGCAAGAAGGTATATTGCACCACGGTACCGTAGTAGCAGGTCTTATCGGTGCTGTAGGAAATAATGGCAAAGGGCTTTCCGGTGTCGCCCAACAAGTACGACTTATGAATGTCCGAGTGGTGGATGAATCAGGACAGGGGACATTCAATATGCTCGATGAAGCAATCCGGTATGCAGTAGATAATGGTGCGTCTGTGATCAATATGAGTTTGGTGGGTCCTGGTAATGAAGATATCAAGTCAGCAATTGAGTATGCCTACAAAAAAGGTGTGGTCGTAATAGCCGCAGCAGGAAATAATCGTCAAGATTTGAATCTTTCACCTCTGTATCCACTCTGTGAAGATGTTGGACTTGCAGAACAACATATTCTTGGTGTGAGTTCTATTGACGAAGAACATCATATCAGCTCTTTTTCAAATCAAGGATATACGTGTATTGATATTACGGCGCCAGGAGATGACGTCACTTCAACTGTTAGATTTTCCCCAACAAATGGTTTGTTTGATCAATATCTGGGTGGTTGGCATGGGACATCTTTTGCTGCGCCACTTGTTAGCGGTGCGGCAGCGCTTATCAAAGCAATTCAACCATCGTGGGGGCCAAAAGAAATTTATGAGGCATTGCTGTCTACTGTTCACCGTACGGCTGGACAGGATGATGCTGTATATCAAGAACTTTTTGGTGCAGGGCTTTTGCAAGTAGACAAGGCTGTTGCCTACGCACTTGAACGAGTGACAGCAAATAAAGATTTTCGAGATATTTTGTTTGTCTCGGCTCAGACGGGGATATCTGACAACTCTACAGAAGGAAAACCCTCCACTGTCTATGCCAAGGCTCTGCAAGATATTGATGATGTCGCAAATTATGCGATTGACGGACAGTCTGGCTTTATTACAGTACAAAAAAAAAGTAATACAGAGCGTTTGATTACCAGATACACAGGAGACTGGGAGTTTGTCGGTTCGTTTACCATATTAGCATCTGGTCCGTTGCATATTGCGTCATTTGATAATACCTTGTTTGTTTCGCCAGACTATCCAGACACCATTCTTTTTTCTGCATATTCATTCGCTGGCTCGTTGTTGTCGCAATACAATTTGCCACACAAGCATAGTGGTGTCTCCCTTGCTGTGTCTGATAGTGGAGTGCTATATACATATTCGGCGCAACCTACGTTGACCGTACAGCATTTTGATGCGCCGTTTACACAGGAGACATCTCACTTTACCGTGCAGAGCTTGGTAAAGAGAGGAAGTATCGTTGCTGCAGATATCGATGGGGATCATGTAGAAGAAATTGCTCTTGGTGGTGCAGTAGGAGATCGACCTCTCATGAGTTACTACGAACATGATGGAACGTACAAACGAACATTTAGTGCATATGATTCATATGTAGGTGGTTTTTCATTGAGATTTGTAGATTATGATCGTGATGGCAAAGATGGCATTATAACAATTCCTTTTAACAATAGTGAACCTGTGCGTATCTGGACAAACAAATCAAAAAAAATTGCAGAATGGCAAACATTTTCTTCATCTCGAATTGTTGATCAAATTGCAACGGTTCGATTTTTCTAACCTGTCACTATGAACGACAATCATCCTATCTTTGAGAAAAAAAATGTGCTTGTTACTGGTGGTGCTGGTTTTCTTGGAGCGCATCTGTGTGAGCGACTCTTGAAAGAGGCAAAAGTCATTTGTGTGGATGACTTGTCAAATTCAACAATCCAAAACATTGATCATCTTTTGCAGTATCCTGATTTTGAATTTATCAAGTATGATGCAACCCATCATCTTGATCTCAGTGAATTTCCAGAACTTGATAAATTTGGCATCAAATTTCAGGGTATTCAGGAAGTTTATCATCTTGCATGTCCAACAAGCCCTAAAAATTTTCAGAATTTAAAATTGCATTCACTTCATGCAAATTCACGAGCCATGCTTTCAACACTTGATCTCGCAGTAAAATATAGAGCAAAATATTTGTTTACGTCTAGCTCCGTGGTATATGGAGCACCAGAAGCCAGAGAATTTTTTCATGAAGAAGATGAAGGTATTGTAAATCATCTTTCCCCACGCGCATGCTATGATGAAGGAAAACGATTTGCAGAGACCTGCGTAGAGACCTATCGACAAGTGCATGGCATCGATACCAAAATTGCTCGTGTGTTTACTACGTATGGTCCGCGTATGAAATTGCGTGACGGACTTCTTATTCCTGATTTTATTTTGGATGCATTGGTGGGAAGAGATTTAGTTATTTATGGAAATGAAGATTTGGTACAGTCACTCTGTTATATTTCAGATATGGTTGATGGTCTTGTCCGTCTTATGCATGCTGGTCCAGAAGTTCCCATTGTCAATTTGGGTATTGACGAGCCGATGAAGATGGTGGATGTTGCGAATAAGATTATTGCTATGACAGGATCGTTGTCACGAGTAAAATTTGAGGAACCACTCGAATTTCTGACAAAAAAAGGATTGCCAGATCTGACAAAGGCAAAAGAAGAGCTTGGTTGGATTCCTCTCGTGCGTCTGGATGAGGGGCTCCGAAAAACAATTGACTATACAATTGCAAATAAGGAAATGCTTGATTTGTCCCGCCAGCGGATGTAAGGTAGTGCCACTATGTTTTTGGCTATTGTCCCGGCATACAATGAATCTGATCGCGTAGGATCCGTCGTCCGGAGTCTTCTTTCGTATGTGGATACCGTACTGGTCGTAGATGATGGATCAACTGATACTACTGCTAAGATCGCTAGACAGGCGGGTGCAACGGTACTTTCTCATAGGCTCAATAGGGGGCAGGGGGCTGCACTGGAAACAGGACATGCCTATGCAAGAAAGATAGGGGCAACACACGTCCTCCATTTTGATGCTGATGGACAATTTTCTGTCGGAGATATTATCCCTGCACGCGAGGCAATGAAACAAGCCAAGGCAGACGTAGTATTCGGTTCGCGATATGCAACAGAGAAACACAACCTACGTGTTCCATGGACAAAACGTGTTTTACTCCGTCCCATTGGAAAAATTGTTGATCGACTTTTTGGTGGTGTGCATTTGTCTGATGCACACAATGGCTTTCGTATCCTTAATAAAAAAGCGTTAGAGTGTATTCATCTTTCCCACTCTGGTATGGCGCACGCAAGTGAAGTCCCTGCATTGGTAAAAAAATATGGTCTTAGATACATTGAAGTTCCTGTGTCAGTCACGTACCATGAATATGGACAGGGAGTTAGTGGTGGCATTCGTGTGGTGAGGGATTTAGTTTTAGGAAAATTTAGTAAGTAACGTATTAGTAATTTTTATATATGATCATCTTTCAATTTTTGTTTATTCTGTTTTCACTTTTTGCCATTATCACTGTCATAAAGCGAAAAAAAGATGCAGTCATGTCAAATGTAGGAACGACCTTTTGGATTATCTTTTGGATGTTGACAGATGTTGTAGTGTTGTTTCCGGATAGTACCACACTCTTTGCAAATAGATTGGGTATTGGACGTGGATCAGACTTGATTACGTATGTGTCACTTGCGATCGTTTTTTTTGTTCTTTTTCGTCTACATGTAAAACTTCATGAAATTGAGCGAGATATTACGAGCGTTGTGAGAAAAGATGCATTGAAAGATGTAGACGTATAATATGGGTATTCAAGTAGAATTCAATCCAGACCTCGCCTTGCGACATATCAATGAATTTGAAGCTGGAAGACGAAAGGAAGCCGAGTGTATACCAGCTACGTTACAAGAAGGAGAAGCATATCTTTTTCTGAAACAGGGACAACGAAATTATTGGCTTGAAGGAGAAATTCCACTTTTGGAAACAAAAGGAAATGGGGAACTTTCTCTTCCACTTGCCAGTATTCAAATAGAAGAGGCCACGCATATCATGAAGGACAGTATACTTTGGACACATGGAACATATCGAGTAAAGGAAGTATTTTATGATAAAGATGTACATTTCAATGGTTTTACAAAAGTACATTCTTCTGCATCCCAAACCTAGAATCTAGAATTAAGAATTTCTTCATTTATGAAAATTGCGCACATCGTTTGTTCGTATCCTCCCTACTATGGCGGCATGGGCAATGTTGTGTTACAGACAGTACAAGAACTTGGAAAGCGAGGACATGAGGTCGAAGTATTGACGCCTCTGTATAAAACAAAGCCAGGGATTGCCCCAGAAAATTTTGAAGAACCTGTAAAAGCACAGGTGGACTATGCCAGAAGAATGACTCCTCATATTCAGTATGGGAATGCTGCCCATATTCCTGAGATAACAGATGAACTTGATACATTTGATCTTGTGCATTTGCATTATCCATTTTTTGGAACAGCAAATCTTGTTCGAAAATGGAAGCTTCGCAATCCTCACAAGCCATTGGTTATTACGTATCATATGGATTCACGTGCACCAGGGTGGAAAGGATTATTTTTTAAATATTACAATGCATTTTGGATGCCGCGCATTTTGGGGAGTGCGGATATAGTAATTGGAAGTTCTTTTGACTATATCGAAGCAAGCGATGCTGCGCCAATGTTTCATGCCTCGAGAGACAGGTGGCGTGAGCTTCCGTTTGGTGTGGATGTGGATAGATTTCAGCCAAGAGATAAGCCGATGGATTTGTTTCAAGAAGCCGGATTTGATCCTGCTATCCCTACTATTCTTTTTGTAGGTGGTATGGACCAAGCGCATTATTTCAAAGGCGTGGATGTTCTTCTTAAGGCTCTTCTGAGGCTTAAAAAGAACGATTATAGCGTACAAGCATTCTTTGTGGGGGATGGAGACTTGAGAGCTCGATATGAAGCTCAGGCGAAAGGATATGGTCTCCAGGAGAGAGTCAAATTCCTTGGGTATGTAGAAGATGCATTGTTACCCATTGCATACAATGCTGCAGATTTGTTTGTGTTATCTTCTACGACACGTGGTGAAGCGTTTGGTATGGTCCTTCTCGAAGCTTTGGCGAGTGGGGTTCCTGTGGTCGCGAGCGATCTTGCTGGTGTACGGAGTGTTGCAGAAGATGCAGGGATGGTGTTTCCTCCGGGAGATGATTTTGCACTTGCTGAAGTTATTGCAGGGTATATTGCGGATCCTCAGAATAAGGAAGATTTTTCGGCCGTGGCTCGTCATGTTGCTCTTGATCTGTATGCGTGGCCACACATTATTGATCAACTTGAAGCACTGTACACGGAGCTTGTAGAAGGATAGTGTAAATTGCTATACTACGCGTATCTTTTCATCTACTACACTATTCAACTTTTTAACTCTTTAATCTTAACTATATGGGCAAATTTAATAAAGGCGTTGTACTCGGGGGAGTTCTTGGTGCAGCACTTGTGTGGCTCAATACCAGTACAAAAGGAAAACACTATCGTAGCCAACTTGTTGAACAAGCATCTGATATTTATGAAAAAGTAAAACAGGAAGTGCAGCAAAGTGGTGCGATGGATAAAATGAATAAAAATAAATATGTGTCTATGGTAAAGAAAGCTGTAGATAAACATGCTATTGAAAATGGCATGGTTGCAAATGTAAAAAATACAATTGTACGTCTTCTCAGTAGTCAGTGGAAAACGTTTAAAAAGGAAGTGAAATAATAATTTATGTCATCTCTTGAAACTTATTTTGATAAAGCAATTGAAGCTGGTGCATCAGATATTCATCTTGTGGCAGGAGAATATCCGATGATTCGTGTCGAGGGGGTGCTTACCAATATTGCGGAAAAAGAACTCACAGAGACAATAGTTACCACACTTGTCAATGAGTTATTATCTGCTGACGAACGAAAAGAATTTGAAGAAATAAAGGATGCTGATGTAAGTTATGCACATGGTGATGTACGGTTTCGTGTGAATGTACATAGTCAGGACGGAAAAGTGGGTGTTGCTGCGCGCCTTATTCCAAAAGAAATTCCTACTCCAGATCAACTTCGGTTTGAGTCTGTCCTTAGGGGTGCGACAGATTTGCTTGATGGTCTTGTTCTGGTCGTAGGGCCTACAGGCCATGGAAAATCCACAACGATAGCAAGTCTGATTGAAGAAATAAACAAAAGTAGAAAAGCACATATTATTACAATAGAAGATCCTATAGAGTTTGTTTTTGAAGACAAAGAAAGTCTTATCGAACAACGAGAAATTGGGATTGATACACCATCGTTTGCAAGTGCACTCAAACATATCCTCCGGCAAGATCCTGATGTCATTGTCGTAGGAGAAATGCGTGATCCAGAGACGATTGCCACGGTTCTGACTGCTGCTGAAACAGGACATCTTGTATTTTCTACCCTCCATACTTCTTCTGCCGCAGAAGCGATTGAGCGTATTGTAGATGTATTTGACGGAGCAAAACAAAAACAAGTTTTAATTCAGCTTGCGGCAGTCTTACGCATTGTGGTTTCTCAGCAACTTATCCCAACTGTAAATGGAAAGCGTGTGGTTGCTCGTGAAATATTGATCAATACACCTGCTGTATCAAATCTTATTCGAGAAAATAATATTTCGCAGATAGGGAGTATACTCCAGACTAATGCAAAAGAGGGGATGATATCTATGGGGCGTGCAGTCGAAGCACTCGAAAAAGAAGGCTTGATTGATGAAGCGATGGCAAAGAAGCGTACAGAAAAACAACGAAAAGCATAGTGCTTCAAAAAAATATCCTGTACTTGCTGCTTTATGTCACGGAAGAGAATTCAAAACAGAAATACTGCCGTTGCCTCACACTATAGCGAGGAGGTGGCTGAAACCGCGCGGCTTAAGATTGCCGCGCTTTGTATCGTGGCGGTGACAGTAGTTCTCGTCATACGACTTTTTTCTCTCATGGTGTTGCAACACGCATTTTATACTGCGCTCGCAGCTGGTTCACATACATTGTATGAACAATTATTTCCTGATAGAGGAAGCGTTTACATCCAAGATTCACGCACTGGAGAAGAATTTCCTCTGGCTATCAATAAAGATGTCTTTACGATATTTGTTGATACTCGCCAACTAGAAACGGAAGAAGATTCCAACAACGTTGTTGATGCACTGGCAAGTGCATTTTCCTATGATGATGAAAAAAAAATGGATATATTGGATAGAATCAATGGAAAAGACGATCCGTACGAACCCGTTGAGCAAGATGTTGAAGAATCAATTGTTGATAGTTTGAAAGAAAAAAAATTGCCAGGACTTGGTTTTGTGCGTCATCCTATTCGGTACTATCCAGAAGGAACCCTCGCCGCACAAACAATCGGATTTGTGGGGAAAACTGATGATGGAAGTGATATTGGACGCTATGGGATAGAAGGTTATTGGCAGGAAGAACTTGCTGGGAGCGGGGGATTTCTCGAAGCAAGTAAGAGTCTTGGTGGTGGTGTCATTGCTTTTGCCTCAAAATCATTCAAACCTGCTCAGGATGGAGCAGATATATTGCTCACCCTCGACCGAACATTGCAGTATAAGGCGTGTGAGAGGATGAGAGTGGCGATGGAGGATTATGGTGCGACCAGTGGCGCATTACTCATTTTAGAACCCAAAACAGGTGCTATACGTGCTATGTGTTCATTGCCAGATTTTGATCCCAATACATACAATAAAGTAGAAGATGCTCGAGCATATAATAACACCACCATTTTTACCCCCTACGAACCGGGTTCTATTTTCAAACCGATCACGATGGCTGCTGCACTCAATGAGGAAAAGGTACAGCCTGATACGTATTTTTATGATAGCGGATCTGTGGATGCAAACTGTACCAAACCAATTAAAAATGCAGAGAGTAAAGCCTACAAAGATCAGACAATGACAGGGGTTTTAGAAAATTCTATCAACACTGGCATGGTGCATGTGGTCCAGCAGTTGGGGAAGCATCCGTTTATTTCATATCTTGAATCGTTTGGGTTTGGTGTGAAAATTGGCATTCAGCTTGACAGTGAAACCACAGGAACGATCAATACACTGTATGTCAATAAAAAAGATGATGTGGATTGTTATACTGCTACAGCATCATTTGGACAGGGTATCACTGCCACGCCACTCCAGATGGCAAGCGCATTTGCCGCGATTGCAAACGGAGGAACGATGATGAGACCCTACATTGTCCAGGAAGTACGGTATGCTGATGGAACAATAGATCGAACCGTTCCAGAAGTATTGAGAAACATTGTTAGCAATCATGCCGCGTCACTTCTTTCTGCCATGCTTGTGCGTGTGATTGATAGCGGACAAGCACATGCGGCGGCTATTCCGGGGTATTATATTGCAGGAAAGACCGGAACAGCGCAAATCGCAGGACCTGGTGGATATGGTATTGACACCAATCATTCCTTTGTTGGATTTGGACCGGTGGATGATCCGAAGTTTGTCATGATCGTAAAGTTTGAAAAACCAAAACGAGCCTATGCCGACAGCACTACGATTCCTGTGTTTGCCGATGTCGGCGCATTTCTCGTTGATTATTATCATATCCCTCCGAGTAGATAAATTATCAATAAACAAAAAACAATAAACAGGTTCACTGTTCATTGTTTTTTGTTTATATTGTGCTTTTGTGTCAGGAGGGAGAATCGAACTCCCGACCTTAGGGTTATGAGTCCTACGCTCTAACCGACTGAGCTACCCTGACTCGGTTTTTGTGAGAAGTATTGTTTTGACATGCTTTTTCCTGTCAGTCGCAATCCCAATTTTATTGGGATGAAACCTGGTAGCCCGTAGGGGAATCGAACCCCTGTTACTAGGATGAGAACCTAGCGTCCTAGCCACTAGACGAACGGGCCTTGCTTTCATGCCTATATGTAGGCAGTGAGCAAGAGTATAGTCACAAATGTACTTTTCGTCAATACAATACCCGTCCTACAGTATGAAGGACAGGTATGTATATAACTGTATTATATGGAACTTGGTGTGTTCATCTCAGTATGTTCAGAAATTGATTTCTTTTTTTTGAGACAATCCTTCAATGCTTTGCCAGCTTTAAATTTTGGAACGGTCACAGGTGGAATTTGAATTTTTTCAGTAGGATTTTGTGGATTGACTCCTGTGCGTCCTGCGCGTGTTTTTGCACTAAAAGCCCCAAATCCTGCGATGGTCACAGACCCATCTCGTTGGAGAGTTTTCATGACGACATCGACAAATGCGGCAATCATGTCTTCTGCTTCTTTTTTTGAAACGCCAACTTTTTCGGCGATGCGCTCTGCAAGCGCAGCTTTGTTTACTTTATTCATATTAGTAAAGTTATTTCAAACTATATCAATAGTATACAGCAATGATTATTTATGTCAACAGAGCAAAAACATTAGGTGCTTAGAAATCAAGGAAGGCTTAGAAGGTATGTACAAAAAAACGTTCGAATTATCTCGAACGTTTTTTAAATGTTGCTTTCTAAGCCTACTAGACCTTCCTAGATTTCCGAGCTTTTAACGAGCGTACTCAATCACACGTGTTTCTCGGATGACATTTACTTTGATCTCACCTGGATATTGCAATTCACTTTCAATTTTCCGAGCAATATCTTTTGCTAGGTTGTATGCTGCGTAGTCATCAATTTCTTCTGGTGTGACAAAGACGCGTACTTCACGACCTGCTTGGATAGCATAGACTTTTTCGATGCCTGGGAAGCTCATTGCGGTTTCCTCAAGTTCTTTGAGTCTACTTACATACTGTTCATAGGTGTCTCGGCGTGCACCTGTGCGAGATGCAGAGATTGCATCTGCTGCCATGACCAATTTTGTCAGGAGGAGTGGTGGATTGGTATCATGGTGCGTGTTGCAGACCTCTGCAAAGTCCGCATGCATATTGAATTTTTCCATGATTTTCTTTCCGATCTCTGTATGAGCTCCCTCTGTATCATGGTCGATTGCTTTCCCAATATCATGAAAAAATCCTGCTTTTCGAGCATGTGCTGGGTCCATGCCGACTTCTTCTGCAATAAGTCCCGCAATATGTCCAACTTCGAGAGAATGGTTCAAAACATTTTGTCCGTAACTTGTTCTATATTTCAAACGACCTACGATTGATGCGAGTTTTGGATCTGAAGCAATGATACCCATTTCTTGAAGAGCTACTTCACCAGATTTTTTCAAATCAATAGCAAGATCACGTTTTGCCTCTTCGATGTATTCTTCAATTTTTGCTGGCTGAATACGACCATCCTTGATTAGTTTTTCAATCGCGAGTTGGCAGACACGTCTGCGGATAGGGGAGAAGCTGGATATAACAAGCATTTCAGGTGTTTCATCAATAATGATTTCACAGCCAGTCATGCGCTCTATTGTCTTGATGTTTCGTCCTTCTTTTCCAATAATACGACCCTTCATTTCATCACTCGGGAGGTTTACTGCAGAAGCAGTTGTTTCTGATGCATGGCTTGATGCCGTACGTTGCATGCAACATACCATGATATCTTGTGCCTTTGCTTCCAGTTCTTCTGCACCGACATTTTCCATTTTACGTACTCTGTTGAGCAGATCGTCTTGAGCGGTTTCTTCAATTTTTGTAAGCAATTCTTCCTTTGCTTGATCTTTTGTATATGTCGCAACTGTTGCGAGCTTCTCTACAATTTCTTCTTTTTTTGCCTGCATTTCTGCTTCAATTGTTTTGACTTTTTCTACTTTTTCTTGGAGCTCAGACTTTTTGTCCTCAACCTCAAGAAGTTTTTTATCAAATGTTTCTTCACGGTGTTCGAGCCGTTGTTGCATTTTGCGCAACTCTTGGCGTCGTTCTTCCTCTTCTTTTTTTGCATCATCGATGACCTTGATAGCTTTTTCTTTTGCTTCAAGGATGATCTGTTGTTCTTTTGTTTTTGCCTCGGTGAGCTTTCGTTCTGCGATTGCTTCCACATTTGTGGCATTGCCTTTTGCAATCTTCATTCGCAGTACGTACCCAATACCGAGACCGACAAGTCCGCCTACAAGGGCAAGGATCAGGCTCAAGGTAGATATCATAAAAAACATGTGTCAGGCCATGTTCCAAACAGAATTGTGGAAGATAGTGAAAAACCCATGCAGGCTAGTAGCCAGTATGGAGGATATTTTTGTCACTGATGTGTGAGGCAAGAAATTTCATTTTTTCGCTATATTCAGCCACATTTCATTCTTTCGGAGTCATGGCAGTACTGAATAAATTTGTACAGACACTATAGCAACTGGATTTGATTTTGTCAATATGTAAAAAGTAGTACGTATAACTCGTTATATATAGCTGTGGATATTTTTTTCATTCAGATCTTTCACATCGTGTGCATCTTCCACTCTATACTCACCAATCTTCGTTCTCCTCAGTTCCTCACAATACGCGCCTGTCCCAAGCTGCTGTCCGATATCGTGAGCAAGAGTACGGATGTAGGTGCCGGTGGAGCATGATATTCGGATTTCAATTGCCTGAGGATCACTCGACTCCTTTTCGTTGCTCGAGATCATGTTGAGAAGTTCTATCTCATATATATCTATCTCACATGGCTGGCGTTCTATTTCAATGCCTTTTCGAGCTAGCTCATACAATTTTTGGCCGTTTACCTTTTTTGCACTATACATCGGAGGAATCTGGGATTGTTTTCCAATGAATTTTTCCAATACATGTAGTATGTGTGATTTGGAAATTGTTTGTGTTTTGCTATTTGCTTCTTGTATTGTTCCTGTTTTATCATATGTATCTGATGTAGCTCCAAGTCTGATAGTCGCAATATATTCTTTTTTCTTTTCCTTAAATTCATCGAGTCGTTTTGTAGCGTCACGTCCTATGCCAACAATAAGGAGACCTGTGGCAAAAGGGTCCAGTGTGCCGGCATGACCTACCTTAGGTTTTTTGATTTCCAAAAGATTAGATGTACGGATAATACCACGGATATATCCAACTACGTCATGGCTGGTCCAATCAACTGGTTTGTTTATAAGAATGAATCCTGATTGCATAGTATTATATCCTGACTTGAAAGAAAGACTAAAAAACTATATTTCACCTAGCTGTGAAATAAGATTAGAAGATTGGAAAAGTATGAACGTGTAATCTTTCAATCTTTCTATGCACCATGGTACAATAGTTTCATATGGAAGACAAACCTCTACAAGAAGAAAAAAGTTGGGGAGTAAAAATAGACGATGGAACAGAAATTTGGGATGCTTCACCAGTGTTTACTGGTGAATTTGTCACGTGGAAGGAAAAGCTCAAACTTGTTTTTTATCCAAAAAAATTTGTACTGTATCGAGCGATTGCACAAGATATAAAGCGAAAAAATATTGGTGATTTGCGTGATCCATATAGGATACTTGATGTTGGATGTGGTACTGGTGCTTCTGTTGTAGATATGAAAAAATTGTTTGGTCGACATGTAGAGGTTGTAGGGGCTGATGTGATGCGATTACAAAATGATCTGGCACGTGAGAATTTGAAAAAGTATGGTGTGCATGCCGACATTGTTGATTATGATACGACGTTGCCATTTGAAGATAATACTTTTGATGCTGTATATACATCGGATGTCCTTGGTCATGTTCCCGATGTGGATGCATGGCTTGCAGAGTTGAACCGTGTGTCGGTACCGCGCGGTCTCCTTGCTATGTTTTCCGAATCAACACTTGGCAAGCATGCCTGGCTACGAAAATATCTTCTGAAAAGGGGATTGAATACGGATCCTCATGCAGAATTTCATATTTCACTTTTTAGCAAAGATGAATTGAAAGAAAAAATTACTGATGCAGGATTTTATATTTCCATCATGCTGAGTACTGTCTGGCTGAAGTTTCTTGTTCACCCCGATGAACTTTATCCTGCATTTCAGTCATCAAAAAAGTTTTTCATGTTGCGTACACTCAATAAGTGGTTGTATTTGCTAAAGAAAAAATTGCATCCGTATTCGACGGCAGTAGCAGAACTGTATTCTTTTGTAGAATTGCTGACGCTTGGGAGAATAGTCGAGTCGCAGGGATATGTGATTGTGGCAAGAAAACAATAAAACAAAAAATCTAGAAACGAAGTAAGAAGGAGCAACAAACAATATTCTGCTATTTCAGAAGTACGGTTTTTGTACTGGGGAAAAAAGATGCCCACCATTGCTTTTTAGTTTTATTGCTTTATTGATTTTTGGTTTTTTTGTTCACTTCTCTTGCAAAAAGACCGATTTTGGTATAGCATTATTCAATAAGCGAAGTATTTCATTCACTAATCAATGATGCTATGAACCTATGGCATGATGTTCCACTTGGAGATAAGATTCCAGAAGAAATGAATGTTATTATTGAGATTCCACGAGGGTCGCTCAATAAATACGAGATTGATAAAGAAACAGGTCTTATTGCGCTTGACCGTGTGTCTCACACGGCACAGCCGTTTCCATTTGACTACGGCTTTGCACCGCAGACACTGTGGGATGATGGTGATGCACTTGATGTTATTGTATTGACCACAGAGCCATTGCATCCTGGAATTCTCGTACGTGTTCGTCCTGTAGGCCTCATGAAAATGATTGATAGTGGTGAAAGTGATGATAAAATTATTGCGGTGCCACTAGATGATCCTCGATGGGATGAGGTAAAGACAATTGATGATGTGAACAAGCATACATTGAAAACAATGAAGCACTTCTATGAAAATTATAAGAAGTTGCAGAATAAAGAAGTGTTGATTGGAGGATTTGAAGGATTCGAGCAGGCTGCTGCAGCTGTCACGCGATCAAGTGACATGTATAGAGAAAAGTACGCGAAGTAATACATGCATCAAATGTGAAAACAAAAAACGATCCCGATAGAAACGGGATCGTTTTTTGTTGAGAGAGGGGCCGTCCAGCGTTGCATTACACGTGGACGGCCGGTGGTCGATACATGGCTCTTACCTACGTTCACGTGGAAGGAATCGAAGACGATTATCATCCACCGTATGGTATCTTTTGAGCCCTATATCGCTATCTGGCTTGGTGTCGTGGAACACGCATAGGTTTCCGAGCGGGTCCGCACCGAATCGCCAGTTTACCAGTTCAAAAATTCCATGTCCGTCTGGTTGAAAGAACACTTGCGTGTCTTCCGGAGTTTTGTCCTCCCATGGATAGGAGGGGCGATGATAATTCATTGCGTCCTCCTATCGCAAAGGGTTGGTAACTCAAGTATATAGAAAAAAAAAGAAAATAGTAGTTATTTCAATAGTAAAAGGGGAAAAATTGTGGATAAATAGAAATTTGCTTCTTCTATTCTCGAAATATATTCAAGAACAAAAGGAGGAACAGGCAAGAATTTCTTGTATAACGGTGCATTCATCGTCTGTCCCTCCGTGTCACGGACGATGATGTTTCTATGTCACCGCTTCTTTATTTCGAGTCTCGAGGGTTGATCCGAATGAGATCCGACTCGTCTCGAACCGAAATCCCAATCCCAATCGTTATTGTTGGGGAAGCTTTTGGGCGGAGAAGAATGACTTTGGCAATCGGGGTGATTCTTTTCACGCGGAACCATCTTCCGAAGCCAAAAGCCAGAGGGATGATGAGAACCGAACCGAGAGCTCCCATCTTTGCAGCACCCTGGAGACCTGGATCGGTGAAAGCGACGCCAGCGACGAACAGTGCAACGGTGAGTCCGAGCGCGGCCACCATGCCGGTGACAATGAGGACCTTCTTGTTCATCCCAGTTGGAAGCGGGAAGCCCAAGGTTTTTGCCAGCATCGCAAAGCCGAAGACGCCGAATGTTTTGCCGAGCATGAGCGCGAGAAGAACTCCCCACGTTGCATTGCCGACCGAGGAGAAGGCAACGCCTGCGTTCATGAGGCCAAAGCCGAAGAGGCCGAGGTCGACAGGAAGTTTGAAGGCGTGCTCGAAGCGGTTGAGCGTATCCTTCTCATTTCCATCTTCTGCAAAGAGACCTTTGTCAACCTTGGCAGAGGGCATGAACGGAACTATTGCCACGAGCGCGAGTGCTGGATGAAGGTGGGCGGTATAGAGGCCTGCCCAACTTGCAATACCAGGCACTGTCATGTATGCCCAAAAGCTCTTTACTCCGTTTCGTCTCATGAACCATGCTAGCATCATCGCAGCTACAACGAGCAGAATGTATGCTGGTTGCACTGGGTGACTCGGGTCTGGGTAGAAGACGGCGATAATGGCGAGGCCAATTCCATCATCTACGACAGCGAGCAGTAGCAAGAAACTGACTGCTGGGTGTCCTTTGCCAAACACCATGCGAGCAACGAGCCAGGCCAGTGCGATGTCGGTAGCGGTTGGGATTCCCCACCCTTTTCCGATCGTCTCGTCACCAGTAATGACATGTGTCCAGACCATGTAGACCAGGATCGGTCCGAGTACTCCGCCCAGAGTCGCAAGAAGTGGGTTGACGGCATTTCGAGGTGGGTTCAGTGCACCGCCAGGAAGACAGCTCTCCGTGATTTCCTTCGCAGCGATGCCGAAGAAGAATACCATGAAGATGTCGTTGAACAGGAAGTGTAGGCTCACACCTCCTTCGCTGAAAGGGGACCCGTGAACGAGATGATGGTAGGACTCTGGGGCGAGATTCGCCCAGATCACCGCCAGGATGACGCCCGCAATGAGCGGGATCGAGAACTCCTGGAGGAGCGTGATATGATGCCTCTTGAGCAAAACAACCTCTCCCAATGCTACAGCAATATACTTCAACAGGAACATCCTGTTGTTGCAGATCACTGTTTCGAGTAGCACGAAATATACCTATATATAGCCATATTTCGTGCTACTCGAAAGTTATTGTCAAAAAAGTTTTTGCCTGTATTGTAATGAACGGCACTACTTCCTCTAAAAAAGAAGCAGTACACCCGTGTACAGAGCCCCTCCTGTGTACGGTTGGGCAGGATAGTCTCAAAAAAGGTATTTGTCAATATAGATAAATTTTTTTTCGCTAAGATATTGACTTTTATGTGCTCGTTGTATATACTCCTCACATTGAATTACTTTGGGATAGGTAGATGTACTTTTATCTATGACATCCTAATATCAGAAATCCGTAACCCTCTATGAACGTTACTGAACTTGCCAGACGGCTTCGAACCAATACCAAAGAGCTCCTTGATATTCTTCCTGGGTATGGTTTTGATATTGGACAAAAAGCAATCAAGATTGATGATCGTACGGCTGAATTGGTCATGCGAAAATGGAAGTTTATCAAACGTGATCTTGATAAGAAAAAACAACTTGAACAAGAAGAAAAAAAACAGAAAGAGCGTGAGATGCGAAAAGAATCTGGAGAGACCGTGACGCTACCAGATCGTCTTATGGTAAAAGATTTTGCAGTACGACTCAATCTTTCTGTGACAGAAGTGATCAAAGAACTCATGAAGAATGGGATTCTTGCAAATCAAAATCAAGATATCGATTATGAAACTGCGGCTATCATGGCAGAAGAGCTTGGATTTTTTACACAAAAAGAAGATTCACACGAAAAAGCGCATGAAGAAAAACATGAAGCACAAGCACAAGTTCTGGAGGAAGCGTTGAAAGCAGCCTCACAGATGGAACGACGTGCACCAGTTGTTGTCGTTATGGGACATGTCGATCATGGAAAGACAACACTTCTTGATACGATCCGAAAGGCACATATTGCAAGTGGAGAAAAAGGTGGTATTACACAACACATCGGTGCATATCAGACTATTTGGAAAGATCCAAAAACAGAAGAAGAGCGCGCTATTACGTTTATTGATACACCAGGACACGAAGCGTTTACGGTGATGCGTAGTCGTGGTGCAAAGGTTGCTGACCTTGCGATTCTTGTGGTTGCTGCTGACGATGGAGTCAAACCGCAAACAGAAGAAGTTATCCAAATTTTGAAAGCAGCAAGAATTCCATACATTGTTGCAATCAATAAAATGGATAAAGAAGGTGCTGATCCAAAACGTACTATGACAGAACTTTCTGGCAAAGGTGTACAGCCAGAAGAATGGGGTGGAGACGTACCTATGGTACAAATTTCTGCAAAAAATAATCTTCATATCGATCAACTTCTCGATACACTCTTGCTTGTTGCTGACATGAACGAAGATATCATTCAGGCCGATTCACATATGCCAGCTGTTGGGACTATTATTGAGTCTCATGTTGACAAGGGTATGGGACCTGTTGCGACTATTCTGGTGCAATCAGGTACGCTGAAAAAAGGAGAGAATCTTGTTATCGGTGGAGAAATTTACGGACGAGTGCGTGCAATGCGAAAAGATACTGGTGAAGAAATTGCGACAGCAGGTCCATCAGTTCCTGCACAGATTATTGGATTCAAAGTGGCGCCTACGATTGGAGATATTCTCGATCTGACAAAATCTGCTGGCGCGACACCTATTGACGTAAAAGAAAAGAAAACACAACAAACCGGTGCAGAGCGAAGTACTGTCCTTTGGACGGATACTGAGGATGAGGATGGTAAAAAACGAACGCTCAATCTTGTTATCAAAGCCGACGTGCTCGGAAGTCTTGAAGCCATCATTGGTTCACTCGATCGATTCAAGCATGATGAAGTTGCTGTGCGTATTGTGGGGAAGGGGCTGGGAAATATCGCAGAAAATGATGTTGCAACAGCAGAAGGTTCTGGGGCAACAGTTATAGGATTCAATGTCAAACCTACTAGTACTGCAGAAGTAAGCATGCGTGAAAAAAATATAGCATTCAAACAATATTCTATTATTTACGATCTTATCGACTGGATTCGTGACGAACTTGAACAACTCCTTGAAAGTGAAAGTATTGTGCATGAAATTGGAAATTTGAAAGTCCTCGCTGTCTTCCGTACAGATAAAAAAGCAATGACTGTCGGTGGACGTGTTGAGACAGGAAAAATTAAAAGATCTGCCAAAGTTCGTGTCATTCGTGATGGAGAAGAAATGGGCAAAGGTGTTATTTCTGAACTACAATCAGGACATTCTCCGGTAAAAGAAGTAGCACAAGGTACCGAGTGTGGTATCCGTTACGAAGGAAAAGTAAAAATAGAAAAAGGAGATGTGCTCGAAGCATATGAGATAGAAACAAAGGAACGAAAACTTGAATTGGATAGTGAAAAGCCAAAAAACTAGAAAACAAGAAATCCAAAAAGCAACAAATCTAGAAAACAATAAAACTAAAAAACAAAAATCGGCTAATTGCCGGTTTTTTTGTAGTCAAGAAGAGTGTGGTTCGTAGAATATTCTCCCCTGATAGGGGAGGAATTGCTTTCTAAATTTTTAGATTATATGCTTTCTAGATTTCTTGTCCACTCCACACAACACAAAAACAGTAAAACATGATATACTGAACCTACTTTGCAAGCACTATAGACAGTGTTATGTTTCACCGCAAACAAACCGCAACCAACCCACTACAGAAAACCCACGCATCAGCAGACAGCTATTGGTTATGGCATGGCTTTTTTAGTTCGTATCGAAGTCTGAAAACAGACGAGAAACAGAAGACAGACAAGAAACGGTTGTCCTACTTACGCAACCAGATCATTTGGCACTACGCCAAAAACTTCTTCATGTTCCCAATCTGGTTTTTTTCGTTGCTCGTACCGGCATACATGAAAGGAGAAGTGAACGTC
>MNVD01000015.1 GCA_001871445.1 Candidatus Magasanikbacteria bacterium CG1_02_41_34
ACTCTGTATAAGAAAATGTACGTGATCTAAATCTGTCCCTATCTCCACGTAAAATATCTCATACCGCTTTGATATCTCTAGACACACTTCCTTCAGTGTCTGTGGAACACCTTTGATCAGTACTTTTCTCCTATACTTCACTGGACACACTAGATGGTACAAAATCTGGGTTTTATTGTGACTTTTTTTGATGTGCTCGGACATATGTTCGATTGTACCATATATCCTCGGACAGCCGAGCAAGCTCCCCTGTCTTCTTTAAGAATAAAAAAGAACCTCGTGTGAGGTTCTTTTTTTACATTGCTTGTGGAAATCTTTCAAAAAAATTGGTGAGAGCTCCTTCTTTATTTTGGGTTTGTTTCAATTCGTCAATCGTCACCCATTTTGAATCATCAGCCTCCTCTGGATCCAAAACAACTTCACCGGTAGCTTTTAGATGAAAAAACATAAGAAGTCGAGAAGTCTCATAATCTTTTTGTACGTGAAATTGCTGATCTTGTCCAAAACCCAAATAGATGGGATTTTTATAATCTAATCCAGTTTCTTCCTTCATTTCTCTGAGCAATGTTTCCTCTAATTTTTCCCCGTGTTCCGCTCTGCCACCAGGGACTCTCCAAACTTTAAATCTTGGGCACAGTACAATCAAAAATTTGCCTTCTTTTTCAATAAAGGCACTACATACAACTTGATGTCCACGAATTGGATGTCGTTGTTCCATACCTAATAAATCACCGTTCCACGAAACTTCCTCCCACCGATCGCATTCTTTACTTCCTTCAAATCCGTCCCGCGAAGAATACTCACACGCAATCCCAACTTCTCTGCCATCTTGCTTGCGATAGGATCGAATGGAAGATTTGCCCCAGGATTCCACTCATTGCCGACAATCTTGCGGAAGTCTCCCCAGGTGATCTGTTCTATCTTCTTTGCTTCTTTATGCTTCGCAGGATCTTTGTCATAGACATATTCAATATTGGAGAGATTGATCACATCACTCGCACCATACGTCTTTGCAAAATTGACCGCACCAAAATCTGTAGAATTGCCTGGCTTCCAGCCAGATGCCACAATAACTGGCTTACTGGTATTTACTTTCTTTCTTGGATCACTCAAAATATCTTTGTGTGCAATATCACCAAGAATAAATTTTACAAAGGCAGCATTTACTTTTGTCGTTTCTATTCCCATCCAGTCAAGATCTGTATTACTAGGCTTCCCTGCAGCACGGAGCGCATCCTGATACATCCGGCACGTCGCTCCCCCACCGACGATAAGAATAAACTGATTCCCTTTCTTTGCTTCTGTAAGAAACAATGTTTTGAGTGATTTCAAAAATGTGGTATCAAAACCAGTTTTGGGGATAACGATAGACCCGCCAAGTGAAATGATAATACGTTTTTTCATATGAATATCGATACTATAGAGCAAAGATTAAACGAATCAAACGCATCCGTTTGATTCGTAAGATATATGTTCTATTTTTTTTCGTCTTCTTTTTTCTTCAACGAAGAAACAATACTTTTCTTTCCCATTCCTTGCCATCCAGAACCAGCATTGCTCGCTGGATTTTGAAAAGATTTTCCTGGCTTTGGTCCACTAAAGGACTTCCCCTTTGCAACACGTACGGTGCCACCTTTCATATGGTATATGTTAAGTCTAATTAATTTTTTCTCAGTGTCCATCCCAAGAGCCAACTTACAAGACTCAAGATAAGTGCTCCGAAAAATGCTGGCCAAAACCCTGCGACATCAAATCCTTCTACTACACTTCCCACAAACCAGAAAAGTAAACCATTCAACACAAAGGTGAAGAGGCCAAGGGTAAGGAGATTGATAGGAAGGGTGAGAACAAACAAAACTGGGCGAATAATAGCATTTACCAGCCCGAGCACGAGTGCAGTGATGAGTGCTGCATAAATACCGCTCACGGTGACGCCTGGCAAATAAAATGCTATAGCGATGAGCGTGAGAGCATTGAGCAGCCATCTGAGAAGTAGTTTCATAAAAGATAATTATATAGTATTACGGAAGTAATATACTCCTATTTTTTTGAGAAATCAACTTATCTTCCTCGAGCTTTTTGATAATGGCTCCAAAGCGTTCATCTGCTATTTCTGGAAAACATCTCCTCAGCATTACAAATCCGACCTTCCCTTCTTCCCGTAGAATATCAACAATTCTGCCTCGAACATAGCGATCTGTTTTTTTGAAAGGTACAGCCTTCTTGTTTTTCTTATTTTTGGGAAATGTGTACTTTTCTGAGTTCGAAGATACCCAATCCATGAGTGCTTGATTCCAGTGGTAGACCTGCGAACAAGAACTCCCCCCTCTTGTAGAGGAAAGTTGGGTGGAAGGTGCCTCAGCAACCAAAAAAGCCACTACTTCTTCCGCCTTCTTCAATAATCCAACATCAGTTTTTATATCATCTCCAAAAAATGTTTTTTGATAAAACTTTCTATGATTGGTATCGAGGACTGGTGTCGGTTCGTCAAACGCAAATGACATCACCGCACGAGCAGTATAATCTCCCACTCCTGGCAATGTTTTCAATTCTGCAATTGTTCGTGGAAATCTTCCACGAAATTCTTTTTGTACTCTTTGTGCAGTCCGCTGCAAAAATAATGCACGGCGATTGTACCCAAGTCCTTTCCATACCGTAATAACGTCTGCGGTTTTTGCATCAGCAAGTTTTTGTATCGTTGGAAATGCACGGAGAAATTCTTTATATTTTTCTATCACTCGTGGTACTTGTGTTTGTTGGAGCATTATTTCTGATACCAAAATTCGATACGGATTCCTAGTCTTCCGCCACGGCAAATTTCTTCCGTCTTTGTGATACCACGTGAGGATATCTATACAAAGTTGTTTTTGTTTTTTGGTCATATCACGTCCCTACCACGTACCGCGCAGGTGTCTCCCCTATTACCACAATAGGAACACTCTCATCAATATAATCATAAATAACTTTTGCATCGTCTTCTCGCAAATTTACACATCCATGACTATGCGTGCGTTTACCAAAGTCATTATGCCAGTAGGCAGTATGTATATAATACATTGGAGAAAATTCTACATTCCAGGTAACACCCGGCAAATCATACCCAGGCCCCACATATCGTTTATCCGCGACTTTTTTTATCATGTAATATTCTCCTTCGGGTGTCGGTGTTCCAGGATTGCCCGTTGAAGCAGGAAAGTTATGTATTTTCACTCCGTCCACATAATAATTCAACCGCTGCTGCGATCTGTCCACCACGATCTTTCTTTGAAATAATTGCACGGAAGTAGTCGACGCTGGTGAATATCCATGCATGACTTCTTCATAATCTGAAATTCCATCTCCATCACTATCAGTTCTTCCCATGTCACTTCCAAACCATCTCTCGAGCCAATCATTCAATCCATCATTATCAAAATCATCTTCATTCATATGTTTTCCACCAGCAAGATGTGGAGAATAATCATGTACAACTTCTTCTCCATCGAGATAGCCATCTCCATCGGTGTCAGGATTGGCAGGATCCGTGTGATAGAGCACTTCTTGCTCATCAGAAAGCCCATCGTTATCACTGTCAGCAGCATACACAAAAACTGGCGTGAAGAGACACACCAGAATAATGATTGCAATATAGCTATATTTAGTATCGTTCACGTTTGTATGCATACACACTCATGAAGACAATAAACAGTATCAAACTCCCAAATGCTCCCCACTGAATTATTCGTTTGTAATCAAACATATCAGCTGCCAGAGGGCGACTATCTTCTCCGTCCATACGTCCATCACCATCGCTATCAGCAAGGAGTGGATTGGATCCTTTTTCTTGTTCCGTCTTATCACCCAGACCATCACCATCAGTATCATTTTTCAATGGATCTGTACCAAACGCAGACTCATCAACATCAAGAATACCATCATTGTCGTCATCGTCGTCAGTATTGTTTCCGATGCCATCGAGATCTGTATCAATAGATTCGGCAGCATCAAATGGAAATGCATCAAGCAAATCATTGACACCATCTCCATCTGTATCTGATTTCAGAGGATCACTCCCTTTTTTAAATTCGTCACCATCGGAAAGTCCATCTCCGTCAGTATCTGCGTTCGTTGGATCAGTGCCCCTGTTTCCTTCTTCTCTGTCATTGACACCATCATCATCGGTGTCTGCTTTGGTGGGATCTGTTACACCATCAATTTCATCTTTATCATCTAAACCATCGCCGTCGGTGTCACGATTTGTAGGATCTGTACCCGCTTCTTTTTCAGCACCATCCTCTATACCATCACCATCAGTATCTTTTTTGAGTGGATCACTTCCTAGCGTCGCTTCATCTATATCTGATAGTCCATCATTATCATCATCGGTGTCGGCATTGTCACCAGTGCCATCTTTATCAACATCATCCCATTCAAACTTATCGGTAGAAAAGAGATCCTTTCCATCATCATGTCCATCTCCATCGCTGTCTGCTTTTGTTGGATCTGTGCCATTATCAGCCTCTTGTTTGTCATTGAGTGTATCTCCATCAGAATCAGCTTTAAGAGAATTTGTCCCACGTGCTACTTCTTCTGTATCAGAAAGTCCATCATTATCATCGTCCGTATCCTCTGCATTTCCAATATTGTCACCATCAGTATCAACGTCAATCGTCAAAGATCGTGTTGCTTGATATGCAGTAAGTTCTTGCTGTGACAATTCTATCGTGGATCCAGACTCATCACGAACTGAAACATTGATCATCCGCGCTTCAATCTTATTTTCTCCCTCAGGAAGTTTATAATCAATAGATACTTGTTTTGCTTGTTCTCGTGCAAGATTACGAATTTCTGCCGTACCGATATGCACGCCATTATTAAAAAACGTCACATCTGCTGAAAAAAATGGAAAATCATTATTCACCACGACGGTATACACTTTTACTGTGTCCCCAGCAAACGCACTCTCATCTGACAGATACACGCTATTATTTACAAGAAAATTGAAATTTGCTGCATGTGCAGTAAGTGGAAACAAAAAAAGAAATGCAATAGTGAAAAGAAATTTTTTCATATACTAAAATTGTGTCACAATATCATAGGACGATGTTGTGAACGTAACTAGTATATCACCAGACACGTCTGTCCGCCAGACATTTGTATGTTCTCGCTCAAATCGTTTTAACACACGAGGTGATGGATGACCAAACTTATTATTCAATCCGCAGGAAGCAATTGCGTCTTGTGGTGTAACAACAGTGAGGAATGGCTGAGTCGATGCTGTTTGGCTTCCGTGGTGTCCCATTTTCAATACTTCCACATCAAGTTGCTCCCCGTAAGTATTTACCAAATACGTTTCCAAATCTTCCTCTGCATCTCCCATGAGAAGTACATCTTGTGTACCAAAAGACAACTTCATCACTATAGATGTATCATTTGCACCAACATCTTTGTCGAGACCGGGAATATGAGAATCTTGTGGTATAGAATGATCTGGATAGAGTACGTTCACCGTAGTACTCGCAATTTCCCAGACAAAAGGTTCGTCTACTTCGATATATTCTTTTCCTTCTGCCATCTGCGCTTGTACCTCAGCATGAAACGACTGCCAGAGCTCATCATATGACTTTTCCATACCATTGTAGAGAATATGACCAATATCAAAACGCTTCATCACATCGAGACACCCACCATAGTGATCGAGATCTGGATGCGTGACAACCAGATAGTCTATATCATGATCATAGAACGGCATAACGCGTCCCAGTGCTTCAAGTACTCGATCGTCAATTGCACAATCTATGAGCATCTGCTGTCCATCTGGAAATTCTACAAAAGTTGAATCTCCTTGTCCTATATCAAGAAAAGTTATGTTGAGTGTAGGATCTTTTTTCTCCTCTTCAATCACATCACTTGAACTTGAATTTTCAAAGTCAGTAGAAGAACGTGAAAGATACACACGAAGTCCAAGTGTAATACATAAAACTATGGCCAAAAATGTTACTACTTGTTTCATATAAACAGGCTCATTTTGACACTCAAAACAGAGTGACGTACGCTAATAAAAGCGTGTGCAGCCTCAGACTAGCGAAAAGGTCGGGGGACTTCATAGCTTCTCTGATGGCTACCGCGCTACCCGACGGACGTGTGGAATACCAGACTGGTATACCACATCGTCCGTCGGGAAATGCCATATTTTCAAAACAAAACACCACGGATATCCGTGGTGTTTGTGTTCCCCTCCTTCATAAAAAAATCATTAAAACGTTGCAACAAATGCTCCTGTTGCAGCACTGTTGTTTCCTGTCATACTGAAGGTTCCACATACTTTTGAACCATCGAGAGCAGCAACCACTGCACTTCCACTACTCATGCTAAGGAGTGCATCTGTGCCTGTAGGGCCAACTGGAACGAGCATTTCTGCAGTGACCCAATGTGACTGTCCGTATCCTGCTGCTGGGTTGTACGGAGCAACGTCAGCTTTTTCTGCACCATTGCTAAATACAAGTTGCAAAACACCTGTTCCTTTATCAGCACCTTTGACAGGACTATCAAGTCCACCAAATTTTGATGCTGCGTACTCTTTGTTTGAAATAAACACGTTAAGTTTGTTTCCTTCCCATTTTGCTTTTGCAAAAGTGAAGCTTGTTGTGTCAAAAGGACCGCCTTCTACCACAGAAGCATCTGTTGATGTAAATGTAGCGAGTTCAGTTGCAGAAGGACAATCTGCAAATGATCCAGTCAGCGCGCTGTCATCTTTTACCACTGTACCTCCCCCATTGTCTAACACGTCACTTCCGTCATTTGTATCTCCGTCTGTTGCAGAGTAATCATCTGTAGCTGGTGCACATCCTGCACCAACAAGTAAAAGGGCGCACAGCATCGCTGATGCTCCAAGGATTTTCTTCATATATGTTCTATATTAGAAGTAAATAATACTAGTATAATCTCAAATTTCAGGTATCCCGTCAAATCCTTGAAAACCTAGGTTGTGGAAGACTTTTTTCTAAGTATAAACCAAGCAAGAACGATGTACATGCATACCATCCCCCATACAGGCACACGCATATCGACAGCAGCAAATGATAATGTTGCAAACCAACGCACAATATTTACAATATACATCATTCCTCCCCACGCGATCCACGAAAGAATATGTGCAAGTGGAAGAAACAGCATACTAACGACCACAGCAAAAAAACCAATCATCATAATAAACGGAATAATCCAAAGAATAATCATATTGACTGGGAGTGACACGAGTGACAATCTTCCAAATTGAAATAAAATAAGTGGCAGTGTAATTATTGTTGCAGACAATGTCGCTACTATTGATTCTTGCAACCCTAATACTTTTGGTACACAGGAAAACCATGTCTCAATTTTTGGTGATAAATACACAAGTCCAACAGTCGAAAGAAACGAAAGTTGAAATCCTGCATCATATATTAATACAAACGGATTTTGCAGTGTCATGATGACTGCTGTGAACATGAGTACATTGCCTATTCTCGACGTACGTCCCATTTGTTTTGCAATAAGAACAAGTATACCCATAATGCCAGCACGAACGACTGATGCTGATAATCCAGCAAAAATAAGAAACACAATAATGCCAAATACCACAATCCAAAACGCTTTTTTTCTCGGGATAGCGAGACTGATACAAAAAGTAATAAGTAGTGTAGCTATAAGTGTAATATTGTACCCAGAAATTGCAACAATGTGCGTAACGCCTGTGCGAGAAAACAATTCATTGAGCTGCCCTAATCCTCCTCGATACCCATACAGAAGTCCAGCCATAAAACTCGCATATGGCTCGTGCCACAGTGTATTGATTCGCCCAGCAACAGCTTCCTTGAGCCACAAAATGCCCCGAAACAACGCATTTCCACCATCTATGCCAATCTTCTCTATCTTTGCTCCTGAACAGATGGAAAAGACACTGTAGCGAGCGAGATATTTGTCATACGCAAAATCCTCCACTGGTTCCGGCGCCTCCAGCTGACACCCTACTAGTTGCAACCTATCTCCGTAACTATATCGTGGATATAATCCCGATTTTACATATACACGTCCAGAAATATTTTGTTTATCCCGCCAGTGCTTTGCCTGGACGGGATCCCTGCCAAAGGCGGGATTGTTAGTTGTGAGTTGTTTATCGACTGCAACAATATATCGTACACCATCCATTCTCACATCCGGCTCAGCAGACACATATCCCACGAGTTCCATTTCTTTCCCATTATATCTACTGACATCGTACGAGCTGAGTGGAAATGCTATCTGATATCGGAGAATACCAAGGATGCATGCGAGAAAAAAGAATGACAGAAATCGAAGTGAATGTTGTTTCCAAAAAATAATAAAAAAAAATATTGCTGCAAATATGCCGATATATACATACAAAAGATCTATCTGTATATCCAGAATAGAACATGTCGCCACTCCGAAAAGAAATCCTGAGCAGTATATGAGGAAGCGTTTGCTTTTGGATGTTACGATCCTTGAAAGCATCATAGAACACAGATTTCCAGGATTACCTGGATTTACCAAGATATGTTTTAGTCCACACTTTTCTCTTAATTTGTGGGACTTTCCCAAAATTCAAAAGCAGACCATATTCAATATCAGTCGCCCGTAAATAATTTAGCAATTGTGCTTCATGTTCTTCTCGTAGTGCTTCTGCTGCTTTCAATTCAACGACGACAAGATCTTCCACAATAATGTCTGCGTAATAATCTCCTACCGTGTTGCCATTATAAAATACTTTCAGAGGAACTTGGCACTTTCCGTGTATATGCATTTTCTGCAATTCTAAAATCATTGCATTCTCATAGACTTTCTCTAAAAACCCAAATCCGAGCGTATTGTACACAGTATAATATGCTCGGATTATTTTGGCTGTTATATTGTCGATCCCCTCCTTTTGCATAATCCTGGTTTATCTTGGTAATCCTGGAAATCTGTGTTCTATCATCAGACTACAATATTCACTATTTTCCCTTTCACATAAATCACCTTCTTTGCATCACTCCCATTCATCCACTTCTTCACATTTTCGTCCGCCATCGCAGCAGCCTTCACATCGTCATCACTCGCGTCAGAAGAGATATCAATCGTCGCGCGCACTTTTCCATTTACCTGCACAGCGATGGTCATCGTATCGCTGACAAGTTTGCTCTCGTCATACTGTGGCCATGGTTCAAATGCTATCAACGTCTTGTGTCCTAGCAGTTGCCAGAGTTCTTCTGCCATGTGTGGTGCAAATGGAGCAAGAATAGTAATAAATAATATATAATCAGTCGTAGGAATTTTTTCTACTTTGGAAAATTCATTTACCATCTCCATCATTTTTGCAATCGCTGTGTTGAATCCTAGCGATGTCAAATCATCACCAACTTTTTTAATAGTTTGATGAAGCTTTCTTTCTACCTCAATATCCAATTTTCCACTGCCAGTTTCCAATTTCTCCTGCAAATTCCATACACGTTCAAGAAATCTTCGCACGCCTTTTACTCCGTTTTCATCCCATGGCTTATCATCCTCTAGTGGTCCCATGAACATCTCGTACATACGCATTGTGTCGGCTCCATGTACATCCACGACATCGCTAGGATTGATCACATTGCCCCACCTCTTACTCATTTTTCGTCCGTCTGTTCCAAGGATAAGACCTTGGTGACGGTGAACGGTGAATGGTTCGTCAAAATCAATATATCCAGCATCAAACAAGACTTTTGTGAAAAATCGAGAATACAACAAATGTCCGTTTACATGTTCTGGTCCTCCGAGATAAAAATCTACAGGCATCCACGTTTTCAGTGCTTCTGGTGATGCGAATGCTTCCTCATTGTGTGGATCGAGATACCGGAAAAAATACCACGATGAGCACATAAACGTATCAAGCGTATTTACTTCCCGCTTCCAGCCTTTTCCAAATTTTTCTTCTACGTCGGCTTGAAATGTTTTTGAATATGTCAGTGGCGACTGTCCAGTTGGTTTGAAATCTACATCTTCGGGAAGTAATACAGGTAGATCTAAGAATGAAACAGGTTTTACACCAGTCAACAACGCTTCCTCAAGCAATTCCGGAAGTTCTGCCACCATAAGATGTCTTTCAGACAAATCAACCTCAACATGTCTTGCGTGCAATAGTGATGAGAATTCATCAATGTGTTCTTTTTTAATAGTGACATGCTTTGCATCTGAAATTATTGAAATTGCGTCAGCGTTTGCTGCAATTTTTTCAAAATCAAATGCAAAGGAATCGCTCGCAGTGACGTCTAATCTTTCTCCGTCGTTAAACTCTGGACGAAGTACTGGATCTGCAAGAATAAGTTTTGCAATCGGTGCGTCAAGATTTTCGAGAATACGAAATGCTACTGGACCACCTAGGCTATGTGCCACAATAACAGTATGTTCATCAAACGTCACTTGATTTTTCAAAAATTCTGCTTGCTCTTGTACGTTTGGTTTATCGGTATTTGGAAGATCAAGCAATACAACAGCATGTCCCTTTGCTTCAAGTTCTTGTTTCATCCATGGAAAAAAGTTTGACTGTGCATCACCACCATATCCATGAATGAACACATATTGTTTTGTACTTGTTGCGACATGTTCATTTACAAGCATCGGCAGTGGCGCACCCCAAAATCTTTGGCGAGAGACAGACCAATCACGAAGTTTGTACTGGATTTTTCTTTTTCCAATATTTTTTTCTTCGAGCCAGTCGATCATTTTTGATTTTGCTTCTACAATTTTTAATCCATTTAAATATTCAGAATTGACTAAAATACCTTCACCGCAAAAGACTTCTTCACCTGTAAGAATTCTCTCCTCTAGTCTTGAGAGTTCCTCTG
>MNVD01000014.1 GCA_001871445.1 Candidatus Magasanikbacteria bacterium CG1_02_41_34
CGCTTGTGTCATCTTACGTGAATCTTCTATTTCGGACAGATTTTTTGGTGGTGAGATCTGATCACAATACGGCGGAGCAATCCCTTGCGTGTTGATCTTCCAGACTTGTGGAAGGCGAATATTGACGAGAGCCGGGTTGACAATATTTAGTAGTGAATACGAGAGCACGGCAAGGAATAGCCCCATAAGTGCGCCAGCAATTTTCTTTTTTGCAGATCCTATACGTTCGGAATTTCCACCTGACGTCGTCCAGATGAAGCCGGCTATAATAATCATGAGTGTGGCGAGAACGCCAGCCGTAATAATGCCATAGCGATAGATCAGACCGATGAATTCACCGATGTCGGTAAATACATTTTGACTCCCAAATGTAGTTTTTGTTTTTGCGACGGTTGCCGGAAGACAAAACCCGAGTTCTTTTCCGAGAGCATCTTTTTCTCCGCATGCAGCACGCGATTCAGTTGAAGTAATAAATCCTTCATCAATTTCTTGTTGGGTCATCGAATGAAACGTATCTTCGTCCGCACGCTGTGCAAGACACTGATCTTTTATCCAACATCGTGTATCTGTGATGGCATGACTAGCTTGTGGCATCAAGAGTGTGCCGAAAAGTAAAGCTACAAAAAAAATACGTTTCATATATTATATGTGAGATTGGATAGCTGCAATAATTTGTGTGTCCCATACGTCTAATGGCAGTGTGCCTTCAAAGCGTGTGGTCCCAATGAAATAGGTAGGTGTACCTCGAACGCCAAGATCGACGCCATCTTGGAGATCTAGGAGAATTTGGGAGCGATATCGTTTTGATGTGAAACATTGTTCAAATACAGATTCATTGAGACCGAGCGTGTGTGCATACGACAGGAGTGCTTCGCGAGAAAGATCTTTTTTTGTAAAAAGCTGTTCGTAGTATTGCCAAAATGCTTGTTGTTCTTCTGCGCAGCTTGCAGCAAGTGCAGCTTGTGTTGCCTCTGGGTGGATACTCTCGAGTGGAAAATGTTTGAATACAATATGCACACCTGCATCATATTTTTTTCTCACTTGTTCAAATACTGCATATGATGCTTGGGAATAGGGACATTCAAAATCAATAAATGCCACAATAGTTACAGGGCTTTTCAGATCTCCTTCTTGGGGATCAAATGCTCGTATATATGGCGTTATGTCATCAATGATAATACCTGTTTCTGTTTGGGTGAGTTTTGGATCCGAAGAAAAACTCGAACGAGCGTTTTGGATGTCTTTTTGGATTTGGTCTCCGTTGCCGCTCTTGATCTGGAGCGCATAGTATCCGACGAGGCCACCAAAGCCGAGGACAAGAGCAAGAAGGACGCCGAGAACACCTAAAAAAGCGATGCCACCGCCAGTCTTATACCAAGGATTGTCAGGAAATTGTGAATCGTCCATAGAAATGACCACAGTATACCATATATCTCTTGACAAAAAGAGTAGTTTCCCATATAATCCCGCCACATTATTATTACTCACTCACCTCGGGCTTTTGCCCATTATTTCCTCAGCTGCACCACTGCACGCTGACATGGTGAGGAGGTAAAAGGAAATATCTATGCAAATTCCTTCACTTGAAGCAATGCTTCAGGCAGGTGTCCACTTTGGACATCAAGTGTCTCGCTGGCATCCAAAGATGAAGCAATACATCTACACAGAACGAAACGGTGTACACATTATCGACCTTGAAAAAACAGACGAACAGCTTCGCTCTGTTCTCCCTGTTATCACACAGATGGCAAAGGATGGAAAAAAGATTTTATTTGTCTCCACAAAACCACAAGCAAAAGATATCGTAAAAGAAGCTGCAATTGATTGTGGTATGCCATACCTCGTTGATCGATGGGTTGGCGGACTTTTGACAAATTTTCCTGAAATAAAAAAACTGATTCAAAAGTATCTTTCCTACATGGAAAAAAAAGCGAGCGGTGAGCTCGAACGATATACAAAGAAAGAACAACTCGATATCGAACGAGAGATGGAAAAAATGCAAAAAATGATTGGTGGTCTTGTCGATCTCAAAGGTCTTCCTGATGCTATCTTTATCCCAGCATTTCAGCGAGAAAAAACTACATTCATCGAAGCAAATAAAATGAATGTGCCTATCATTGCTGTGTGTGATACAAATGCAAATCCACTCAAAGCAGACTACATAATCCCAGCAAACGACGATGCAGTGAATGCTATTCGTATGATGGTCACTCTCGTTGCAGAGGCTGTCAAAGAAGGTACTGCTGCAGCAGCAATCGAACCAAAGAGCGTTGATGTAGTAGCATAACAACGATAACAAAAAGATTAGTGATTGGAGATTAGCTCTATGATTGCGTCACATCGCTCATCTGCTACTCCAATCATTTTTCATTTAAAAAGATTTTTGCTATAGTACATTCTTAAATGCTTTAGCTCTCTAATCTATCTAATATCTCATATATATGGCAGTTACTGCTCAAGATATAGCAAAACTTCGCGCACAGACTGGTGCAGGGATGCTTGATTGCAAAAAAGCACTTGATGAAAGTAGTGGTGACTTGGAAAAGGCGCTTGATTGGCTTCGTGAACGTGGTGTTGCGAAAGCAGCAAAACGTGCGGGTAAAATCGCTGCTGAAGGAACCGTCGCGAGTTATATTCATGGTGGAGGTTCCGTTGGTGTCCTCGTAGAAGTCAACTGTGAAACAGATTTTGTTGCTAAAAATGAAGGATTTCAATCTCTTGTGAGTGATATTGCCCTTCACATCGCAGCCGCTGCACCACAATACGTTACGCGAGACGAAGTGCCTGAGGATGTTCTCGAAAGAGAGAAAGCAATTTATGTTGAACAAATGAAAAATGAAGGCAAGCCAGCTGATATTATTGAAAAAATTGTTGGTGGAAAACTCGACAAGTTTTATTCAGAGGTGTGTCTGATGGAACAGCCATTTATTAAAGATGAAGACAAAACTATTGAAAAATTGCTGATCGAAAAAACTGGTGAAATTGGAGAAAAAATTACAGTGCGACGATTTGCAAGATTTGAACTCGGAGAAGGAATTGAAAAAGAAAAGAAAGATCTCGCTGCCGAAGTTGAAGAGCAACTCAAGAGTGTCGCGTAAACATTCTTTTATATCTAAAAAGCATCCTCAATTGGATGCTTTTTTGTATGTGTAATTTGTTATACGAAGATTCCTTCTACCGTATTCAAAAGAGAGTCTTTCATTGTTATATCCACTCACTATAAATTTTGATATACTTCTTTCATTCATATTCACTCATATCTTATTATGCATTCACACAAATTTTATCTTGCTATCCTCATCCCACTTGCCATTGTCATTGGAGTAGGAGTATTTTTCTACGTGCAAAAAAATTCGCTTGGCAACAGTACAGCTTCGTTATATGTCGCCACAACGACAGAAGCGCCCACCGATGTACTCCCAAATACAGAAGTATCACAAATACAAAAAAATAGTCTTGCAAGTAATACAACTGGGGCAAAAGAACACCCTCTTGCTGTTTTAGACAAGCAACGTCTCGAAGATATGTATGATATTCAGTCAGCACTCGAGCATTTTTGGGATATTCATGGAGCATACCCATATATCGATATGTACCTGAATAAACTTGGCAGAGATGAAACCGCATGTCTCAATGCCATAGGCTTTCAGCCTGCGGGATGTACAGACCCTTATATGGCAGTCGTCCCTTTTGATCCAGGGCTTGGTGCGTATTTATATATGAGTGATGGAGAATCATATTTTCTGAGATTTACACAAGACGGAAAGAGTGAACAATTTCCAGAAGGAGAAGGTATCTATGATCTTACCACCGATGGTATAATTCCGTTGAGTTATGTGAAATATGTAGGAGAATACGGCGATGGCGATGGCGATCAGTTGCCCGATGATGCCGAAATTGCTCTTGGTTGGGATCCAAACAATGCTGATACTGATGGCGATGGATTTTCTGATTTTGTAGAAGTTATGAATGGACTGAATCCAAACGGAGATGGCGAACTCCCAAATGGTGAGATGATACGGCAGATGTTCCTCCAAATGGCAACAGCGCAATAACAGAGAAAAAAAGAAAATCCGCTCGTTAGAGCGGATTTTTTTATAGTATGATATAGTGAATATCCTATGAAAAAGAAATCATCAGTCAAAGTGGCAGGAAAGATTGATCTTAATCCACAATTTAAGCGTGCATTTGAGTTGATGGAGAATACGCACAAACATCTCTTCATAACGGGGCGAGCAGGAACAGGGAAGTCTACACTGCTTACGTATTTTCGTGCGCATACGCACAAAGAAATCGTCGTCCTGGCACCAACCGGTGTGGCTGCGGTAAATATCAAAGGGCAAACGATTCATTCGTTCTTTGGGTTCAAGCCAGATGTCACCGTGCAACGGGTACGAAAACAACATACCTCAAAAGAAGAAGAAAGTATCTATCAAAAACTTGATACGATTGTCATCGATGAAATTTCCATGATACGTGCAGATTTGCTAGATTGTATCGACAAGTTCATGCGACTCAATGGAAAAGATAGAGCACGTCCGTTTGGTGGTGTTCAGATGATATTCATTGGTGATCTATATCAATTGCCACCAGTATTGACCTCAGAAGATAAAATTGCCTTTCTTCAACAATACACAAGTCCATATTTTTTTGCATCTCACGTATTTTCACTACAAAGGACGTTATTATCTGATGCAGGGGAATTTGAATTAGAATTTGTCGAATTAGAAAAAATATATCGACAAAAGGATACGAGTTTTATACATATATTGAATGCGATTCGTGATAATACTGTGACAGAAGCGCAGATTGCTGTTATAAACAAACAGTATGATCCAACATATGAGCCAGATCAGGAAGATTTTGAAATTTATCTCACCACAACAAATGACATGGCAGCAAGAATAAATGAAAAAGAACTTGCAAAACTTGGAAGGACCTCGTGGAAATTTCATGGAGAACGATCTGGAAAATTTGAAGAACGATTGTTCCCGACAAACGATGAACTTGAGGTAAAAGTCGGAGCGCAGATAATGTTACTTAACAATGATCGTCAGGGGAGATGGATCAATGGAACTATAGGAAAAATCGAAAAGATTGAAAAAGAACAGGAAGGGACACTTGTGTGGGTAGAACTCGCTGATGGCACTGTTGAATTAGTGGCACCGCATACGTGGGATATGTACGAATATACATATGACAAGAAAAAGGGGCATATCGAAACCGATGTCATTGGGTCGTTCACTCAGTATCCATTCAAACTCGCTTGGGCTGTCACGATTCACAAAGCACAGGGAAAAACATTTGATAGTGTTATCCTTGATATTGGGAGAGGTACCTTTGCGCCAGGCCAGCTCTATGTGGCCCTATCTCGGTGCACACGTCTCGAAGGAATCGTCCTCGCAAAGCAAATTAGCAAACGAAATGTTTGGACAGATATGGATGTGGTGAAGTTTGTGACGAGATTTCAAGACACGCAAGCATAAAAAGCATCTGGACAACAGAGGTATTCTGGCTATACAATAATACTCATGCGGGTATCGTATAGTGGTTATTATCGATGCTTCCCAAGCACCAAAGACGGGTTCGATTCCCGTTACCCGCTCACATGACCCCAAAAGTGGTTTTTTGTGGAATGTGAATTTTTGTAGTATGAAATGTGTTTATTGTTTGAAAAAATTGACAAATAAATCAAAAACAAAAGATCATATATTACCTTGTTCTTGGTTTACATCTTCATACAAAGAAAATGTTTGGACGGTCCCTTCTTGTTTTAGTTGCAATCAATCATTCCAAAAAAATGAGGAAGAATTATTTCCTAGATTTGCTTTGGCAATCAAACCTGAGATAAGTAATGCGCATGTCAAAGGTATGTTGAGATTTCTTCCTTATATTAGCAAAGATATAAAGTCTAAAGGAAGAAATAAAAATGTATTAAGTAAAATAGCAAACGATTTAAGTAGGTACGCTAATCCTAGTGGTAAGGAAGTTATTTTCTTGCCAGAATCAGGGCGTTCTTGTGTAATGATAAAATTTCCATATCAAGATTTGTATGAAATAGTTCGGAAATTTGTGGCCTCATTGGAATTTAGGTTACGAAATAATTATATAGGGAGGAAAAGAGGAATAATTTTTAAATTGTGGATTAAATAGTTGTATAGACAAAGATAAAACGACACAAGATTGGGACATGTACTTAGATAAGGAAGGGCAAAATTTTGATCAGGGTAATGATTTCAAGGTCACCTTTGTAAAAAGTTCAGAGTTTAAAGATCAAGTTATGTATAGAATCGTTCTTTGGGATACATTCCAATTTTATTGCCTTTTACGTAATTTAAAAAAAGGGGAACCAATTGTACAACAGAAGCCTGTTAATTCTTTGGGTGAAAATACATGAATACTCGCTCTTGACAAAACTATCCTTTTCTGGTATAGTTCTGCATTCATATAAGCTGGAACATCCGTACCTATTGGTACATCCAGCGACTCGCATCTTCTCTGTCATATATTGGCTAGCAAGACCGTGGGTCACCTAACTATATATATGACAACACAAGACACCATCACCGGTCGGTTTGCCGACCTTGGGATTAGTGAGAATTTTCTCACCATCCTCACACAAAAAGGGTTTACTACCCCGACTCCGATCCAACATCAGGTCATTCCTGCTGGGCTCGAAGGCAAAGACGTTGTAGGTATTGCACAGACAGGGACTGGAAAGACCCTGGCTTTTGGTATTCCTATGATCCAGCGATTGGGCAACGGCACTGGCCGTGGTTTGATTCTTGCGCCAACACGCGAGTTGGCTATTCAGATCGAAGCAGAATTGTTGAAAATCGGATCACCGCTTGGGTTGAAAACCGCCGTCCTTATCGGTGGTGCGCCACAAGGTAAGCAGATCGCGGCACTTCGCAAAAAACCACATATTGTGATTGCGACACCAGGCCGTCTTGTAGATTTCATGGAACAACGTGAAATCAATCTTGGCAATGTGTCTATCGTTGCGCTCGACGAAGCAGATCGTATGCTTGACGTTGGTTTTTTGCCACAGATCAAAAAGATTCTTGCAACGGTTCCAAAGGAACGACAAACATTGCTTTTTTCTGCAACCATGCCAAAAGAAATTTCTGCCCTTGCTGCGGCGTACATGAAGATGCCACTACGCATTGAAATTGCTCCACAGGGAACGGCAGCACAGCACGTTGAACAGGAATTGTTTATCGTTTCGAAGCCTGACAAAAGTCGATTGCTTGATCATATCTTACAAGAGAATAAACAACTTTCAACCCTCGTTTTTTCTCGCACAAAGCATGGTGCAAAGAAAATCGCACGAGATATTCGTGGTATGGGTCATACCGCTGATGAGATTCATTCCAATAGAACGCAAAATCAACGACAAAAAGCACTTGATGCTTTCCGCAAAGGAAAAGTTCGTGTGCTTGTCGCGACAGATATTGCTGCACGTGGTATCGATGTCAAAGACATTGGTATTGTGATCAACTTTGATCTTCCTGATAATGCAGAAGATTATGTGCATCGTATTGGACGAACTGGTCGAGCTGGAAAATCTGGACGAGCGATTTCCTTTGCTGCGCAAAATCAGAAGGCAGATATTAAAAAAATCGAACGACTTATTCGAAAAACTCTTCCTATTCTTGCGTTGCCAAAAGTACTTCCTGCGGAGCGACCAAAACCAGCATATGAGGAACGGAGTACACAAGTACATGGGCGACCCCCACGAGGTGGTGGATATGCCTCACGCAATAGCAATGGTCGAGGATTTAGTGGATCAAGAGGGCCTCGCAAAGTACAGGGTACACAGAGTACACAGCGAAAACGTGCTTGGTAAGGAGTACCCCTTGACAAACTATTGATTTTCTGCTATAGTAGTTCCGCACAAAAGTAGAACCCGCATAGGAGAAGAGAAGGTCGAATTTTCTCCGGGAACATATTTTTCGTAGCAACTTAACTATCTCTTCCTATGCAAGGAACTATCAAACGTCTTACAGACCGAGGATTCGGTTTTATCGAGGCTGACGGTCAGGAAAAAGATCTCTTTTTCCACGCAAAGGCACTCGTTGGTGTAGAATACGACCAACTCAAAGAAGGTGACGCAGTCACTTTTGATCTTGAGGAATCACCAAAGGGAATGAACGCAGTAAACGTTCAGCTCGTAGCGTAAGAACATTTTGTTCTAAAAAAACTATCCCAGAAATGGGATAGTTTTTTTGTGGTACAATGTGAGTACTATGCCCCCAAGTTATATTATTAAACGACATGCACGATCAAAGCATATTCGCATTACCGTCAATGCTGATGCAAAAGTGATTGTGACTGCTCCACGACATGTGTCTGAAAAACGAGTCCATGATTTTTTTGCATCACAGATTTCTTGGGTAGAAGACGTGCTGAGCAAGATGGAAACAAAACGTCGTCTTGTCATACCCGCAGATATTACCCAAGATAGTCTTGTCGCCTGTCGTGCTCGGGCGCTTCGATTTGTGCGCGATAGACTGAGGTATTATAACGAGCATTATGGATATGTATACAATCATATTGTTATTAAACAAATGTCGAGCCGATGGGGAAGTTGTTCGTCCGAAGGAAATATGAGTTTTCATTACAGATTGTTATTTTTACCTGTTGAACTTGCAGACTATGTGATTGTGCATGAACTGTGTCATCTGAAAGAACTCAATCATTCTCACAAATTTTGGCAGTTGGTACGTGAGACAATTCCCGATTATCGAAAACGAAAGCATGTGCTTGACTCTTATCTCGTATGACCTTGTTTGTGCTCAAACTTATTGCAGTAATAACGATGGTCATTGATCACACAGGACTTATTTTTTTTCCAGATCAAGAAATATTTCGCATGATTGGGCGTGTGGCATTTCCTATTTTTGCATGGGGGATTGCCAATGGATATCGTCACACATCCAGTGTCAAAAAATATCTGTATCGGCTTCTTATCTTGGCCGCTGTATCGCAAATTCCGTATAGCCTGATTTTAGGGACGGTGTATGGTACACCGTGGCGTATGAACATTTTTGTCACTCTTGCCATGGGACTTCTCACTATCGTCGTGTATGAGCGATTTCGTACTGACAAAGTGGTACAAATACTAAGTATGTTAGGAATGATGGCGCTTGGTTTTCTTTTCCCTACAGGCTATGGCATATATGGATTAGTCATGATCCTTTTATTCCATATGACCTATGGTAAGGCTTATGCCATGATACTGTGGCAGAGTATGTGGATGTTTGTTGTGATAGAACTGGCGCAGGAATACTCACACCTGTTCCCATATGGCGTACTACGATATCTTTCGCTTCCTTCCGCTATCCAATATTATTCACTCGCTACGCTTCCATTGATTGCACTTCATTCGAATAACATTGGCTATAACAAACACAAATGGTGGTTTTATTGGTTTTATCCAGTGCATTTGGGGGTATTGTACATTCTGTATCTATTTGGATGAGCGCTATGTATCCTGTACAATGTATATGTGTATATTGTTAGTTGTTAATTTCTTTATATGTCAGATAAATATACTGCAACGTGGGTATCCCACAGCTCTATCAGCGACTACCTCGCATGCCCACGTAGTTATTTTTTGAAAAACGTATACAAAGATCCAAAGACAGGACACAAGATCACGCTCATGAGCCCGCCCCTTGCGCTTGGGCAGGCAGTGCACAACGTCTTGGAATCGCTTTCAGCAATTCCACGTGATCAGCGATTTATCAAACCGTTGCCAGAGAGATTTAAAGAAGAATGGAAAAAAGTATCTGGAAAGAAAGGTGGATTTTTTTCTGAAGCATCGGAAGACAAATATCGCGCTCGCGGAGAAGCTATGATTGCTCGCGTATACAACAATCCAGGGCCCATAGGGAATCTTTCTGTAAAGATCCAAAAAGAACTTCCCAACTTTTGGTTGTCAGAGAAAGAAGAGATTATTCTGTGTGGAAAGATTGACTGGCTCGAATATTTTCCTGAACAAGATGCCGTACACATCATAGATTTCAAAACTGGAAAGCAGCGCGAAGATGAGTCATCACTCCAATTGCCGATCTATCTGCTCCTGGTTCATGAGTTACAACAACGCCCTGCGATCAAAGCAAGTTATTGGTATTTAGAAGATAATGATGACCTTACAGAAAAAGAACTTCCCGCTCTTGAAGACGCACGTACACAAGTGCTTGACGTGGCGAGGAAAGTAAAACTTGCGAGACAGCTCAAAAAGTTTGATTGCCCAAAAGGTGGGTGTTTTGCCTGTGAACCGATGGAACGTATTTTGAAAGGGGAAGGGGAGTGTATCGGACCTGATGATTTTGGAAGAGATTTGTATGTGTTGCCGTTTAAGAACCAAGAAGAAGAGGAAAAAGAGGGAAGTATTATATTGTAAAATAAAGAATACAGAGTATAGAATAAAAAAACTCCCTTTTAAAAAAGGGAGTTTTTTTATTGTTTAGTTAGAGTGTGACACGCATTGTCTTCACTACAACCACTCCATCAATAGACAATGCAACATCTGCACCAGGAAATTCAAATGTACCAGATTCCCCGACATCTTTATGAGCGACAATATAGATTTTATTAGTTAGAAAGGGTTTGTATATGAGGAGTGCAACATCACTCCACGAACCAGCAGAGAGTTTTACTTGCCCTATGATGCGTCCGGGCTTACCCATGTCATCATCGTAGGCAACGAGCCAGATGTCTTCCTGCGTGTTCACAGATTGGATTACAATGCCACCATCTGTATATGTCTGATCTGCTACTATAATTTCCGGTGGTGCTGTAGTTTCTTCTGTTGCGGGAATTTCATCTTCAGTTGGAAGTTGCCCCGAGTAGGCTGGTTGTTCATATGTTTTTTGTTGGTTTTCTTGTTCTACAGCTGATGGACGGGTGAAGAAAAAGAAAGATATGCCTCCGAGAATGAAAATAGCGACAATGCCTATGATAAATGATTTCATATAGTACATGTGGAAGTGACGAACGTGAGTCCGTCTTAAGAAAAGAAGGTGAGTGAAGTAGAAAAAGAACCTCTGTTCGTTAGTCCTTCGCTACCAACAAAAACAGTATATCGCGTTTGCCCCCTCATCTCAACTTGTCCCCATACTACACCTTGACATATGCAACTGAGTTGCATAGTATATATGCAACTGAATTGCAATTACTTTATGAAAACAAAACATGATCCACAATGGATACTCGATATTCTAGCAGAAAAAAAACAACAGGTGACATCACCTCGCATGCGTATAGCACATATTGTTGCTTCGCATACCGGTGTATTTTCACCAAACGAAATTATTGTTGAGGCCACGGATATGGACAGGGTCACGGTCTATCGTATTCTTGATCTTTTTGAACTCCTCGATATCATTCATCCCGTTCTCACACAGCATGGAGAAAAGCACTACGAAGTACATGGAGAAAAGCATCATCACCATGTTGTCTGCACTGGATGTGAAAAGACAAGTTGTATTGATTGCGAAGTAAAGCGAAAGAGAGTGAAGGGGTTTGATGAGATTCACCATAGTGTTGTTTTTACTGGTCTTTGTGACCAATGTCATTCATCAATCTAATTTTTTTCTATGAACGCGACAGGAACTATATGGGCATATACACTCGGGAGTATTACTATTGTTAGTCTGGTATCATTGATTGGTGCTGTTGCATTATCTCTGGGGATGGATCGTATAAAAAAATGGCTTTTGCTATTTGTTAGTTTTTCTGCAGGAACATTGCTTGGTGATGCTTTCTTGCATTTGTTGCCTGAAGTAACTGAACGAACAGGGAGTTTTTCATTGCAGATTTCTTTTGGGGTGATCGCTGGTATTTTGGTATGGTTTATTATTGAAAAATTTATCCAGTGGCATCATTGTCATCATGTTCATGAGTTTGAAAAAGATCATATTCATCCATTTGCTATTCTGAATCTTATTGGTGATTTTCTTCACAATATTATTGATGGGATGATTATTGCCGCAAGTTTTCTTGTGAGCATCCCAGTTGGAATTGCGACTACCTTGGCTGTAGTATTACATGAAATTCCACAAGAACTCAGTGATTTTGGTGTGCTCCTTCATGGCGGGTTTTCTAAAGGACGTGCGTTGTTTCTCAATTTTCTCTCAGCGCTAGGTGCACTCCTTGGTGCAGTGTTTGCACTCTTTCTTGCCAGTCAAATAGAAGGGATTGAATTATTGTTTATTCCTTTTGCGGCAGGATCATTTATTTATATCGCTACAGCAGATCTTATCCCAGAATTGCACAAAGAATCTCGTGTTGGTGAATCTATAAAGCACCTCATCTCGCTCCTTGCCGGTGTTGTTGTGATGGCATTGATGTTATTGATAGGGTAAGTAGGAATGTTTTCTATATTACAAAATCATTGGTATACTGAATACATCTGAGAAATTTATTTATTGTACTATGCCAAAACAACCTCCTATCATCATAAAAGCAAACGGTGATCGTGTGCGGTATGATAGAAAGCGTCTTATGACGTCACTTCTCAGATCTGGCGCCCCACAAGAACTTGCAAATAGTGTGACAGATAAAGTTTCTTCTGACATTATCAGTGGCACGACGACCACGCATAATATTTACACAAACGCATACAACATGCTGAAGTTAGCAAAGTATCATCCTGTTGCAGCACGCTACAGTCTCAAAAAAGCGATCATGGCACTTGGACCAACTGGATTTCCTTTTGAGCAATTTATTGGAGAAATATTAAGGCGTCAGGGATATCAAGTGAAGGTGGGTGTTATAGTTCAGGGACATTGTGTTCCACATGAAGTCGATGTCATTGCGATTAAAGGCGACACGCATGCACTCGTCGAAGCAAAATTTCATAATCAAACAGGCGTACATACTGATGTCAAAGTGCCTCTGTATATCCATTCAAGATTTTTAGATATTGAAAAAAAACTGCTTGCAAAAGGCGACACACATAAAGTACATGAACCGTGGGTTGTAACAAATACACATTTTACGACAACTGCTATTCAGTATGGAGAGTGTATGGGAATGAAACTTTTTGGATGGCGGTATCCTGAGAGTGGAGGGATAGAAAAAATGATTGAAGATTCAGGGCTTCATCCTATTACGTGTCTCACCACACTTTCACAAACACAAAAAAATCTGCTCCTCAAGCAGGGGACGATCCTGTGTAGAGAGCTAGTAGAAAAGGAATATTTGTTCCAGGAACTTGGTTTGTCTGGATCCAAAATCGGTGCTCTCAAAAGAGAAATCGATATGATTTGTTCGGCGTAGGCACGTAGAAGAATATACAAAAGGGCGTACATGTGCGCTTTTTTTGTATATACAAGCATCTTGACAAAGAGGTTTTTTTGGAGTACTGTCTGTTATAGACTTACCGTTCGGTAAGCACTATCTGTCATATGGAACAAGTACCTACAACAAAAGAACACATCATCGCAGAGGCAAAAACATTGTTTACCACACAAGGGTTTGCGGCAATCTCTATGTCGATGATTGCAAAGGAAGTAGGCATCTCAAAAGCAGCACTGTATCATTTTTTTGAAAACAAGGCAGCGATATATGTGACGGTGATAGAAGATGTATTTCTCGCCATTGGTGAAGTATTTGATGCGGCGCTCAGTGCCTCGCCGCAAGATGTACCACTTACTGATGTCATCGAACATGTTATTGCTGTTGGAATGCAAGAAGGGAATGTAATGTTGCGTATGGATAAATGTTCACTGCTCGGTGAGCAAGTACACATGCAGACACTCTTTCAAGATTTTTTTCAGAAAGTTGAAAATGTGTTGGCACACTATTATATTGAAGACACGAAGCTCGCAACACATGTATTTTTGAATGCAGTTCATGGATACATTAAATGGGCACATATTGATTCTGATGTTGTAGATGTTCGTACCTATAGTAACTATTTAGCAACATTATTTCAAAAAAAATAACGTATATATTCACTATGCTATTCAAAAAAGAAAATAAACTCATGATAATAATGCAAAAGCACAAGCTTTTCAGCGGGATTGTGTTGGTTGCAATTGTTGGTATACTCATTGCTTTCGGCAAATCGGGTCAACATGATGTTGCTTCAGAACATGTTTCTGCTACCAAAACTGTATCATTGCTTTCCCTTTCATCTATTCATCAAAATCAAGTCGTTGCGACTGCCTCTGGAGAGGTAGAGTCACTAGAACAAGTGACGCTTAGTAGTGAGATGTTTGGGACTGTTTCTCAAGTGTATGTTGGTATTGGAGACAAAGTCAAAGCGGGACAACTCCTCGTGCAGTTCAAAGCAAACGATAAGGCTGCACAATATACACAATCGCAGGCTGATTATGAAAATACACTCGCAGCAAAAAATTCATTGCTCGCTCAGATTGATGCGGCATACGCAAATCATGAAAAATTAAAAATTAATGCAGCGAGTAGTATTACTTCCGCTGAGTCAGTACTTCGCACGGCAGAGAATAATTTGCAGCAGGTCGTGAATACTGGATCCAACGCCATCGTTGATGATGTATACGCTGATACTGTGCAAACATTACATTCCGTGCAAGATACGTTTGTCGATATGCTTGTGGTTGCCGATAATATTCTTGGTGTCGACAATCGGTTTGCCAATGATGTATATGAAAATATTCTAGGAATTTTGAATTCAGGCGCATTTTCTACAGCAAAACAAAATTATTATATTGCCAAAAGTGCAAAAGAACTATTTCAAACAAAGATGATGGAAGTCACTGTGCTGTCATCACAAGCAACTATTGATGCTGTTGCCGTATCGGCAAAACAAACATTGTCAACATATGCAACGTTGTTTTCTTCCCTCACCACATTGCTCGACAACACTCCACCGGTTGGTGATTTGTCACAGACAATACTCACAACATTGATTTCTTCTGTAAATACTGGACGAACAGAAATTACTACCCAACAAACAGCTTTGGCGAATGCAACCCAAGCAATTGTAACAGCAAAAAAATCATTTGCCACGCAACAAATCGCGTATGACAAAGCGGTGCAGGATCTTGCCGATACAAAAGCAAAAGCCATTGCAGACATTGCTGCCTCAGAAGCAGGCCTCAAACAGATTGAGGCAACACTGGCATCTCAGGATGCAAGTATTAAACGAGCGCGTGGTGCAATCGCCGGTGTAAGTGCAGAACTTGCAAAAGCCTCCGTCCGTTCTCCTATTCCCGGTGTTGTTGCTAATATTGCCGTGAAGCAAGGTGAACTTGTTTCTAATGGTGCTATTGTTGCGGACGTTGTGAATACAACAGGTCTTCAGGTAACCACATATGTCCCTGCAGAAGCATTGTCTGCTCTTTCTGTTGGGGGCATTGTATTAGTAGAGGAAAAACCGGTAGGCCATATTGTGAGAATAGCGCCAAGTATCAATAATACAACAAAGAAAGTGGAAGTTATCATTTCGATTGATGAAACAGAAGGAACGTCGTTTGTTGTTGGACAATTTGTAAATTTGCAGATGTTGGCATCACAAGAAGATACAGACGTGTCAGTACTCCTCGTCCCATTGAGCGCTGTGAAAGTGACGGCGGAGAGTCATAGTGTCTACGTTGTTGTAGATGGACACATTGTGGTTGTTCCTATACAGACTGGACAGCTCATCGGAGACAAGATAGAAATTATTTCAGATCTCTCTGAGTATAATGCTATTGTGTCGTCTGTTCGTGGCATCGAAGAAGGAGATGTAGTTTCTATTATTGAATAGCTATGGTGACGTTGCATGAACACAAAAAGAAAACGATATGGGAATCGTTTATCCATCAGTATAGATTGACATTGATTTTTATTATTGCCGTTGTTCTTCTTGGTTTTTTGGCTATCAATCAAATGCCAAAAGAGTCTAGTCCTGAGATTGATTTTCCTATTGCTATTGTGACAACACCTTTTGCAGGGGCGAGTGCAGCAGATGTCGAGGAGCTTGTGACCAAGCCGCTTGAAGATAAAATTAATAGTCTTACAAAATTAGAATCAGTTACTTCTGTATCACGCCAAGGTATGTCTTCTATCGTGGTAAATTTTGATGTGAATGCTGATTCACTTGAATCAATGAGTGACTTGCGTACAAAAGTAGATGCGGCGTTATTTGATTTGCCAAGCGATGCCGAAACACCACAAGTAATCAAAATAAGTTTTTCAGATGTTCCCATTATGCAGCTTGCGTTGAGTGGGCCGTATAGTTCTACAGAATTGAAAGGTTTTGCTGAAGACCTTAAACAGGATATTGAATCTATTGCGGGCGTTTCACAGGTTAATATTGTTGGTGCGCCGGATAGAGAAGTCCGTGTACTTGTAGATCAAGCAAGACTTGAACAATTTGGATTGTCACTCAATGCTGTTATCAATGCTATTCGTCAGGCAAATGTAAATCTTCCTGTAGGATCAATTGAAACGGCGGGATCAGTATACAGTGTCAAATTTGCCGGAGAAATTTTTAGTGCAGAAGAGATCAAGACTGTGCCTGTAACTGCTGTGGATGGAACAATTATTACTGTTGGTGATGTCTCTCGTGTTGTTGATGGTTCTGTCGATACTGGGACACTCGCACGTTTGAGTATAGGAGGAAGTATTCCTGCACCTTCTATTTCTTTGCAAGTGTACAAAGTTAGTGGCGGCAATATTCTTGATTTGGCTGATACTGTAACTACTCATATTTCTGAAGCAGAAGGCGTGCTCTATCCAGACAATGTCGATGTAGAAATTGTGACAAGTGATGCCGAACTCATTCGAACAGATCTCAGTAATCTTCTCAAAAATGGTGCTGAAACCATGATGATTATTGTACTTCTGTTGCTTATTTTTCTTGGATGGCGTGAAGCTTTGTTGGCGAGTATTGCCGTACCTCTTACGTTTCTCATGACGTTTATTGTCCTCGGACAACTCGGGTATACGATAAATTTTTTGACACTTTTTTCTTTGATTCTTGCGCTCGGAATTCTTGTCGATGGGGCCATTGTTGTGACAGAAGGCATGCATGGATATTTGCAAAAAGGATATACACCAAAGGATGCTGCCATTGCTACTATTCGAGAGTTTCAAGCTCCTCTTATTTCTGGGACAGTCACTACCATTTTTGTTTTTTTGCCGATGATGATGACGTCTGGAATTATTGGAAAGTTCATTAAGAGTATTCCTGTCACTGTTACCATTGTATTGATTTCTTCTATTATAGTTGCTCTTGGTGTTATTACGACACTTGGTTCCCGGTTTTTGAAAACCGCACTAGAAGGAGAGGTCAATGCAAAAAAACAGCGGTTTACAGATAGATTCATCGCACGCAGCTATACATTTTATGAACGTGTATTACAAGGATTTCTCACCAATACGAGTAGGCGAACACGTTTTTTTTGGATCATGACTGGTTTATTTTTTGCAAGTTTGTTGCTCCCTATATTTGGTATTTTGCAAGTTAATATGTTTCCTGCTGAAGATGCTGATACGTTTGCCATTGATATCGAGGCACCTATTGGGACACCTCTACACCAAACAGATTTGCTTTCGTCACAAATAGAAGATGTGTTAGTAGCAGATACTCGCATTGAATCATTTGTAACGAATGTTGGGACTGGAAGTAACGGTGGAAGTGTTACGTCTGGTGGCGGCCTGACCAATCAACATCTTGCAAGCTTTACCATCAATCTAAAAAAAGATAGAGATGAATCGAGTATTCATATTATTGAGGCATACCAAAAAGTATTTCAACAAGTTGGTGGTGTAATCGTGACTGTTGCTCAGCAAGCATCAGGACCAAATCAGGGTGCACCTGTGAATATTCAAATACATGGAACAGATCTCAACACCCTTGAGTCGATTGCACGTGATGTGAAGTCACTTCTTGAGAAAATTCCTGGTACTAGGAGCGTTGAATTGTCTACAAAAGAAAGTAATGGAGAGTTTGTGTTGAGTATAGATCGAGCAAAAGCACAGTTTTATGGCATTAGTACTGCCGAAGTTGCCTCACTTCTTAGAAATGCTGTGACTGGAAATACAGTAACGGTCTTGAAACAAGATGGCACTGATATTGATGTGGTCGTCAAATATGATCTTGCTCCGTCAGCAGAGGGAAGTTTATCTCAGATAGATACTGTGGATATTGATGAAATTACTTCTTTGACACTTGCTACACCGCGTGGTGAGATTTCGTTGGCATCTTTTCTTGAAACCGATCTTGGTGTCAGTAGACCTGTAATCAATCATGAAGATGGTAAAAGACTTGTCACGGTTACTTCGTTGGTAGAAGATGGATATCAGGCGCAACAAATAGTTTCTGCTTTTCAAAAGCAATCTGGACAGATATTCTTGCTAGAAGGATATACATTTTCCTATGGGGGAGAAAGTGAAAGTATCAACAAATCATTCTCAGACATGTTCAAGGCAATGTTTTTGGGAATATTCATGATTGCTGGTCTGCTTGTTTGGCAATTCCGTTCGTATCGACAGCCGTTCTTTGTCATGTCGAGTATTCCATTGTCTTTGATTGGTGTGTTTCCTGGGCTAGTACTTGTAGGGCAAGCACTAAGTTTTCCTGCATTTATTGGTGTAGTAGCGCTTGCTGGTATCGTGGTGAATAATGCTATTATTTTAATAGATCGTATTAATGAAAATCGATTGAATAACAATATGAGTATCGACGATGCTATTCGAGAAGCGGCTATGAGTCGTCTTCAGCCTATCTTACTGACAACCCTGACGACCGTGGCTGGTATTTTGCCACTTGCCATTACCAATCCTTCATGGGGGCCTCTTGGTTATTCGATTGTGTTTGGACTGCTTTTTTCTACAGCACTGACACTGTTCATGGTACCCTTACTATATCAGCGTTTTGGAGAAAAAGAGTTGGATCCTTTGTAGAACAGAAATATTTTTGTGCCATAGCAAAAAGGACAGTCTGTGGTTGCAGACTGTCCTTTTTTTCTGTAGGATAGATACTCATAGAAACATATATTATGAAACGAACACTATTTGTATTCACTATCATCATTGCTTCTGGCATAGTTTTTTGGCAATTCCATGGCATGTCAGAGGGGGTGTCTGATGTAGTCGTCTCTGATGATGTCTCTGGTGAACCATTGCCTGTGTATACAACTGAATCATTTATGATAGAAGAAGGGGATACCTTTGCTGTAGTGATGAAGCGTATGGGTTACACCTATGCCGATATGCAGGCTGTGCTTGTTGCTGGAGAAGATATTTATGATTTTACTCAAATAGTTTTGGGCAAAACGTTTGTCATTCAAAAAAAAGATGGTATCTTTGATGCCATTGAATACAATATTAATTTAGAAGAACAAGCACTGATCACAAAAAATATTGTAGGAGATTTTGTGGTTACCAAGCAGGATATTCCATATAATGTGACAGAAAAAGAAGTTCATGGTGTCATTGAGTCATCACTGTTCCTCGCTGGGAACGAAGCAGGACTCGACGATCGAGCAGTCTTGGCACTCGCCGATGTGTTCACCTGGGAAATAGATTTTGCGACAGTCATTCAGCCTGATGATTCCTTTTCCGTGATCTATGAAGATCGTACTCGAGATGGACAACCAGGACCGTCCGGAAAAATTCTTGCGGCGAAATTCATCAATCAAGGCAAAGAACATACGGCCCTGCGATTTGAAGATCCTGATGGTGGTATCGGATATTACACAAGAGAAGGGGAATCTTTACAGAAACCCTTTTTGAAGGCTCCTCTAAAATATTCTCGTATTTCTTCTGGGTATTCTACGGCACGATTTCATCCTATAATTGAACAGACAACTGCGCATCTTGCTATTGATTATGCGGCTTCTATCGGGACACCAATTTTGGCAACAGGAGATGGAACTGTTATTCGTGCGAGCTGGAATGGTGGATATGGAAATTTTATTGCTATTCGTCATAATGATACGTGGGATACTCATTACGCACATCTGTCAAAGTATGCTGCCAAGGCGGGGGATAGAGTCTCCCAAGGAGATGTCATTGGGTATGTAGGTTCGACAGGATGGTCTACTGGGCCACATGTTCATTATGAAATGGTAAAAAATGGAACAAAGGTAAATCCTCTTACTGTAGAGTTGCCAGCAGGTGATCCTATCAAAGATGAATGGCGATCGAGCTTTGAAGACCAAAAAAGTAAATATACAGATTTTTTTGAAAAGTAATAGATGGTATACGTTATATTTTTCTTCTTTTTCACTCAGTATAGTAAAAAAGAGACTCTTTGCTGTGGTTGACCAATGGGCTGTTTTCTTATATGATAGACACAGCAATTTTTGTATTTCTCCTTATGAAACGTTCTGAAATAGCATTCATGATAGCACAGGTTCCGGTTGACTTTTTTCTGCTGTTGGTGGCTACAGTCTCAGCATATTATCTTCGATTTACCGATTGGGCGTTGGCCTTGAAACCCGTGTTATTTTCGTTTGGTCTAAGTCAATTTCTTGCCGTCGTCTACCCTGTAGCACTTTCATGGATGATTATTTTTATCTTTTTTGGTCTCTACTCAACTGATCCAAATAGAAAGCTTGGGAAAGATCTCGTGCGTATTGTTTTTGCATGTAGCGTGGGATTGGCGGGAATTGCTGTCTATGTGATGTTTACCCAGCAACTTTTTGATTCACGATTTCTTGCGCTTGCTGGTTGGGCATTTGCTATTGTGTATGTTGTAATGGGAAGAATCTTCATGCGCGGGCTGAAGGGATTCATGTATCGACTTGGTTTTGGACAACGACGAGTGGTTGTTGTCGGAGAAGATGTTCATCGAGATGATTTTATAGCAAATTGCAAAAAACACCCTGGGCTTGGGTATAACGTGGTTGCGACGTTTGATACGATTACCAAAACATTGTTTACGACACTTGAAAAGGTTGCTTTTGACGAGGTTATTGTGTTTTCACCAAAAGCAGAAAAAAAAGAAACACTCAGTCTCCTCGCATATTGCAATCGACAGCATAAGACATTTAAATATTCAGCAGATTTATTTGCAACGTTTTCTGCAAATATGTCTGTGTATCCGATTGCTGGCGTCCCTATGATTGAATTGCGTCCGACGAAGCTGGATGGCTGGTGGCGTGTGATAAAACGGGTCTTTGATATTGTCGGGAGCGTGGTGTTGATTGTCGTGACAAGTCCATTCATGTTTCTTGCGGCCCTTGTTATTCTTATAGAGACAGGCAGACCAATACTGTATAAAAATTTGCGTGTAGGAATTCGAGGCAAAGAATTTTTTACCTTCAAATTTCGATCGATGTATCAAAAAGATTCTACTGGTCCTCAATTTGGAACATCTGGAAAAAAGGCAGAAGAGCGAGAAAAAGAACTTGTGGAAAAACAAAATAGTAAAAAAGGTCCAATTTATAAAATCGCCAATGATCCACGAGTCACTTCATTTGGTTCCTTCATTCGTCGATGGAGTATCGATGAACTACCACAATTTTTCAACGTACTTCGAGGCGATATGAGCCTTGTTGGTCCACGTCCACATCAGCCGAGGGAAGTACAACAGTATCAGGATGAATATCCTATTGTTTTCACACTCAAACCTGGTATTACTGGACTTGCGCAAATTTCTGGTAGAAGTGATTTATCATTTGAAGAAGAAATGAAGCTTGATATTTTGTATACTGAACGATGGAGTTTGTTCCTTGATATGATTATTTTGTTCAAAACACCGTTTGTGTTGTTTAAGAAAAGGAAAGCATTGTAAAGGCATGTAATCACATAAGCAAAGTAAGTAACAGCTTATTCTGCTTACGAGATTACCTACTGAACTTTATGAAAATTGCCTTAGTTCATGACTATCTTTCGCAAGACGGAGGTGCGGAGAGAGTACTCAGAGCATTTCACGATATATGGCCAGAGGCGCCTATTTTTGTGTTGTTCTATAACAAGCGGCAATTGACGCGATTTCATGATGCAGATGTTCGTGAATCTTTTTTTCGGCGTCTACCCTTTGGGAGAAAAAAATATCAGTGGTATTTGCCACTCATGCCACTTGCAACTGAAAGGCATAATCTTCATGAATTTGACGTTGTCTTGTCGTCTACGAGTGCATTTGCCAAAGGGGTATTGACTCGTCCAGAAACGTTGCATATCTCGTACTGCCATACACCAACGCGCTATCTTTGGACCGACACACATGAATATATTGCAGATCTCAAATACAATCGATTGATCAAATTTTTTCTTCCACGACTGATCCATAAACTCAGGTTGTGGGATAAAATGAGCGTGGATAGAGTAGATAATTTTATTGCAAATTCTGGTACGGTCGCGCATAGAATTCAAAAATATTATCGCAGATATAGTGATATTATTTATCCACCAGTAGACGTCTCATCCTTTTCTATTTCCTCTGATATTCGTGACTATTTTGTCACCGGTGGGCGTCTTGTTACATACAAACGGTTTGATCTTGTTATCAATGTATTCAATCGACTCGGTATTCCTCTCAAAATTTTTGGGGATGGGCCAGAGCTCGAAGCACTCAAACGCATTGCAAAAAAGAATATAAGTTTTGTTGGGCGTGTGAGTGACGAAGAAAAAGCAAGACTTCTTAAACATGCAAAAGCGTTTGTTCATCCGCAGGTAGAAGATCTTGGTATCACGCCCATCGAGTCTATGGCATGTGGTAGACCTGTGATAGCCTTTGGGGAAGGTGGTGTCACTGAAACGGTTATCCCAGGAGAAACAGGAATCTTTTTTTATGAACAAACATGGGAGTCACTTCTCGATGCTGTTCTCAACTTTGATCATACTGCCTGGGATAGCAATCGTATCAGAGAATGGGCTACTCGTTTTGATGAGGTGACATTCAAAGAACATATAATGTCATACGTGACAAAACAATATGGGGCATTCCAACAAGATTTGATGAGATGTCAGCTAGATGTGAGACCGTATGATTATAGGGATTGATGTCAGACCACTCTTGACTACACCACGAACTGGTGTGGGTGAATTTACGTTTGAACTCTTGTCTCATCTTTTTGCTGAGCATGCATCGCACCACTATATTCTGTTTACAAATGCACTCCATGAAAGTGATACACTTCCTTTTTCAGAATATGAGCATGTGACGTGGGTTCACTCTCGTATTCCAAACAAGTTGTTTCATTTGAGCATCTCATTGTTTGGATTTCCAAAGCTAGATAGGTATGTTGCAAATCGTGCCGGCGTGAAAAAGATTGATGTCTGGTTTTCGCCAAATTTACAATTTACAACACTGTCTGCGCAGACAACGCATATTCTTACCATTCATGATTTATCTTTTGAGCATTATCCATCCTTTTTTTCACGAAAAGGTAGGATGTGGCACCCTGCTGTACATCCAAAAAAACAAATTGCAGCTGCAGATATGATTCTTGTTCCCTCTGAACATACAAAACGAGATGTTATAGAGAGTTGTCATAAAGATGCGTCTCAAGTTCGTGTATTGGTACCAGGGCTGTGTTCACATATCTCACAAGGTGAAAGTAATGCTACATTTTTAGAAATAAAAAAGAAATATCAACTTCCAGATACGTATTTGCTTTATCTTGGTACACTCGAACCAAGAAAAAATATTGGAGGGATGCTCGATGCATATCAGAATTCTGCATATTTGCGAACAAAGATCCCGTTCATATTTGCTGGTGCACCTGGGCACAAAGGTGATACGTATATCAAGCAGATTGCACATACACATGGTGCACGGTATATTGGGTACATTGATGAAAGAGAAAAACAAGCATTATACATGCATGCACGCGCATTCATCTACCCGAGTATGTACGAAGGGTTTGGATTTCCCGTCCTCGAAGCTCTTGCCTGTGGAACACCTGTTATTGCAAGTAATAGAACATCCCTTTCTGATGTGGGAAGTACGGGGGCGATACTCGTCAACCCACTGAATATGCATCAGTTGCAAAAAGCTATGGAAACACTAGTAACAGATGATATACAGCACGCACAGCTGTCCAAAGAGGGAAGGGCTCACGCTACGACATATTCATGGAATAGGGCCGCCTCAGATCTTGTTAGAATCATTGAACACATATAATATGCGAATTGGATTGGACGCCCGCATGTATGGGCCAAGGCATAGTGGCATTGGTCGATACGTGGAACAACTTGTTGCACATCTATGCTTGATACCAGGTGATCATGAGTTTGTTGTATTTCTCAAAAAAGAAGTGTTCGATACATTCGTTTTGCCAAATGAAAGATGGAAAAAAGTATTAGCAGACATTCATTGGTATGGTGTTGACGAACAAGTACATCTTACACATATTATAAAACGTGAACATGTTGACCTTATGCATTTTCCTCATTGGAATGTGCCGCTCATGTATCGAGATCCATTTGTTGTAACGATTCATGATCTTATCATGTTTCACTATGCTCGGCGTGATGCCTCTACTCACGGTGCTCTCATGTATGTGATCAAGGATAGACTCCATCGATATATTGTCAGGAGTACGGTAAAACGAGCAAGACATATTTTTGCGACGAGTGAATTTACAAAACGTGATATTGTAAATACACTCCATGTTTCACAAGAAAAAATTTCTGTGACATATCAGGCCTCATTTGAGAATGTAAAATTGATGGAGCAAAATGCTCAAACACTATTAAAAAATTTCTATATAGAAAAACCATATGTTTTGTATGTTGGAAATGCCTATCCACATAAAAATATAGGAACACTCATTGACGCCTGGAAAATATTTTCTCGAGAGCATCCTACATATCAATTGGTATTGGCTGGCAAGGAATCTTCATGGTACGAAACCTTGAAAGACAGGGCGCGTGGATGTGGTTCGATCGTGTTTACGGGGTTTGTCGATGACTCGCAATTGGCTGCGTTATATATGTATGCACATCTGTATGTGTTTCCTTCTTTGTATGAAGGATTTGGGCTACCACCACTTGAAGCAATGACCTATGGTATACCAGTGATTTCGTCAGGCGCAAGTTGTTTGCCTGAGATACTTGGAAATGCAGCATTATATTTTGAAACCACAGATATTTATGATATTGTGCGAGCATTGGAAGAGGGAACAGGAAATGATGAAATGCGCTATCTACTGCGAAAAAACGCAAAAGATGAAACCATTAGGTATTCATGGAATGAGTTAGCACAGCGTACATTTCAAACATATATTACGACAATGACATAAAATTTTTTTTGGAATACAAAACAGTGGATATATACATCCACTGTTTTGTATTTTTGTGCTATACTCAGAGCAATATTGACAAACTTCTCCCATGGCACGTAAACGAAGTAGGACAGTTCAAACATGTTCCGGATGTGATAAGGCTGGGCACAATAAACGCCGTTGTTCTTTGGTTGAAAAAAAATCAACACCAACCGTACAAGCGAATCTTTCAGAACGTCAGCATACTGATATTTTATCTTCAAAAAATACTACCAAAAAAAGTCAAAAGAAATCATCAAAATTTACCACTCCTGTCAAAAGCAAGCATCATTATGTGCCTGTACGATTTGGCTCATCTCTCCCTGCATCTGCTCATGTTGTCGATCTTTCCACGCAGAAGAATAGGGAGCCAAGCCTGGAGTCCATCCAATCGTTTCGTGAAAAAATTAGTACTATTGTGGGACGTGAGACTATAGATTTTGCCGCGACAATTCGAGCATCAAAAATTGTTACTGCGAATAACAAAAAAGAAGTTGTCATACCGCAAATTTCTGCTGTTTCTCTTCCACAAAAAAAAGTACGATCTTCTTTCCGTGTGCCAACATTGAAATTGCCTTCATTTCACATATCGTTCCCAGCACTCAGATTGCCAACACGGTCATCGCGTCGTGCCATGCCGATTGTTTTTGCTGTTGCTTTATTGGCATTACTTCCCATTCCCGTGTTCACGACGTATCAAAACATTCGTGAGGACAGTCAAACAGTTATCTATGCAAGTACTGGCGCATTTGTTTCTTTACAAGAGTCCACGACGGCTGCGCTTCAAGCAGACACTGAAACCGCGCAGCGGACACTCCAAGATGCGCTGTCACAGTTCGCTACAGTTGAACAATTTGTGGAAAAAGATCATCGTGTCCTTACCAACATATTGAGTAATATACCGATCTTGGGTGACCACATTACGAGTCGACGTGCAATACTTTCTGCCGGGCAACAAATAGCACTCGCCAATACGTATGTGATAAAAGGTCTTGATGATGCAGAGCATGCAGAAGATATTCCTATGACGGAACGACTCGCTATTATCACCAATCATCTACAGCAGGCTTTGCCACAGTATAGAGAAGCACAGCGTTCTCTCGTCTCTGTTAATCCATCGGTGCTTCCTGCAGATCAGCAAAAACTCTATAAAGAATTTTTACTCCTGTATAGCGCTCTTGTTGACGACCTTGGAGATATGACTGACTTGTCACGTGTAGTATACGATGTCTTTGGAGGTTCAGATTTTCGTCGTTTGCTTGTTCTTTTTCAAAATAATAATGAGATCAGACCAACAGGTGGTTTTATTGGAAGTTTTGCTATGGTAGATACACAAAAAGGAGAAATTAAAAATATTACGATTCCTGGTGGGGGAAGTTATGATATTCAGGGGCAGCTTGATGTATATCTCGTTCCACCAATACCTCTGCAACTTGTAAACGGACGATGGGAATTTCAGGATGTCAATTGGTTTTTTGATTTTCCGACTACTGCGCGAAAAGCTGAACAGTTTGTCGAGAGTGCCGAGGGAACAACGTTTGACGGGACGATCGCGGTCAATGCGTCTGTTATCGAGCGTCTGTTACGTGTGATAGGCCCAGTCAAAGCGTCTGAATATAATATGCTTCTTGATGCTGATACTGTGCTACCGACATTGCAATCCTATGTGGAAGATGGACATGCCGAAGACGAAGCACCAAAAGAAATTTTGACAGCAGTACTGGATCAAATGCTCAATGCTATGCAGGATATCAAGCCACAACAGCTCCTTGCTTTGCTGGGAGAATTACATGAGGCACTTTCCCAAAAAGAAATTCAAGTCTCACTCAAAGAGCCTGCGTCACAAGCACGACTTACATCGTTTGGATGGACAGGAAGTGTAGTGAAGACTTCACCTCGTCAAGATTACCTGGCTGTCGTTGCAACGAATGTGCAGGGAGAAAAATCAGATGCACGTATCGTTCAGGATATAGAGCAGATTGCTGAAGTGCAAGAAGATGGATCTGTTGTTGAAAAAGTGCTTGTCAGGCGAACGCATACTGGGGATCCCAGTGAAGTTCATTACGGAGCATCAAATATTACGTATACGCGTATTTATGTTCCCGAAGGATCTGTACTTTTGGATGCAGGAGGATTTACCTATCCACCAGAAGAAGCATTTCATGTACCAGAAGAATGGTATACCAAAGATCCTGATTTGGCTCGTATCGAACATGAGGTAGGTATACATAGAAATACTGGCACGAGAATAACAAATGAATTCGGAAAAACATCATTTGGCAATTGGATGATTGTCCCTGCTGGGGAATCTCAGGAAGTGTGGGTGACCTATCGTTTGCCATTTTCTGTAGTTGATACAAAACAATCTCAACAACATCCACTTTCTTCGTTTCTTTCGCATGGACCTGATGCTGTATCTCGGTATTCATTATTTATTCAAAAGCAATCTGGCGTAGAAAGTTCATTTAGGTTTGATATACGCTATCCAGCTTCGTGGATACCAAAATGGAAAAGCGATGATGCTATTGATTTTACTTCTTTAGGCGCGACTATCCAGACTGATCTATCTACGGATCGTGTTTACGGTGTTGCTTTTGAGACACAAACATAGGTATTTGTGATATACTTCATGTCAACATTTGTTATATGGCAAAAAAATTAAAATTAAAATCAAAAAAAAATGCTCCTACACATGAATTTGTGAAGAAAGATCTTGAGGAATTAAGTGATGATGTGGAAATCATTGATCTTTCTGATATGACTGCAGAAGAAGCTGCTGATGAATTGAATCACAATGAAAAGGAGGCTACAGAGAAAAAAGTTGCGACATCGGACAAAGAAGAGGAAAAAGAAGATGCGCATGAGGAAGATGTTGATGATACAAAAAAGTTGGATGAGGAAACAGATCAGACCAAAAAAATGGAAAAAGAACTTGCTCAGATTTATGAGAATGAAGATGGAAGTTTGCCAGATATGCACACATTTGAAAAACAAAAAGGTGGGCATGTCATGCGTGCGCTGCTCACTCTTGTTTCTGTTCTTGCCTTTTTGGGTGGAGCTGGTTGGTATGGGTATACATATTTGTATCACCCCTCTGGAACGTTTGTAGAAAACGATGTTATTCTCTCTATTGGAGGAGAAGAACATGTTGGATTTGGGGAAGAAGTGACGTATCGTGTCCGATTTAAAAATGCTCAAGAAATACCACTTGATAATGCTGTATTAGAACTTCGCTATCCTGCGGGATTTGTGTTTGAATCATCAAGTCGTGAGCCGGATGTAGAAACAAATAATATCTGGACGCTTGGTCCTCTCGAAAAAGAAGATGGTGAGTATATCGATATTATTGGAAAATTATATGGTGATATTGATGAGCGCCAATCATTTCGTGTATTCCTCAATTATACGCCAAGTAATTTTAGTTCAATTTTCCAAAAAGTTGCGACTCAAGAAACTACTATTTCAGGTGCTCCTGTGCGATTGACGATGAGTGGGCCAAAGCAAATATCGCAAGGAGTGGCGACATCATTTACTATGGAAGTGTCCCCAGACCTTGAAGCAGGAGGGGGTACATTGCCTTCACATCTTGCCTTGGTATTTGAACCTGATGTCGCCTTTGTCACACAAAAGATGGTGCCAAAGGAAGGTGCAACGTTGAGCGAACGATTGTGGTTAATTGAAAATGTTGACGAACATGTTACCAGTACAAGTTATACTATTACTGGAGCATTTGCTGGAGGAGAGGGTTCACTTATGGTCAACGTGCGTCTCGTTGGGTGGCAAGATGGTCAGTCTCGCAGTGACGCCTACACACTTGCCATCGCAGAAAAAGAACTCGCTATAGAAGATCAACAACTTTCCATATCTCTCGTTGCCAATGGGAGTCAGCAGGATATTACTGTTCAGCCAGGAGAGCATGTGAATGCAACTATCGTGGTAAAAAATAATACAGAAGAATCGCTCAAGAATGTTCGTGTAAGACTCATGTTTGATGCGCCGTCCTCGAAAGGGCGAAGTATTATGGACTGGCCATCACTCGAGGATGCTGCCGATGGAAGTATTGTCGGAGAACAGTTATCAGATACTGTTCGGCGTGGGCAGATCACATGGAGTAGTGGCCAGCTTCGCGATCTTCGAGAGATCAAGGCAGGTGATCAGGTGACGATCGATGTATCGATTCCTATTAAGTCTGGTGATGATATAGATCTTGCTTCATACGAATCATACGAGATCGCTCTTGCTGGCGATGCACAATATACTATTGCGAGCGGAGAAGAAACTGCTGCTGCTGCTGTACCTCTCGTACTTACCTTAAATTCTGACACAACGTTTGATGTTCGTGATGAGATTGATGAAAGTACTCATACGATTACCTGGCTCATTGGTAATACATTTCATGCACTCAAGGATATCGAAGCCGAAGTCGATCTCTATGGCGAGATTGCATTCTCTCAGGATGCTGCCGTAGTGCCTGCTGGAGAAATTGTATATAACAAAGCTGAAAAGAAATTGACATGGAAGGTGGACAGTATGCCATTGTCTGTGGATGTTTTGGCATTGCAATTTCCTATCACACTCAACCAAGCAAATCCATCGCAGACGCAACTTACGTCAAAAGTACGTGTGACAGCAATTGATGAAGTTACTGGCAAGCAGATACTGTTGATAGGGAATGAAGTGGGATTGTAGTGTTTGATTGATGTAATAAAAAAATAGACTATTTAGTCTATTTTTTTTGTGCTCCCGGAGGGAATCGAACCCCCAACCGCGGTTCCGAAGACCGCTGTTATATCCATTTAACTACAGGAGCAGAAGAAATTTCTTACTTGGTAGGTCAGGTTAGGTGAGGTTATAGATTAGCATGAGATTGCTTCTCCGTAACCCCCTCTAACTCCCCCTACCATGGGGAGAAAAATACTGTGTGCGCCCAGAGGGATTCGAACCCCCGACCGTTTGGTTAAGAGCCAACTGCTCTACCAGCTGAGCTATGAGCGCATATAAATGCAAGACGGATAATAACAAATATCAGTAGTTTTGTCAATAAAAAATATTCTATGCACTACTAGAATATTTTTATCATCTGCTATTCGCTATTTGTTATATGCTATGTAAAATTACCCAATCGGATCACTCACACTTCTTTCAAGAATCTCTGTTTTTGGCCCTTTCCATTTTTTTTTTGCAAGGGCTGCTTCTGCTGCGGCGACTTGCGCTTCTTGTTTACTGCCACCTTCACCTTCTGCAATTTTTTCTTTTTCGAGATACACACCCACAACAAATTGCTTTGCATGATCAGGGCCATCTTCTCGCATGACTTTATAGGTTGGGGTAACACCAACAATATCTTGTGCAGATTCTTGAAATCTTGATTTTGGATCCATCCATAGTCCTAGGTCGAGGACTTCTCCAAGTTTGCTCACGATCCAACGGAGAACAAATTGCTTTGCCATTTCCCATCCTTGATCAAGATAAATAGCACCGATGACAGCTTCTACTGCGTTGGCGAGGATATATTCACGCGCTTTACTATTACTGTCTTGTGATTCTCCACGACTCAGAAAGAGATATGGTTCTATACCAATCTCATTGCCGACAAGAGCACAATTTTTTCCATTGACCAGTGCTGCTCGCCAGTTGGTGAGTTCTCCTTCCGGATTCAAATAATTTGCAAATAAAAATTCAGTAACAATCAATTCAAGTACCGCATCGCCAAGAAACTCAAGACGTTCATTGTGCGCAAGAGGGAAGTCTCTATTTTCATTCAAGAAAGACCGGTGCACGAGTGCTTGGACGAGCATGTCTTTATTGTTGAAGACAATGCCGAGAGAGTCTTCGAGTTGTTTGAAGTTGTGCTCTTCGTATTGTGGGACGGGCATAGAATGATAGCTATCCGTTCCGACTCACATCAGCTCTTATATGGAGAAGAGATTATGTGAAACGAAAGGGTGAATGATATATATGCATTGCTTTTTGTTCACTGTGTATTATTTTCTTCTACTTCTTTGAACATTGCGCCGAGGATACCGTTGACAAATTTTCCTGATGATTGTCCACCGTATGATTTTGCAATTTCGATCGCTTCATTGATAGCAACTTTTGCTGGGATCTCGCTGTTGAAATATAGTTCGTATACTCCAATGCGCAGAATATTTCGGTCAACAATTGCCATTTGTTCGAGTGACCAGTTTGGTGCATGTTCTTCTATTTTTTTATCGATGTCCTTTAAATGAACAAGAACACCATCAACGGTGTTCTTGACAAACTCTATTTCTTTTTCAAGTCCGACACCAAACTCTTCGATCTGCTGATCGACGATTGCTGGAATTCCTGCTGTAGGTCTTCCTTTGAAGTCCCATTGATATAGGACTTGCATGACGATTGATCGTGCGAGATGTCGGTGTGACATGGAAGAAGCGGTTAGTGTGTTGGCAAGCGTACTGCGAGAGTATTAGCTAGCTTTTTTGACACGTCGGATACGTCGTGTAGTTCGTTTTTCAACATCTACTGCTTGTTTCCCTTTGTACTTTCCTGTCACTGGACTTGCATGATGGGGAAGATGTGGGTTGCCGTCTTCGTCTACGAGAACTTTTATTGGTTTGAGGGCGTGGTGTGATCGTCGTGCACGTTGACGTGGTTTCGATGTTTTTGTTTTTGGATGTGCCATATAAAATATAGTATAGCAAAAAATCAAAGAGATTGCATGGATAAAGCCAAAAGACTATAGCATAGAAAGGGAAAAAGATCAAGTGTATAGCTTTGCTTTGCGGTTTTTGGTACTTTTCAGGTACAATGGAGATATGGCTATACAAGCAATTACCCAAAAGGCTGACTGGAAGCCACAGACACAGGAATTCCTCCAATCTTGGGAATGGGGGGAATTTCAGTGTGCTGTAGGTCATGAGCCTCTGCGACTGTTGGTTGGTGGAGAATATGTGCAGGGATTTGTGCATCGATTACCACTTGGGTTGAAATACATTTATTTTCCACGTTGTGATATAAAAAATTGGAAATTAGAAATTTCTGATTATGCAAAAAAGAAAGGATTCCTTTTTGCACGTATAGAACCAACAAATACAATTTTGAAATTAGAAATTCGAAATTTTAAGATTCGTTGTCGTCAACCGCAACACACACTGGTCTTTGATCTCACACAATCAGAAGATGTACTTCTCAAAAACATGCACAGCAAGACACGTTACAATATTCGTCTTGCAGAAAAAAAAAGAGTGGAAATTCGTGAAGAAAAAAACATAGATATTTTTTGGCAGCTTAATAATGAAACAACAGAGAGAGATACCTTCAAAAGTCATGAGAAGGCATACTATACAGCGATGTTGGAAATGTCTATCGTACACCAATTCACGGCATGGTACGAAGGAAAACCACTTGCATCAAATATTTATATCGTACATAGCGATCGCATGACATATCTCCATGGTGCTTCGTCAAATGAATATCGTAATGTCATGGCACCCTATTTGTTGCAATGGCAGTCGTTGCTCTGGGCAAAGAAACAAGGTATACAAAAATATGATGTGTGGGGTGTGGCTGCGCCAAAAAAAGAAGGGAATACATTTCACACATACACATGGGATGAATCAGATAGATTACACAACGTGACGAGATTTAAAGCTGGTTTTGGTGGCATGACTGTATCATATCCAGACGCGTGTGAAATTCCGCTCAAGTCTTTGTCATACAAACTTTTTCAACTAGCAAAAAAGGTTTTATGAATCAGCCGTGGACAAGCAAATTGTTTTTGAAGATAAATAGCCTAGTAGGAAGATGGTCAGTTGTTGATCTCACGATGATTTTTTCGGCTAAATATTTAATTTGGATACTCTCCCTATTTCTTTTCCTATTTTTTTTGTACGACAACAGGTGGCGCGCTGGTTTTTTTATTGTGTGGTGTGTTGTATTCGGGACTATGTTTCTTTGTTCATTTTTTTTCAGCTATCTTATTGCTTGGCTGTTTCCACATCCACGACCGATTCGTCAGTTTCCTGATATACACGTATTGATTCGTACATGGGGGACATGGAAATCGTTTCCGTCTGATCATGCTATTGGTGCTACTATTTTAGCCTATGGAGCCTTGCTAACACTCACTGGATCGATACGGAGTATCTTTATGGTATGTGCGGTGCTTGTCGCTGTCAGTCGTGTCTGGGTAGGTGTGCACTATCCGAGAGATATTATTGCTGGAATCGTTGTTGGCAGTACCGTGGCTCTTGTGATACAGCAGATGTTATTCATAGGTTGACCATTTGCCTTTCCTTTCGTACAATAGTCTTACTATGAATGCTATTATTCTTTGTGGAGGTCTCTCCACCCGTCTTGGTGATATTACCAAGACAATTCCAAAAATCCTTCTGTCGATCGGTGACAAAACTGTTCTTGATTGGCAGCTCGATATGCTCAAAACATTGGGCGTGTCTGAAGTTGTACTCGCGGCAGGGCATCTTTCTGATGTTCTCAAAAAAGAAGTAGGAGAGCAGCGTCATGGCATGAATTTGATCCATGTAGTGGAAGAAAAAAAACTTGGCACAGGAGGTGCTATCAAGCACGCGATGAACCATGTGTCATCTCCAGATGATGTGACACTTATTTTGAATGGAGATATTTTGACGAATATTGATCTTGTGGATATGGTATCTCGAGTCGACCAGGAGAGTGAAGGTATGCTTCTTGGTACGCGTGTCGACAATGCCTCGAGCTATGGAACGTTGGAATACGATGACTCTGGACACCTCAATGCATTCAAAGAAAAAGAAGGCATTCATACACCAGGATATATCAATGGAGGAATTTATTTGTTTACGCCACATGCAAAAAAACATTTTCCTACGGTTGATACGTTTAGTATCGAATACGATGTTTTTCCAAATATGAAAAATTTGTATGTCTATGAATCAGAGAGTCCTTGGGTAGATGTCGGTGTTCCAGAGCGTCTCGAGTGGGCGCGAAACAATTGGCATGTCATTCGCGCATAATCATATGAAAAAGAAATTACTTCTCATCGTAGTCGGCATCCTCCTCTTTGGAGGGTTTCTTTTCTATCGAAATATCTACACCGCTATTGGGATTGAAACTGACACAAAAGTAATATCAATACCATCCGGTTTGTCTGTGAGGGAAATCGCGGTTCTTCTTGAAGAACAGGGTATTGTCCCGTCGAGTAACATCCTTGTTCGATATCTTGTATGGAAAAACATGGATACAAAAATTCAGCATGGTGATATTACGTTTGTTCCCCCACACTCCATTGCACATGTTGCTATGGAATTAGCGAATCCTCAGGGGAGAAAAGAACGAGAAATTACGTTATTACCTGGTTGGGATATACGGCAAATTGCTGAGTATTTTGAAAAAGAGGGCATTGCTTCAGCAGAAGATTTTTATCGTGCTGTCGGCACACCACTGAATGAACGTCCAAGTACGTACGACATGAGTGATGTCCCACAGTTTGATTCAAAATCAAAGGATGCAAATCTTGAAGGATATCTGCGTCCAGATACATATCGTATTTTTGAAAGTGCAAGTGTAGATGATATTGTCGGGAAACTTGTTCACGGCAGAGCTGATCAGTTTACTGATCAGATGCTAGCAGATACCAACGTGCAGGGGAAAACTGTGCATGAGATTCTCACCATGGCAAGTATTTTGGAAAGAGAAGTGAGAACGCCAGAAGATCGACGTTTGGTATCAGATCTTTTTTGGCGTCGGTATAATATTGGTATGGCACTTCAAGCTGATTCGACCGTTCACTATATTACCGGTACAGAAGGAAGTGTATTTACCACCAAGAATGCACGAGAGGTGGATTCCTTATGGAACACATATAAATATCCTGGATTGCCACCTGGTCCAATTAGCAACCCGTCCGTTGGTGCTATTATGGCAGCCATCTATCCAGAAAAAAATACGAATTGGTATTTTCTCACCACGTTAGACACCGGAGAAGTGAAGTATGCAAAAACACTTGATCAGCAAAATGCCAATAGTGCCACATATTTACGCTAAAAATATATATGGATTCATTGCAATTCCACAAACAACTCAGAGGAAAAATAGAAGTCATCTCGCGTGCACCGATTATGAATAGAGAAGATCTTTCACTTGCCTATACACCTGGTGTGGCACAAGCGTGTCTTGCGATTGTCGAGGACCCTACACAAGTCTATGAACTCACGAGAAAAAATAACATGGTTGCTGTGGTGACAGATGGAAGTGCTGTTCTCGGACTTGGGAATATCGGACCAGCAGCGAGTCTACCTGTGATGGAAGGAAAGGCGATTCTTTTCAAACAATTTGCCGATGTTGATGCATTTCCTATTGCGCTCGATACACAAGATACCGAAGAGATTATTGAAACCGTTATTCGCATTGCCCCAATGTTTGGGGGTATTAATCTCGAAGATATATCAGCACCGCGGTGTTTTGAAATAGAAGAACGTTTACAGAAAGCACTCAACATCCCTGTCTTTCATGATGATCAACATGGTACTGCGATTGTTGTACTCGCGGGACTGTACAATGCACTGAAGGTTGTTGGTAAGAACATTAATGAAATTACAGTCACAATGAGTGGTGTTGGTGCTGCTGGAGTTGCGATTACAAAATTACTTCTTCTTGCAGGAGTCAAAGATGTTTTTCTTGTCGATTCAAAAGGGTTGATCTATGAGGGACGTGAGGACTTGAATGATGTAAAAATAGCACTCGCAACACAAACAAACAGAGAAAAACGAACAGGTTCATTAGAAGATGCTTTGAAAGGTGCAGATGTTTTTGTAGGCGTGAGTAAGCCAAATCTCGTGACGCCAGAGATGATCAAGTCCATGGCACCAGATTCAATTATTTTTGCCATGGCAAATCCAGATCCAGAAATTCTTCCGGACATTGCAAAAGAGGCTGGAGCAGCTGTGGTGGCCACAGGGAGAAGCGATTTTCCAAATCAAATTAATAATGTCCTTGCATTTCCAGGCGTATTTCGTGGACTTCTCGATGCGCGCATCCCAAATGTTACGAACGATATGAAGCTCGCGGCGGCTCGTGCGTTGGCAGATGCTGTCGCAGAGCCCACTGCCGAGTATATTATTCCAGGTCCCTTTGAAAAAGGGATTGCTGAGGTTGTAGCAAAAGCAGTACAAGATGCGTATGCTACGTAATAGAGAGAATCTATGAAAAATAATCGTTCGATTTCAACGTATTCACTCATTGTTGTAAATCTCATTCCATTGTTTGGTGTGCTGTTTTTGTCGTGGAGTTTGATAGAAATTTTGTTTTTATTTTGGGCAGAGACAGCGGTGATTGGATTTTTTACGTTTTGGAAAATATTTCTTTCAAAAAAAATAGATCCGGAAGAATTGACAACAGCAAAAAAACTACCAAATACACATATCCAGCCAGGAAGAGCAATAAAAATTGTGTTACTTTTTTTCTTTCCTTTTCATTTTGGTATGTTTATGCTCGGTCATTTTATTTTTCTTATCATTGTGTTTGTCGAACATGGACCTTTTCAAACGCTTGGCGAAAATTTGGGGAAAGGAATACTGTTTTCATTTGTCAGTTTGTTCATAAGTCATCTCATATCATTTTTGGTCAACTATATTGGAAAAAAAGAATATGAACAGTATTCTCCACAAGAACTTATGATACAGCCATACAAACGAGTTGTGATTATGCATGTTACTATTTTACTTGGGGGTATCGTGATTTCTGCACTTGGCGCGCCTGTCTTTGCATTGGTGATGCTAGTTTTGATGAAAATTTTATTGGATCTCTTTGCTCATACAAAAGAACACAGCAATAAGCAGACCCAACCACAGATATGAAAACAGTAGACTTTGACTACATCTTGCCAAAAGAGTTGATTGCACAACGGTCTGTTGTACCTCGAGACAGCTCTCGTCTTATGGTTATCAATAGAGAAAAAAAACTATGTGAACACAAAATATTTTCTGACGTTGTTGACTATTTTAAAAAAGGAGATGTGCTTGTCTGGAACAATTCAAAAGTATTCAAAGCACGTCTGCTCGGAAAAATGCATTCTCGTACAGGCAGAGATCTTGTAAACCACATGAGAGACGTAGAAATTTTTCTCGTCCGTCCTATGGAAAATGTCGGTGTTTGGAAAGTACTTGCAAAACCAGGAAAGCATGTGTTGCCTGGCATGACTATTTCTTTTGCAGAAGATTTTTATTGTAATGTCATGCTTAAGGAAGAAAATGGAACAGTTCTTGTACAGTTTCCATACAATGCTGCGACTGTGAGACGAAAAGCAAATCAGCATGGGCATATTCCTATTCCTCCGTATGTAAAGGATGAACCAGAGCAATTTGAATTCTATCAGACAGTCTATGCAAAAGAAGAAGGATCTGTCGCAGCACCAACTGCAGGATTTCATTTCACGCCACGTGTTATCGAAGCGCTAAAGAAAAAAGGTGTAGACTTTGCAGAAGTGACACTTCATGTTGGTCTTGGGACATTTCTTCCTGTGAAGTCAGAAGATGTGGAAGATCATATCATGCATGGCGAGTGGGTAGAGATTACGGAAGAGAATGCAGAAAAAATAAATACTGCAAAACAAGAAGGCCGAAGAATCGTTGCTGTAGGAACAACGAGTGTCAGAACGCTGGAAGGTGTTGCACAGTTTGGCAGTGGGGGACGAGTGAATGCATATGAAGGAGACATTAATATGTTTATCTTACCAGGATTCACATTTCAAATTGTTGATGTGTTGATTACTAATTTTCATCTCCCAAAATCTACACTTCTCATGCTCGTGAGTGCGTTTGCAGGAGATCGTGAGTTTATGTTACGCTGTTATGAGGAGGCCGTATCACAACGCTATAGATTTTTTAGTTTTGGAGATGCGATGATTATTTATTAAATAAACATTGTATGGAACCAGGTCATACAGCACACACAGACATGGGAAGGTGGACTCCTATGGAAGACAATGAAGAAGACGATCGACCAAAGGGGTATGTTCCTATTGAAAAGGTGGCAGATCCACATGGATTAAATCCAGAAGAAGCATTGTTGGCAAAAGAAGCCAAAAAAGCCGGTGATGAATTCGAAAATGGAGAAACCTCTCGTCATGATGCACCTGTTATGGGTGAGGAAGATGATGATATGGATATTGAAGATGTTGGCGAAGATCAGAAACCAGAAGACGCAGAAGAATCTCACGGCGGCAAAATGGGACTGCATAGATTGGGAGCAATGCAAGACGGTTTCGTGAAGGGAGATGCCTTTGATCGTGGAAAACAACCACCTAATAAAGGTGTACCGAGAAGAAGAGATCTACCCAATGTTCAAGAATCTGCGTAATTGTACAGTAATATATGAAAAATAGAGGTATATGCCTCTATTTTTTGTCCAAAAGTTTTTTTGAAAAAAGTTGAGGGAGTCACAGCGCGCCCCTCAGTTCGGGGCGCGCTGTGACGAGTGTGGACGGGCGAAGTCTTACCGCCGCTTGCGCCAGCCCGTGGGACGGCGAGCATGTTGGTGGGAGGAGAATTTCTTCGAGCTCGTCGTGTCACGACGAGGCATCATGGGGACGTTGTTTCCCCAGGGGCTGAAGCGAGGCTTTTCTTCCCCTTCTCCGATGACATACTCCGGCGGGAAGATCCCGCTGTGGGAGTATTGTATACCAACGATGATCCTTCGCGGTTTAGGCATCTTTCCTCTTTCCTTTTATTGAAGGGGTTGTTGGAGGAGGTCCGATCCATTTCAGCTTGGTGACGTTTCCGTAGGAGTCACGGAAGACAATCAACCTTGCATGAACTTGGGTCATTGAACTCCGTTCGAAGGCACCAGTCGATACCACGCCGAATAGGCGTCGCAATCCGGAATCCTTTTTCTAGGAGTAACGCTGCCGGCATATTGCTATAAAAAGCAAAAAAATGCAAGTTGATGCATTTTTCTGCTTTCTTTTTCAATTAAGAAATCCACTCTTTTTTCATCTCCAAAAATTTGTCTTCTTTTATTGCCGTACGCATCTGTCGCATGATTTCGAGAAGAAAATGGACATTGTGAATCGTCGCTAGACGATAGGCGAGCATTTCTCCGGCTCTGAATAAGTGATGAATGTATGCACGTGAGTAGTTTTTACACGTTTGGCACGTGCAAGATGGATCGATAGGATTTTTGTCTTCTCGATAATCCGCACGTGTGATTGTTATCGTATATTTTTTATCGTGTTCTTTTACTTCTGGAGAAACATACAGTGCACCATTGCGAGCAATGCGTGTTGGTGCGACACAGTCAAACATATCGATGCCTGCTTCTACAACCTCAAACAAATCTGTTGGTGAATATCCAACACCCATGGTGTAGTGTGGTTTATTTTCTGGAATGATCGGCATGACCCACGACAAAATTTCTTTTGTTGCTTGCATATTGTAGCCGATCGATTCGCCACCAATAGCAATGCCGTCAAAATCCATTGCAGAAATAACGCGAGCTGATTCTTCTCGAAGTTCTTTGTGTTGTGCGCCTTGGACAATACCAAAAAGAAATTGTTTTTTATCATTGTTTTCAGTTTGTTGATGATGCGATAGAGATCGTTCTGCCCACGTATGCGTTCTATCCAAAGCCTGTCGCGCGTATGCCTCATCTGCATCATCGGGCGTGCATTCATCCCATGCCATGATAATGTCTGCGCCGAGTTTGTGTTGTATATCAATTGCAACTTCTGCCGTAAATCGATGTTCACTGCCATCAATATGAGAACGAAATGTGACGCCGTCGTCATCGATTTTTACAAGTTTTGTATGTTCGTTTCCTTCCTCAGAATTTTTTCCCTGTGCAAGAGAAAATACTTGAAATCCACCAGAGTCAGTCAGAATCGGTCCATGCCAATTCATAAACTTGTGTAGACCGCCAAACGAGGCAATCAGATCTTCACCAGGTCTGAGATGTAGGTGGTATGTATTTGCCAAAATAATTTCTGGGTCAAGTACCTCAAGATCTTGAGAATCTAGTGTTTTTACTGTTGCCTGTGTGCCGACTGGCATAAAGCAGGGTGTCTCAATATCACCATGATCTGTATGTATGACGCCGGTGCGTGCTTTTGTTTTGCTAGATTGTGAAGTTATTTCAAAAAACATAGATAATGTGTGACATGCATCCTAGCAAAGTTTGACCATTTTATCAATGGTGCTGTACAGTAGATACAGGTGTCTTCATCGCAGGAGGAGTACTACATGGGATCCACGAGATCGAGTAGCCCAAAGCAGATGACGAGACACCACAAAGTGCCTCGTTTCCGATGCATAAAAGGGATGCCACAGCCTGACAACGTTGTGCTCCTTGAGCGTCGGTTTCATGAGGCCTGGCATACGCTTTTTGCGGACCGAACCCCGTTCGAGATTGCTATTCTTCTCATCAAGAAGCGTTTCAATCACGGAGTAGTCAGGTCTGCCACGCTCCATGCAGCGTGGCAAGGGGGAGAAGAAACGTTTACCTACCGATACCGACGCGATCATCCTCCATTTGAGCCCTGGACTTTCAAGGCGCCTCAGATGCGAGCGTGGCACATGCTCTTCGCTGATCGTAGCGATTACAGCGTGTTGCACGAAGTGGTGAGAGCTTCTCGTTGGTCTCCTGCTGGATATTTCCCCATGGGTCACATTGTCCTGGCGGGTGGTGGAAAGATCACGTACGGTTTTTGATGAAGAAGGAAGGGATGGGCTACTTTCGGGTGGCCCTTTTCTCTATATGAAACAGGCTTTTTCAAAAATAAATACATTTCTCATATTTTTCAATATTTTTCTTATGTTGAGTATTGCATATTTGTGGTATCCAACATACAAAGAGGAAAAAGATATTTCAGTATTTTATGTTGCTACCAAGGTGGAACATATAAATACGAAATTAGAAATTACAGATAATGTAGTAGAACAGAGTACTTCCTCAACTACATCAACCATTGATGTTCCACTAGATAGTGTCAGCACACCAATCGTTCTTTCTCCAACAATCAATCTTTCTGTTCCTTTCACATCGCAGGCACCCGAAGCAAATTGGGATCAGCCGTGGCAAGACGCATGTGAAGAAGCGGCGATTCTTATGCTTGATGCATATTACAAGGGATATACTTTGAGTCCACTTTTTGCAAAAGACGAATTATTAAAAATGGTGGCATGGGAAGAACAAAAATCGTGGGGGTATAGTATTCCTCTCGTAGATGTTCAGAAAGTGTCAGAGTGGTACATGGGAAATTCATTTTCATTTCATATACAAAAAGAACCGTCGATAGAAGGAATCAAACAAACCCTTGCAGCAGGAAATCCTGTGTTGGTTGTTGCATATGGGAAGTTACTCGAGAATCCAAACTTTCGTGAAGGTGGACCGGAATATCATGCATTGATTATTCGTGGGTACAATCAAGATGGGTTTATTACGAATGATCCTGGAACGAGAAATGGAAAAGAATTTTTTTACACATATGATAATTTGATGAGTAGTATTCATGATTGGAACGGGGGAGATGTTGAACATGGCGATGCTGTAGTACTTGTTGTAGAACGGTTGTAGCACGACGCAGCCTTTCTTTGATATTTCTGCCAAACTCCGCTATCATGATTACACTATGAATATACAAGAGCTTAATGAAGAACAACAACAAGTCGTGCTTCATGGAGATGGACCATGTCTCGTACTCGCTGGCGCAGGGAGTGGAAAAACACGCACTATTACGTATCGTGTTGCATATTTATTAGAGCAAGGCATTGAGCCTGAACGCATTTTGCTCGTTACATTTACCAATAAAGCGTCAAAAGAAATGATGGAGCGAGTGGCGGCAGCAAGTGGAGCTGGAATGAAATTGCCATGGGCTGGAACATTCCATCATATTTCCTATAGAATATTAAAAAAATATGCTCCCCTCCTGGGGTATAAATCAAACTTTACTATTTTAGATTCTGGAGATAGTCTCGATATTCTCAAACTGTGTCTCAAGGTGGAGGGTATCAATAGAAATGAACGACGGTTTCCGTCACCAAAAGTGTTGCAATCTATTATTTCTTACGCCAGAAATGCAGAAACCACCATAGCGGATGTACTAGATCTCAAACATCCGAATTGGCTCGACATTGCAGACGTCATCACACGCATTGCAGAAGAATATCGGAAGCGAAAGATCGATGCAAATGCAATGGATTTCGATGACTTACTCGTCAATCTTTATTTACTCCTTCTCAAAGAGCCTTCTGTTAAACAAACATTTGCCAATCAATTTCTCTACATTCTTGTCGATGAGTATCAAGATACGAATAAAATTCAAGCGTCGATTATCAATCAATTTGCTGCTGTGCATCACAATGTGCTCGTTGTTGGTGATGATGCACAAAGTATTTATTCATTTCGTGCGGCAGATATTCAAAACATTCTTGATTTTGATGTGCAATATCCCGGAGCAAACATGTTCCGACTCGAAACAAATTATCGGTCCACACCAAATATTCTTGACGTTGCAAATGATGTCATTGCAAATAATACACGTCAACATCAAAAAACATTGCGGAGTTCGAAAGAATCTTTTATGCGTCCCGAAGTGCATGCATTTGCTGACGATCGAGAAGAGGCAGAATTTATTGCAGGGCAAATATTGCAATTCCGTGAGGAAGGAATACAATTCGACCATATGGCTGTGCTCTTTCGAGCAGCATTTCATTCTCAGGCACTCGAAATGGAACTCATGAAACGTGATATTCCGTATGATTATCGTGGCGGGGTGAGATTTTTTGAACGGTCTCATATAAAAAATGTGTTGGCATATCTTAGAATTGTTGCAAATAAAGATGATGTCGTGGCATGGTCGCGCGTACTCAATATGCAGGTTGGCCTCGGTCCTGTAACGGTTGAAAAGATTATCCGAACGATTCGACAGTCGGAAGAATTAGAAAATCTTTCGCACATTGGTTCTTCTTTGCCAGCACGAGCGCAGATAGGGTGGATGGATTTTCTTGCTATCTGGCAAGATCTCTTGGCATCGGACCAAACCGTGTCTGGACTGATCCGAGCGGTAGCAGAATCAAAATATGCTGAATATCTGGAAAATGAACATTCAGATTATCGTGAGCGATTGCAAGACATAGAACAACTTGCTGTGTTTGGTGAGCGCGCAACTGACCTTTCTACATTTCTCGCCGAAGCAAGCATGCAAGAAAGTTATCAGGCGACCACAGCCCAGGGAGGAAATGAAGAAGAAAAAGTGGTTCTCTCTACCATTCACCAAGCAAAAGGGCTCGAGTGGGAAGTCGTGTTTGTTATTGGTCTTGCCGCAGGAAAGTTTCCACACGAGCGATCGCTCAGAGAGACAAATGGCCTTGAAGAAGAACGTCGCCTTTTTTACGTTGCTGTGACACGTGCAAAAAAATATTTGTACATGACGTATCCGCTTCTTGCCAGCTTTACCAGTTCATTGTCTGGACCAAGCATGTTTATTGAAGAAATTGGGAGGGACCTTGTGCATCATGAAGGATTTCATGAAGAAACGAGCATTTTTGATGATCCAAGCGATGACGTTGATGATATCACCTACGTACCAGATCCTGACTACGGAGAAGCACCTCCAAAACGACGTGGTATTTTGAAGAGTATTGATGAATTGTAGCTATAGTAATATGGCCATACACATCGTCCCCATTGACAAAAGTGACATGTATATCTATACTCTCGGCAACATAAATAAGAAAAAGTATGCAATTTGAAGGAATTAGAGAAAAAACACTCGTGATTATCAAGCCAGACGCAATTCAACGTGGGTTGTTTGGTCAAATTACTTCACGATTTGAACAAAAAGGATTGAAACTTATTGGAACGAGAATGCTTCGACTTGAATCTGTGATTCTTCGTGAACATTACGCACACATTGCAGACAAGCCTTTTTATCCTGGTGTAGAAGCATTTATGATGAGTGCTCCTGCGATTGTACAATGCTGGGAAGGTCTCGATGTTGTCAACACTGTTCGAAAAATTACCGGTATCACAAAAGCTCGTGAAGCTGAAGCTGGTTCTATTCGAGGAGACTTCGCAATGAGTGTTGCGTGCAATGTAATCCATGCATCAGATTCAGTAGAAACGGCAAAGTCAGAGGTCGTACGATTTTTCAAAGAAGAAGATCTCTATGAATACGACAAGACAGATTATATGCATGTATATATTGATGAAGAACGGGCATAATTACGAAATACATATTACATATAGCACGTACCAAATGGTACGTGCTTTTTTTTGTGATCCTGCACGGCGCAGCTTTAGCAGAGTCGTGTGTGGATAACTCATTTGACCGATAGAAATATATCACGTAATCTTTTAATTAGTATGCATTACATAGAAACCGCAATCCAAAGTATCAAGAAGCAACTCCTCCTCGTGGTGAATGTTGTGTTTGGCCGATTTACATGGCTCAATCTCAACATTATTACACCGACTGGGGTGTTGTATGCAGATGGATGCGGATGTGAAAAATGCGATTGTAAAGGATAACGATTCACACACATACATACAACACCCCGACTCAGAAAAGAGCGGGGTGTTTTATTTCCATACGTCAATTGTTGTGATGATATATCGTCGCAACACCAGACAGATGGAAAAAGTTGTTCTTTTACATTGTTGTCGTTCATGTTTTTTCATGATACACAACGTATATTGCGACGCAGTAAGAAACATATATCCAGATGGATGAGTGTGCACATACATTGCATAGTCATCCGTCTGGATATGACCACCGAGAGCCGGTGATTCATTTTAGACTTCATCAGGAGGAAGCCACATGTGTACGGTCAGAACTTGGGAAGGAACTCCCGTGTCAGATGATTTGTACTGGAAGCTCGTCCGATCTGATCGTTCGGGAAATCCTAACAAGCCCTTTGAGCTTCTTGAGCTTGTGAAGAAGGCTCCGGCGAAGCTCGAGGATCCCGATGCGCGGCTGAACTGGGCACGTCTCCAGAGAGGACGGAAGAGGCAGAAGGCCAACACCAAGTCCTGAACCTCGGAAAAAGGTACGGCATTCTCCCGCGCCGTGGACCATCTCGCTTGCGAGAACATACTGGTCCGGGCGTCTTCTCACTGCGTCGCCCACCTCCAATATCTTCATGTTCTTAAAGTTGATAACGTTTGTAACGTTTGTTGGCACCTTCAACAATGTTAGAAATCTCAGCAACCTCAAACAACATGAAGCTATTGGATGTGGTTCATACGATCAATGTAATTTGTATCTTTCTTGACAAGAGATACGTACGCGTTATACTAAGAGCGATCCTTCGGACAGCATTATCTCATTCTATACATCTCCCTAGGGTTACCTAGTATCGACTTTGTTTGCTGATTCGTTCAGAGACATTGCTCTGCGGTTGCCCACTTGATACACAGGGATGATGATAGCGCTGTCCAATACAAGGATCATGAAGACACAAACCCGACATCCGTCGGGTTTTGTCTTTTTGAACATAATGCTTGTATTTTCTTTCGGTTTCGATATACTTTTGTCACAAAACATGTAGCAAAACCTTCCAAGACGGACTATAGCGCAGTTGGCTAGCGCGCAGGGCTGGGGGTCCTGAGGTCGGCAGTTCGAGCCTGCCTAGTCCGACAAGTAGTTGCTTGATGTCATTGACAAATATACGACAAATTCGGTATAGTTTTGCTTCTATGTACCAAACATTGTTGTATTATAAAATTGTTCCAATCAAATATCCCGAGTCAGAGTTGAAAAAGCATCTCGAGGTATGTAAGGCACTTCAGCTGAAGGGTCGTATTTTGATAAGTAAAGATGGTGTCAACGGAAATATCGGCGGATCGCCAGAAAGCATAACACTGTATCGTGCTTACATGGATGTGCATGAGACATTTCAAAACATAGATTTCAAACAGCACGATACAGATATCATGCCATTTCTAAAATTGTCTATCAAAGTGCGAGATGAGATTATAACGACAGAAGCACACAAAGATATTGATTGGAGTAATAGGGGAACATATGTTGATAGAGATACGTTTCATCAGTGGTTAAAAAGTGGAGAAGAAATGGTCATCATCGACATGCGAAATGATTATGAATGGGCGATCGGGCATTTCAAAAATGCAGTGAAGCCACCAGTAAAATATTTTAGAGAGATCAAACATACGATGGACTACTACGAACAGTTCAAAGACAAAAAAATTGTCATGTATTGTACTGGAGGTATCCGTTGTGAACCTGCAACTGCACTATTTGTAAAGTACGGATTCAATAAAAAAAACGTGTATCACCTCGAAGGAGGTATTGTGAAGTATGCAGAAAAGTATGGGAATGAAGGATTTTTTGAAGGAAAATGTTTTACGTTTGATGATCGACTTGCTATTGTTATCAATACGAGCGATACTGCGGTCGTCCTCGGCAACTGTGAAGGATGTGGTGTAAATACAGACGAGTATCGCAATTGTTTGAACAAACATTGCAACAAATTATTTATTGGTTGTGATGATTGTATGGAGAAGACGAATAATACCTGTAAGCAAGCATGTCAGGATAGTATCAAGGATGCCGAGAACATGAGATCGCCACGAGCAAACACGAAGGCCTTGCATCGAAACAAATAATTGCTATGATACAAGAGGGTACACCCTCTTGTATTTATACTATCATCTTTTATGAAATTGACGTCGTCTGCATTTTTCAATGAAATGTGTATCCCCGCAATATATACTTGTGATGGACAGGATATCAGTCCACCCCTTACGATTTCAGATGTCCCCTCTGAGGCAAAAAGTCTTGCACTCATTATGGACGATCCTGATGCCATGAAACCTACTGGCAACGTGTGGAATCATTGGCTTGTGTGGAATATTGATCCAACAACTGTTCATATCTCAGAGGGAGAAGAGCCTGTCGGGACGCATGGTACTGGCACAGGTGGGGAAACAATATATCATGGACCTTGTCCACCAGATGCAGAGCATCGATATTCATTTCGACTGTATGCGCTGGATACGATGCTTGATCTTCAAGAAGGATCAACGAAAGGAGAGCTTGAGCAGGCAATGGATGGACATATTCTGGCGCAGGTAGAATTGGCAGGGACCTATAATAGAAAAATAAAGTAATACAGTTTTTTATAGGGGAGGATCAGCGTACAACAAAAAAAAGAATGCAATATCGCATTCTTTTTTCTATATTTTTTGATTTATATTATGATACTGGGATTTTTATACCCAATGCTTTTTCATACCCAGCAATGTCATTGGTATAGACTTGCATAATAAATTCGGCACCTCTTGTTATCGCTGCAATATTTCCTTGCATTGTGGCTGCAAACGTAATTTCATATTGTGCCTTTTTTCCACCGGTCGTTGCTGTAACACCTCCACTAGGGAGTGTGGCAAATGTATATCCCAAGTCTTTCCATGCTGCCACTTCTGTCTCGGTTAAATCATTCATAGAAAATACACTATAGACTATGGCATCCTTTTTATATGTTTGTGCAAAGATGATTCTTTTTTTATTCGTAATTTTGACGAGTGGTCGCATGAGAATATGATAGTTTCGATTTGTTTTTGCTCCTACAAGAGAATATTGTTTATGTGCGAGATGAGATGGTTTTTCTTCAAATATACTAGTTTCTCCTTCTGTAAAAGGAAAATTACTTACTAATTTTGTTTTTTTGAAACGAGTATATACGAATATAGCCCCGACAAAAAATATGATAACTATGATCCATGTAGTGTTCATATAATGAGTATGTGTTATGAATAGCGACAGAAATAGTATAATCTAAAAAAGGAAAATAAACAAAAAAAGAATGTACCAAGTACATTCTTTTTTTTGTTTTTCAGTTATGCTATGACGATTGTAGCTGCAGTCGTCTTTGCAGCACGCTTTGCTGTAGTTCGGATGCATCGTGTGCAGACTTTTTGTCCATCCACCTTTTGAAGATTTGGATATTGTCTACGAATGGTTTTGATTTTTGAGTGGCTGCGGCTAGCGGCTTTTTTTGATCCCTTTCCGCATATGTCACAAGTTCGTGCCATAGGAATAGTGTTAGAGTTGATTTGTATGTGAAAGGAGTGTACACTACAGACCAATCTTTGTCAAGAGATAAGGATAGCATGATGCTTTAGTACCAATTTCTTCTATATAGTATGGATACTGTTTTTCTCGTATTTGTTATTGTCTTTTCTGCCATTATACATGAGTATGCTCATGGTTGGATGGCAAACCAGCTGGGGGATCCTACGGCAAAGTATGCCGGTCGTCTCACCCTGAATCCACTAAAACACATCGATCCAATAGGGTCAATTTTGTTGCCACTTCTCCTCATCCCAACAGGCTTCCTCTTTGCATACGCAAAACCAGTACCCTACAATCCATACAATCTGAAAGATCAAAAGTGGGGACCAGTAAAAGTAGCTTTCGCAGGGCCTTTGGCAAACTTTTTTTTGGCATTCATCTTTGGTATCACGCTCCAACTCGTTCCTGCTGGACCTATGACCAGTTTTTTCTACATTATTGTCTATGCCAATGTCTTGCTCGGTGTGTTCAATTTGGTCCCGATTCCACCGCTAGATGGATCAAAGCTTCTCTTTGCGTTTTTGCCAAGTAATGCTATTCGTGTACGTCAAGTATTACAGCAATACGGATTTTTGATTCTCCTCGTCTTCATCATGTCTTTTTCTTCTATCTTGAGTCCGGTTATTCAGTTTTTCGTGAATTTGTTTGTAGGTGGGGGACCGAGGTTTTAGCTTCTCACTGAGAGTGAATAGTATTGTTATCCAGACAATATAAAAATATGAACCCCACGTAGCGCTAGGCGCCGCGTGGGGTTTTTTATCAGCGTGGGTCGAAGCCGTTGTCTCTGCTCTCTTGGGCGACGATACCCACCGAGAAGCCCATTTGGAAGACTTTGTCTTCCGAGCTGGGGATGTCGAACTTGCTTTTTATGCCCTCGTCGTAGCCTTTACGCCATCGGATCTTTGTCTCCTGGTCGCTGCGCGGACACTGGACGGCGTGGTGGCCGTCTAGGTACTGGCAGTAGAAACACGATGCCATCACTGAACCTCTTTGCGGGAAGTTGCAGTGATGAGTTTTTTTGAAAAATTTGCAACTTCTTGAGTAGAAAACTACAAAATATAGTTGATTTTGTCAATATCCCCTTGACATCCTCCCCCTTATATAGTATATTCCTCGCACTACACAGGTTTCCTTGTGAGTGCAGTACCTCAATCCCGACTTTCGCTACCCGGGGCCGCTTGATTTCAAGCATGAGGGAAGTGTCCTTCTTTCTTCGGAAAGAAGGACAGCGCTCGAGGCAGTTGTTTTATTATAACTGGCTTGAGCAAAGCCGTTTTTTTTTATTCAAAAGTGTTTTAAGCCTTGTAAGCATTTTCTATGCCAACAATGAACCAGATTCTCCGCAAAGGGAGAACCTCACTAAAGGCGAAATCAAAATCGCCGGCGATGCAGTACACATGGGACAGTCTGCACCGAAAATACACGAACCTCAAAAAAGGTTCCCCATTCAAACGTGGTGTGTGTACAAAGGTATACACCATGACTCCAAAGAAGCCAAACTCTGCGCTTCGAAAAGTTGCGAAGGTTCGTCTTTCAAACGGACAAGAAGTTATCGCATATATCGGGGGAGAAGGACACAATCTTCAAGAACACAGTATTGTACTCATCCGTGGTGGTCGTGTAAAAGATCTTCCGGGTGTTCGCTATCATATCGTTCGTGGTGTCTATGACACCCAAGGTGTCGACGGACGAAGACAAAGTCGTTCAAAATACGGAGCGAAACGACCTAAAAAAGCCTAAGCTTTGTTTATCGCTTATCGCTTATCCCGCCAGTGCTCTGCCTGGACGGGATCCCTGCCAAAGGCGGGATTGTTAATTGTTAATTGATATGTCTAGAGGAAAAGCAGCACCAAAGCGTGTCCCAATGCCGGATCCAGTATATGGTAACGAGCTCATTGGACGGTTTATCAATTTTTTGATGGAACGTGGAAAAAAATCTGTTGCGCAATCAATCGTGTATGATGCACTCATACTCGTGAAGGCAAAAAAGAGTGAAGATCCTGTAAAGATTTTTGAACAAGTTATTAATACTGCAAAACCACAAGTCGAGGTTCGTTCTCGCCGTGTTGGTGGTGCAAACTATCAAGTTCCAATGCCTGTTGTTGGTAATCGTCAAGATTCGCTCGCATTCCGATGGATCATCGCAGCAGCACGATCACGAAAAGGATCTATGGCAGAAAAACTTTCTGCAGAATTTCTTGATATTCTCGAAGGTACTGGTGGCACGATGAAAAAGCGTGATGATGTTCACCGTATGGCAGAAGCAAATAAAGCATTTGCTCATTTTGCACGACGTGGATAAAAAATCCAACAAGGTGAGAAAGGCTTACGATGCCAACAAGGCAGCCTTGTAAGCCTTCCTAGCCTTATACGCTTTATAAGCCTTATATTTTATATTTATGCCTAGAGAATACTCACTCGAACGAACCCGAAATATCGGGATCATGGCGCACATCGATGCAGGGAAAACTACGTTTACCGAGCGCGTCCTCTTTTATACAGGAAAAAAGCACAAGATTGGTGAAGTTCACGAAGGTGCTGCGGAAATGGACTGGATGGAACAAGAAAAAGAACGTGGTATCACCATTACGAGTGCGGCAACAACATGTTTTTGGACACCTACGATTGGTGAGACTCCTGTAGCACACCGTATCAATATTATCGATACACCAGGGCATGTAGATTTTACGGTAGAAGTAGAACGATCACTGCGTGTGCTTGACGGAGCTGTTGCTGTTTTTGATGGATCCCAAGGTGTGGAACCTCAGTCAGAAACTGTGTGGCGCCAAGCTGACAAATATCGTGTTCCTCGTGTTTGTTTTGTAAACAAAATGGATAAAACAGGTGCAGATTTTTACATGAGTTTAAAATCTGTTCAACATCGATTGTCAGATAAGGCTGTTGCTATCCAACTTCCTGTTGGCCAGGAATCAGAATTCCGTGGCATTATTGATTTGATTGAACAAAAAGCATATGCCTTTGAAGGGGATCACGGTATCGATATGGTTGAGATCCCTATACCGGCAGATATGACTGAAAAAGTAATAGAGTATCGTGATATTCTTCTTGAAAAAGTTGCTGAAGCAAATGACACGTTGATGGACAAATACCTGAATGGAGAAGCACTCAGTATTTCAGAAATCAGAGCGGGAATTCGAAGTCTTGTTCTTGGAGATAGCATCTATCCTGTAATGTGTGGATCAGCGCTCGCAAATATTGGTGTACAGCTCGCACTCAATGAAGTTGTACATTCATTGCCATCTCCACTCGACGTGCCTCCTGCTATTGCGACAGATCCCGATGATGAAGAAAAGAAAACTGAAGTGGTTGCAGATGACAGCGCACCATTTGCGGCATTGGCATTCAAAGTAGCAACAGATCCATACGTTGGAAAATTGACATTCTTCCGTGTGTATTCTGGAACGCTCAAAGCTGGAAGTTATGTCATAAATACGACGACAGGAGAAAAAGAACGTATCGGTCGTCTCGTTATGCTTCATGCAAATAGTCGCCAAGAAGTGGGAGAAGTATTTGCAGGAGATATTGCTGCAGGTATTGGATTCAAAAGAACAACCACTGGTGATACGATCTGTGCAGAAAATCGTGAGCTTGTACTTGAAAAAATTACGTTTCCTGAACCTGTTATTCACATTGCTATTGAACCAAAGACAAAACCAGACCAAGAAAAAATGGGTATGGCACTGCAAAAACTTGCAGAAGAAGACCCTACGTTCAAAGTTCATACAGACGAGGAAACACTCCAGACTATTATTTCTGGTATGGGAGAACTTCATCTCGACATTCTCGTGGATCGTATGAAACGTGAATTTGGCGTTGAGGCAAATATCGGTGCACCACAAGTTGCGTATCGTGAAGCCATCAAAAATGAAGCAGAAGCAGAAGGAAAATATGTCAAACAGTCAGGTGGACGTGGACAATTTGGACATTGTTGGATTCGTATCGAACCAAAAGAGGGAGGTACTGGATTTGAATTTGTGGATGACATCAAAGGTGGTTCTATTCCAAAAGAATATATTCCAGCTATCCAAAAAGGTATTCGAGAAACCATGGACAAAGGTGTTGTTGCTGGCTATCCAATGCTTGATATCAAAGCAACGGTGTACGATGGATCGTACCATGAAGTTGACTCGAGCGAAATTGCTTTCAAAATGGCAGGAAGTATGGCATTCAAGGCAGCAGCAAAAGCTGCAAACCCTGTTGTCATGGAACCTATCATGAAGGTGGAAGTTACAACGCCAGAAGAACACATGGGAGACGTTATCGGAGATATTAGTTCAAAACGTGGAACGATTGAGGAAATGACAGATCGTGGAAAAGCAAAAGTTATCCGCGCAAAAGTACCACTTTCAGAAATGTTTGGGTACGTAAACAATCTTCGTTCTATGACACAAGGTCGTGCTTCGTATGCCATGGAATTTTCGCATTATCAAGAAGTTCCAAAGAATATTGAAGCAGAGATCGTTGCAGGAAAAAAATAAGTATAGAGATTAAAAAAAGACGACTCACAAGAGTCGTCTTTTTTGTACTTATTGAATTATCCTGGTTTTTCCTATAGGATACCTCTACTATGAAAGAGCACTTACAAGCATTATTAGAAAAGATTACGTCCACGTGGGCGCTTTTGGATATTGATGGACAAAAGGAAGAGTTGCAAAAATTGGAACAGGATATGCAAGCAGAAGGGTTTTGGAATGATACCGAGCAGGCTACCAAGATCAGTAAGCGTCATGAAGAATTGAAATCAGAAATTGATACGTGGCAATTACTTCAAGATGAAGTAGAAGGGCTCCTCAGTTTGAGTAAAGAATTGGAAGAGTCGCCCGATGAGGACATGGAAGCTGAAATTGATCAAAAAACAGAAAGTCTCGAAAAACAATTTGAAAAACTCGAATTTATTCTACTCTTTGACGGAAAGCATGATAGAGACAATGCGCTTGTTACTATTCAAGCGGGGAGTGGTGGTACGGAAGCGCAAGATTGGGCTGAGATGCTTGAGAGAATGATTTTGCGATATGTAGAGAAAAAGGGATGGAAGGCAACATTGCTAGATGAATCAAAAGGTGCAGAAGCCGGCATAAAGTCAGCAACAGTTGAAGTGACTGGGCGATATGCTTTTGGGCATTTGAAAAGTGAACATGGAACACATCGGCTCGTTCGTCTTTCTCCTTTTGACGCAGAAGGGATGCGACACACGTCTTTTGCATCGATAGAAGTCATTCCAGAAATGGAGACTGGTGATGCGGTGGTGATTGATCCAAAAGAGTTACGTGTCGACACATTTATGGCTGGAGGAAAAGGGGGGCAGAGTGTGAACACCACATATTCTGCTGTTCGTATTGTACATGTTCCTACGGGTATTACCGTACAATGTCAAAATGAACGATCGCAAGTTCAAAATAAAGAAAGCGCCATGCGTGTCCTTCAGGCAAAGTTGCAAAAGGTGCAGGAGGATCAAGAAGAGGCGGAGCGATTGAAACTTCGTGGCGAGCACAAAAGTCCAGAGTGGGGAAATCAGATTCGTAATTATGTATTGCATCCATACCATCTAGTAAAAGATGTTCGTACAAAATATGAAACAGCAGATGATGAGCGTGTGTTGAATGGGGAGATTGATGATTTTATTGAAGCCTATTTGCGATGGATAAAATCACAAAACATGTAACACGTAACAATTGTTATATGAACGTTATTGATAAAAAACAACTAGACATTTCATCTCTTGCCCAAGCATTATTTGCCGGACAGACCATTGTCTATCCCACAGAAACATGTTACGGGCTTGGGTGTGATGCGACAAATCAATTGGCTGTTGATACAATTTTTGATATTAAAAAAAGACAACGCAATAAACCCGTGTTGGTTGTCGCGCATGATCTTTCTGTGATGCTTGAACATGTATTTGATTCAGAAACACTTTTTGAAATAGAAGAAAAATATTGGCCAGGACCACTCACTGTTGTGACCAAGGTTCGTCTAGATTCAACCCTTGCAAAAGGCGTGATCGCTGAAGATGGAACGGTAGCATTTCGTATTACAGAGCACCCCATCGCGGCAGCACTCTGCCAGGCAATAAACGGACCTCTTGTTTCTACTTCTGCAAATATTTCTACACACGAAAGTCCGTATGATATCAAGAACGTACTTGCTATGTTTGATCATGAACTCGTGCAGCCTGATATTGTCATTGATGGAGGGAAGCTTTCACACGAAAGCCCATCGACTATTGTGAGAATTCATGAAGATGGTACACTGGAAGTTCTTCGCGAGGGAGAAATTATTCTACATTAAATTCTTCCCCTACGAGGGGGAGCTAGAGGGGGTCTTTAGTACAAAAGACTGTATAGGATATACTATGAAGTGATTTCTTGCTAAAGACCCCACCTAACCTCCCCTGATAGGGGAGGAATATATTATTCTATGTTTCACACGTCAAAATATTATTTTCCTATATTTATTGTTGCTGTAGCTTTTTTTACTGCGGGTGTTGGTTGGCAGTGGATTGAGGTTCAACAGGAGAGTGGTTTTTATTATTATTTTGGAACGCTCGATGAAGCTCCAAAAGATGCACTCGCTGTCCGACTCTATCAAGCACAAAAGAAAGATGCCGCAAAACCAGAGAAACTCGAAGTAAAAGGGATTTATCTCACAGCATATACTGCGAGCAATGATACATCGAGACAGCGACTTATTGATCTCATCAATGCGACAGAACTCAACGCGGTAGTGATAGATATAAAAGATTATACGGGGTATATGTTGTACGACAGCAATATTGATAGCGTGAATGAACTCGGTACTGATAAAGACAGGCTTGGAGATGTAAAAAAAATCGTAGACGATTTTCATGATCATGATATTTACGTTATTGCGAGGCAGACCGTTTTTCAAGATCCTGTGCTTGCAGAAAAAAAACATGCATGGGCAATTGGTGCAAAAACAGGAGGACTCTGGCGAGATAATAAAGGGCTTGCTTGGGTTGACCCAACAAAAGAAGAAGTGTGGCAATACAATGTGGATATTGCAAAGGAAGTTATTGCTTTTGGTTTCGATGAAGTGCAATTTGACTACGTGCGCTTCCCATCCGATGGTAATATGAGCAATGTCGTCTACACCAATGGCGTAGAAGAAAAGTACGATGTCATGCGTCATTTTTATACGTTTCTCGGTGAACAGCTCGCAGATGAGCCTGCTTGGATCTCACTCGATATGTTTGGTTTTGTTATGGAACGGCATGATGGTATGAATATTGGTCAGAGGCTTGAAGATGCTGTCGGTAATGTCGATTACATCTCACCGATGATGTATCCTTCTCATTATCCTGCAGGCCATCTTGGCCTTGCAAATCCTGCAGCGTCTCCTGGTATTGTTATAGCAAATGGTATGCAAAAGGGGATATCGTTTTTTGAACATACAAAAACAGAAGTTCGTCCCTGGATACAAGCCTTCAATATAGGTGCTGTGTATGGTGCGACGAATATTCGGGCACAGATAGATAATGTAGAAAAGTACACTGACGGCGGTTGGCTTTTGTGGAATGCGGCGAATCGGTATAGCAGTGCTGGATTGGAATCTGCTGAGTAACTTTTTGGATGTATGAACGCACATAAGGGGAAAACAGCGGTGGCGGTGTCAGCAGACGATATAAAACAAACATTGCCTGGCTATAATCCAAGAGCCTCTCATCTTGTTCATAGAGAATCAACACGTATTGCGGATCGTCAGTTTTTTTTTCTTCTCAAAGACACGGATTATAACGATGTCGTGCTCATGTCTGGAGGTTCTGCATCTGGCAAAACGGAATATATTGAAACCTTCCTTTTGGACGAGGAGCATATCATTTTTGATGGTACACTTCCTACCGTGCTTGGTGCATCAATAAAGATAAAACAGGCTCAGAAATATAAAAAGAATGTTTCTATCCATGCTGTAATTCCAGATGACCTGCGTAGGGCATACCTTGCATTTTTGGGGAGGGAACGTCAGTATGAGGATATACATTTTTTTCGAACTCACTCTGATTCGAGAAGAACCCTGTTGAATATAGCATCAGCATACCCTGATATGAAGATCACTCTCATTGAAAGTTCGTATAGGAGGAATATGCTTCGGTTTGAAGAATTCATATTTCCTGTCAGAGAAGACATGATTGAATTTTTAGAGAGTATTCAGTATACTGAGAGTGAAATACAACATTTCGTAGTATGAAAAAAAGAGTCTTGATACCAAAACGTCCATCCAATCCTTCCTTACGAGCGTATACAAGAGCTGTCCGCCAAGGACAACTCGGCATCCATGTGGTAAAGCATGAAAAAGGATGGGTGGTGAAAAAAATTGGGGGTACTCAGCACCCAATATTTGATACCCAAGAAGATGCCGAAAAGCATGCTTTGCGTCAAAAGAAGAAAGCAAATACGGTATATGTGCATGGGCGTGATGGACGGATAAAACGGGTTCATTAGTATGTTTTATTATTCTAAACATGGAGGTGTATGCTAGGCATTTTTTTAAAAAAATATGGAAATAAACAGCTCAGCTGGGCTGTGTTTAGTATTGTATTCCTTGTGTTGCTTGTGGGGGCTTTTTTGTTTTGGAGGAATAAAACAGTGACCCCTGAGGTTCGTGGAAGTGTTGAAGTGGTAGGTGAGGGGATTGAGGTCGTGGAGGAATATGGAAAGAAAGTTATTGTGAATGAGGAGGATGGGTATCGGATTACCGTTGCGGATATAGAATGGGTAAAGAAAGAACCAGGTTCTCTTTTTATAGATTTACCGGATGTGTATGGAGATGGAATAGAGGGTGGTGGATATAAACCGAGCATATCAATAACCTCTCATAAAACGTCTTTGACAGCACTGGAAGAAGCAGAAAAATGGATTTCCAATCAGAAGGATTCCAAATACTATTCAGCCGAGGTGCAAAAAGATGATACAGGGAGGACCTATGCTGTTGTACACGATAATGCCTTTTTTGGTGGGCCAAAACCATATATCTTTTTTATATATGAGCAAACACTGCACGTCATAGATGCGGATTTTGTGGATGTGAAAGAAGTTTTAGATAGTTTGAGATTTCTATGAAAAAATTAGGAGGGGAAACACTGTTATTCATTTTAGCTTTTTATCTCTTGCCTTGTATTGCTATTGCGGCAACGATTGGATTTCAGCTGCCTATTAAAGAAAATTTTACGACAAGTCTCACGCTAGGGGAATCATGGAAAAATGGTGCTTGGCTGTTTGGTCATATGGGAGATGACTTGGTAGTGGGTGCGGGAACAAATGTGTATGCAGTCGCAGATGGAAAAGTTGTGTACGTCAAAAAATGGCCTCTGTGTGATGTGTATAAGGATGTCAGTGGAGTCAAAACATTGATTGAAAGTGATCATGGTTGGGGAGGAGTTGTTATTATTGAACACAGGTTACCTTCATCAGAAAGTTTTATTGTACAAGATTCGTACATTACATCTGATGGCATCGATATAGCTCCTCGAGCTGTATACACCCAGTATGGACACCTTGGAAATATTCTTGTTGAAGAAGGACAAGAGATCTCTTTCAATCAGAAAATTGCTGAGGTTGGAGATATGTGCAAATGGAGACCTCATCTCCATTTTGAAGTAAAAAGTGTGCAAGGGTACAATACTGATCTTTCGTCATCATCAGGAGCAGGTTTTGGGTATTCCGGTACAGATGCGTACGCTCCTTATAGATACATACCATCAAAATTTGTAGAACTCAACAAGGCAGGAATTGTAGAAGAGGCTACCCAGTTTCCAGCCCAGCAAAATTCAAACACGATTTCCAACCCCAATACATCACCATCCTTTTGGCAAAAAATAAAACTCTTTTTTTCAGACGTATTCTCTCATAGCGGCAAAGCGGATACTCAATCCGAACAAAACATTGAGCCCATAGAAATTGCAGAGAAGACGCCGGAAATGACACAAGAGAAAAAAGAAACACCAACATCGGCGCAGACGAACGCCACTTTTCTTCCTGCATATATAACAATCACTGCTCTGCCCGGGCAAACGGATGCCGAGCTTATCATTTTTGCAAAAAATACCGGCAATACCACATGGCTGCGAGATAATACATCACTCAATGTTGTCGGGGGTTCACAGGCAAATATTCAATTTCATCACTCACAATGGGTCACTCAGCTGCGACCCACACTCATGAAAGAAGCAACCGTCCTTCCGGGTGATGTCGGCTCATTTGCATTCCGCGCATCATTGCCGGAGGATATCTCACAGATATTTCATCTTCAGCTCGTACAACAACAGGGGAGTAGCTTTACCCAAATAGGATCACAATTCGTACAGGTTGCTTTTGCTGTGAAAGAAAAAGAGGAAAAAACAGACATCACCGAACAGACGAATCCGCAGGATGAGAACACATTTTTTGAAAAGCTCAATACCATACAAGACGTCCTTGGTGAAAAGATTTCAGAGGTTTTTCAAGACATTGCAAAGATTATACCGAACACCTTTTTTGGTGGAGGGTCAGGTACCCAAGATACACAGCAAGAAGAACAAGCCGAGACAGATGAAGAGCCTGAAGAAGATACTGAACATCCTGAAATCACAATCACCTCGCCGACCACAACAATGCTATATACAACCGTACCGACAACGACTCTTCATGGAACATCAAACGAAGATGTGGCACTCATCACCGTAAACGGCACTTCAACACAGGATCTTGTACTCGATATTGTGAATGGTGTGTGGAAATTTTCGCCAACACTTCAGGAATACACGACGAGTACGTTTACGTTCATCGGGTGGAATGCCGAGAGCACCGTGAGCAGCACCTCACATTCTGTTTCGTATTATTACGAACGACCGGCGCCGCCTGCGCCGGAGATCAGTATCACATCACCGACATCGAGTGTGATATACGTGACCAGCATGCCGGTGACAATTGCCGGAGTGTTTAGCGACCAGACATCGTACCTTACGATAAACGGCGTGACCTCCTCAGTGTTTGTCTACGATGCGACAAGGAGTGAATGGTCTATTGAACTCAGTGATATCCCCGCGCATACAACGACCACCTACGAATTTGTCGGATGGAGTGCCGAAAGCACAACAAGCAGCTCACCGGTCAGCATCGATGTCTTGTATGAACCTCAGATTGTTCCTCTTGCCAAAGCACCAACGATTTTGACTCCAACAGCAAGTGGTGAATATACGACACATGCCATTTCAGTTCAGATTGGTGGAACAGCACCTACAGGAACAGTTTCTGTTGCGCTCGTTGCCGCAGGCGTCACGACGACTGTTTCTGTCGAACACAATGCATGGATGACCTCTATTCATCTGCCTGGCACCGGCGTCTATGACGTCGTCGCCTATGGAGTGAGTGTTGCGGCGAACATATCAGCAAGCATTTCATTAGTGGTACATGTGGAACGGTATACCGAAGCGGAATATATCTCTTTGAGTGAAATAGCATGGATGGGGACAAAAGCCGCTGCGGACGATGAATGGTTTGAGGTCATGATTATCCCTCCTGAAGAAGGAGGCGTTCCATCTCTTTTTGAGGATGATGAGTTTTCACCCGACAGCTCAGAACTGTTTCGGGTGGTATGGGGCACATACGATAGCGAGACAGGTCTGTACGATCATACTGTATCTTTTCATGAAGAAGATTTTGCTTTGATTCAAGGACCCGGCGCTCCGATAGATATTGGTCAGGGTAATCGTTCGCTACAACCATCGCCAATACAGATCGTGTTCGAACGAACATCATCAAGCACGCTGAGGAATGCTTCGGGAATTGTGTATACCGGTTTGCTAAAAAACACCGGCGAGCGTATGCTTGTCCTTCTGGGAGGAACAATTATTGTGGATGATGTTGATGCGCGAAATGCATGGTTTGAGAAAGGCGACAATACAACAAAACAGGCTATGCACAGAATTGATCCTACCCTGTCAGGGTCTGATCCCGGCAACTGGTGTACGTTTGATGAGTGCTCGGAAAACACACAGTATCTCGGAGAAGCCCAGGCATTGGATGCCGGCGGGAACCTAGTTCACGGATCTCCTTATAGCCCGAACATAGACATCAGCGGTCCCTATTGGTAGAATAACGCACATGTTTCCTTCCCTTTCTCCCTCACAACTAAAATCTCTTTGCGAGACCTATCACCTTACACCTTCAAAAAAATACGGTCAGAATTATCTTATCTCAGAATCACCAATCAATAAGATGATTGAAGCAGGGGAGTTGACTCCTGACGATACAATTGTTGAGATTGGGCCTGGTTTTGGGGTGCTCACCCTTGCGATGGCACCACATGTAAAGAAGGTGGTGGCGTTTGAAATAGAAAAGAAATTGGAAACGTATTGGGAAGAAAAACAAAGAGCATATAAGAATATTCACGTTGTATGGGGAAATGCGCTGAAAGAAATTGGTAATAAGAAATTGGAAATTGGGCGTGTATACAAAGTACTTGCCAATCTTCCATATCAAATTACTTCTCACGTTATTCGTACACTCCTTGAGCTAGAGCAAAAACCTGAAAGAATTGTCATTATGGTACAAAAAGAAGTGGCTGAACGTATTTGTGCAAAAGCAGGGGATATGAGTGTATTAGCCGTATCGATTCAGTATTATGGTACGCCAAAGATTGTGACAAAAGTAACCAAAGGGAATTTTTGGCCATCACCAAAAGTTGATTCAGCAGTTGTTGCTATTACGAATATACAAGAAAGAAACGATGCTGAAACATTTTTTAGGTATGTTCGAGCAGGATTTCAAAATAAAAGAAAGCAACTGTGGAGAAATCTTTCTCAAACATTGCATCTTGACCCTGATACGGTAAAGCGGACATTGCAGGACGTTGTAGGGGACGAGAAGGTTCGAGCGGAGGGTCTTTCCATAGAACATTGGATACTTGTTATAGACAAATTGGAAGGAAAAACATAAAAAAGGAGACTGACGAGTGTTTGCTCGCTATTTCAGAATGAATGATTTGGACATTTTCAACAAGCGGATGAATACCATTCTTTTCTTTACTGTTAGATTTATCCCCGAACACGAACAGTACCGCTGTTCGTGTTTTTGTTTTTTTGGTATACTGAGAACATTGAATTGATTATGGCAGAATCGCCAAATCCAAAACGAATAACTATTGGACAAAAGGTTGGTGTGACCTTTATGTTTTTGTTTGCATTTTTGGCACTTGGCATGGGGGTATTGCAACTCCGTACAACAGTCTATGGACCTTTTGTGAGTCAGACTCGTTCAAAAGTCAGTGCGGCTGAACAAGCGCAATTGCAATTTGATGAATCTCTCAAACTTCAGCGTATTGATACTGACAAAGATGGCTTGAATGATTTTGAAGAATTAAATTTTTATCAGACCAGTGCATATTTGCCAGATACGGATTCAGATGGTATCAGTGATAAAAAAGAAATCAACGATGGAACAGATCCTCTTTGCCCAGAAGGAAAAGATTGTGGGCTCGGTGCTGATGGGACAAGTACAGAAACAGTAGATGGTGCGACATTGGAAAACCCAATTTTTGATAAAGCATTTCAGACAAGTGGTAATATGTTGGGAGCGGGACAAACAGGGGAGGCGCCTAGTATATTGGATTTGAATGCATTACTCGGAGATCCAACGCAACTACGCGCTGCGCTTCTTGCCTCTGGTCAACTGAGTGCAGAAGAACTCGCACAGTTCAATGATGCTCAACTCATTGATCTTGCACAGAATGCACTCAAGTCTCAATCTGTCTCTACACAACAAACGCAAGCACCTGTTGCTGTCTCTACACAAACAGATGTGACAGTAGAACAACTGCAAGCATTGCTTGAAAAGCCAGATGAATTGCGTCAGCTTCTTATTACAACAGAAAAAATGACTAAAGAACAACTTGATCAAATAGATGATGCAACACTCATCTCGGTCACGAAGGACATTATTGCAAAAAATCGCTAGATCTATGAATCGACAGAGAAGCATAAAAAAAATAAAAAAAGCACAGGCATATATATTTGTAAGTCTGTTTCTTTCATTTCAATTGAGTTTTTTTGTCATGAGCGCTACACAAGTGCAAGCAGCCTATGTAGATCCTGGCATTATTAATATTGATCTCCCACGTAAGGTATCTGAAATACAGGAGAGTGTCTCTAAGTCACTCTTGTCGGGTGTCCTTGGCTCTCTTGTCAATATGGCATCATACTTTATGAGGACGCTTGCCTATGATACTGCAAGTTATGTCGCATCTGGTGGAAAAGGACAAGGATCATTAATTTTTGAAAAACCATTTGGAGAATATATCGCGGGTGTTGCGGCTAATTCTGTTGGAGAAGCTATTGATTCTTTGGGAAAAGGATTTGGTGTTAATCTTTGTGCGCCACCTGATTTGAGGTTGCAGGCGCAATTGAAAGTTGGACTCGATAGAATTTACAATCCTGTCACGGCTGCGGGAAAGAGTCTTGGTAATACGTCAGGCACGAGTGCCTCAGGACCACAATCAAGTTGTTCATGGCAAAAACTCAAAGAGAACTGGAGTGATGGTATCGACGTGGGGGTGGATATCAATGTCGCTGCAGACTTTGCATCTGAAGTAAATGTGACTGAAACAGATTTTGGATATGCATTAAGTGCATTTCAACAACTGGATAGTCTCAAAGCAACACAAGAAAAAGCGGCTGAGCTTGAATCACTTGTGGGAAATGGATTTAAGAGTGTTACTGATTTGGTGAGTGGGCATGTCAATACGCCGGCACAACAAATTCAAGACGAAACAAAAGCGCTCACGGCAAAGCATCAAGGAGAGTTGAGTTCACAGCAGATTGCGGGAATATATTCATCTGGTCTGTGGCAAGTTATCCCAACTGCAGCGTCAGTGTTTCTCAATACGCTCACATCACAACTGCTCAATCGATTGTTTACTGGTGGGCTGGTACCATCAGAAAAAGAACGTGGGCAGGGAGTGGCAGATTTTTATGCTATCAATTCTGTTATCAGTCAACGACAAGTTGCTCAGCGAGCTTTTAGTTTTCTCACTGCAAAAACAGGAGTCAAAGATCCGTCAGAATATGATATCCTCGCTGAATTTAGTGTCTGCCCAAGTAGCCCTGGCCTCAATAACTGTATCATGAATAATGACATGAAGACCGCTATTGACAGGGCATTGATCGGAAAGCCACTTACACTGTATGATGCAGTCTTTAAAGAAGGATTCATTTCTCCGAATACACCACTTATTTCTCCACGTAGAACAGCTGATAATGAATCTCTCGATTGTTATAAAGAGAATTTGTGTTATTCCAACATTCAAAAAATGAGGAAAGCGCGTATCATGCCACTTGGTATGGAAATAGCTGCTCTGCGATCGGATCCAGATAACCCATGGACTATAGGAGAAGTACTCCAAGGATTTGAAAAATGTCCAACACTAAATGTGGATGGTTCAATAACGTCAGACATCACAAATTTCCCATTCTGTCATTTAGTTAATCCAAATTGGATTCTTCGTGCACCAGATGTTCGATGTGAAAATAGGGTTTATTCACCAGAATTATTAGTCCCTGAGTCCCCACGTCGACATGAAGATTGTGTTGATATTTCGACATGTCTTACTGAAGATGAAAATGGAAATTGTGTGGGTGATAAGTATTATGGATTCTGTACTCAAGAAAAAAATGTGTGGTTTTTTCCTGGTGATACCTGTGAACCAGCGTTTGCATCATGCAAAGCGTATACCAATCAGGAGACCAGAACGATAGTATCATATTTGTCACGTACACTTGAGTATGGTAGTTGTAATGAAAACGCTGTTGGGTGTCTTCCATATGTGACAGAAAAGAAAGCTGGAACAGAGGAATGGAAAGGCACAAAAGATAGCATTGTCGGCGACAAGCTGTCTGGTGCTATGCAGGTATTGTATCTCAATGATCGTATCACCAATAGAGAGAATACATGTCCTGACACAGCTGATGGCTGTACCAAATTTGTTGGTGCTGAGCGAAACAGTATGACCGGGGCATATATTCAAGATCCTGCCAAAGCGTATATTCAGGACACGACACGTCTTAGAAGTCTCAAAAAAGCACCAAATTATCTTGGGTGCTACGATACAACGTTTACTGAAAATAGCCCAGAAGTCAATTTTCCAACAACACCACTTGAAATTGCTGTACTGACAGATGATCCACGTTGTGATGCCTACGCATCTGTCTGTTTACCAGAAGAAGTGGGTTGTGAAGCTTATACCCCAGCAGGGGGCGGAGAAGCTGTCCCTGGTGTCGTCGGAGATAACTTTTGTCCAGCTGCTTGTGTTGGATACGATACCTTCCGTCAAGAAAAAACCAATTTTGAATCAAGTGAATATCCACTATACTTTATTCCAGCCAATGGCACAGAGTGTAGTGCACAACACGTTGGGTGTGACGAATTTACCAATATTGATGATGTTTCTCAAGGTGGGGAACAACTAGAGTACTATAGCTATATAAAGCAGTGTGAAGAACCTACTGGAGATAATAGAAGTGTTTATTATTCATGGGAAGGTTCTGAATCCACAGGATTTGTGTTGAGGGTTCACACGCTTGCAAAAGTCGGATCAGATTACGAATTTATTCCATCAAGTCTTCAAGCAGATTTTCCACCTGAGTCTCCTGCCTATGCCGATGATTCTTCTGCAAATCTTTTAGAAAATGATGGACTATGTAATGAAACGCTGTATACAAATGTTCTTAGTGGAGTTCCGGATGCACCACGTGCTTTTGCAGACTGTCGAGCACTCTATGATGCAAAAGGGGTGGCATATTATCGACTGCTCGCTGAGACAGTGACGGTTTCTTCGGCATGTCATCCTATTCGTAAGACGGCGTCACGACTCGTTGTTAGTGATGATATTACGTCTGCAAATACCTGTTTACGAAAAAATGGATACTGGGACGGTAGCTCTTGTCAGGTGTGTTTTGGCGGGGGCAATTGGGTTGCGCAAGATGGCAATGCCACACAAGGATCGTGTGTCTATTATGCGATTGATGCACCAGGAGAATCTGTCTCATGTCCTGCGTCGGCAAATGAATGTCGAGCCTATACCGGAAATGCTGGTAACAATGTCCGCCCAGTATTTGAAAGCGGGACGGATACGTTCGAACCTCTTGGTGATGATGCTGACTCACTGAGTCAAGCAAAATCTGCGTGGTCACCTGCTGATCAAGTGAGTATTGCGGCAGAGGCTCTCCAAGTAACATTCAATTCGCTCAGAGTCAATGGTGGTGCTGCTGCAAATAGCATTTCACGATCATTGCCGGCTGGAGCTTTCGAATCAAATACGGCGTACCAGCTGACATTTTGGGCACGGGGGACAGCGCAGACACTTAGTATTTCCTTGCAACAAGGTGATGATACCCGGTCGTTGACGACGGATCCTGTTACCAATACAAATCTTCCTATTTCTATTTCACAGACATGGCGAGCATATACGGTTGGCCCTGTGATATTTACCGGTGATGCCACAGCACCACTTGATCTTGTATTTCAGCGAGCAGGTGCATCAAACGGTATCTATTTCTTGGACAATGTTTCACTCTTGCGTACGGATGAAAATACCAATCGTATCAAAAATTCATGGAAGACTGTCGAAGGATACGACGCACCAGCAGAATGTTTTGCTGATTCGCAAAATCCTCGTGGACCATTTCCTGGTGCAGCACTTGGCTGCCAAGAATACACGACCAGTCTTGGACAAACAGTATATGCAACAGGATTTGAACGACTCTGTAGAGAAAAAGCCGTAGGCTGTGCCCCATTGTGGGACACATTTAATTCTGATTCAACAGAAGCAGAGGTGTATAATGCGAGGTGTATCAGCGGTACATTGACACAAACACGGTATTCTCGAAATCCCGTTACTGCGGCAACAACATGTACGATCACGGTAGAAAGTTCAGAGTATACATGTTCTATTGCAGCAGGAGAGAGTTCCTGTGTGATTCCTGGGCCGATTCGTCTTTCATCGGATGAATTGATCACACCATTGAGTGCTCCTGGAACGGGTATACTAGTAATCAAAGAGGGTTCTGCTTCAGCATTGCATTTTGACAATCCTAGTTTCTTTGCTATTGTCGACAAATCAAGTGTCTATATTCCTGCAGACACGCCATTTGAATCTCCTGTATTTTTGACTGATACACCAGAATATATTTGTGCAGACAAATATCTTGGTTGTCGGGTGACAGGTCTCGAGGAACAGCATACGCCAGATAATGCAAGTGCGGTATCATATTCGTATACAGATCAGGGTGTGATCAATCTTCCTTCCACATATCTGGGTGATCAAGGGATTCTCTGTGTTCAAGATCAAGTTGCTTGTAGCGCTTTTACCACAAGTGATGGATCCACCAGTTATTTCAAGGATCCTGCCGTCAATGCAAATAAACTGTGCGTGTATCAAGCTCCTCAAACAAATAATGTTGATGCACCTGAGGGATGGTTCCTCAAGTCTGTCGGGCATTGTAGTCAGGATGATGCTATTCTTTGTGATAGCAATGCTGCGTGTGGTGAAGGGAACACGTGTGTCGAGATTGGCGAATCAGAACCATGTTATCCAACATATCAGACAAATTTGGAAAGCTATGGTCTCTGGTCAAATGGATCGCAACAATATAGTGGTTATGTAGGGGAGTGTCCAGCGACACAAAATTTATGTACTGAGCTTGTTGATCCGTATGATGTAGATACGTCTGGCAAAAATCCTGATGGAAAACCATATTATGTTATCTATGATGATCAGGTAACTAAAAATGCGGATGAATGCGGCGGACAAGCAAGTCTCCGTGAAGGATGTGCTCTTTTTGATAATACCGAGGTTCCAACAAAATCATACGATACGGATGCTACATATGGATCCAGTGAGCAAAGAGCAGCAAAAGGCGACATTAATACACTCGTTGCGACAGTTTCGACAGACAAAAATGATGCGAATGTGCTTTTGAAAGTACAGCGAAATCGAGAGTGTAGTGAATGGCTTGCGTGTGAATCATATGAGCCGATTCAGACAGGAGATGGAAAACAAATATTTGCTTGTGAATCATTTGCTCGATGTATAGCCTTCGATGGTGTTGGGTGTTCGTCATGGGCAACAGACAATGGATCAACCAAACCATCAAATACATTTTTAAACCTAGACGTATATATCAGTCGTGATACGAGTTGGAATGGTGCTGAATATACAGGATATTCACTGTACAACCGATTTGGATTGGGTGATCTCAAAATTATTAAGTTTTCTCAGAGTGAGCGTTTTTCGAATGCTGGTGTTGATGCCGATAATGGGTACCTCGGGTATGTTCTTTCTGATACCTATCTTACTGATAATCAAGGAGATACCTGCTTGAATGCGACCGTGGGAGATGTATGTGGTATCAATGGGGAAGGACGTTGTATCAATACACAATGTGTTGTCCCCGCAGATGGTGCTTTTGATGCCAAGGATACGACTCTTTCTAATATTGCGACAGCACTTGGTGTTGCCGAGTGTAAAGTCCCACCAGAACAAGATAGTCCATTTTCTTTTGATGTTATTCCACTCATTGAAAATAGAGATAAACATGGTTTTGCAAATAATAATGTTACTACAGATCTTGTACGATATACCTTTTCACACCGTCCTGCTGAGGTAAATGTTTGTCAAAGTGGTGATTGCACATGTAATTATGTGGCGGTTTCTTATGGTTCCTTAGTAAAAGATTATTGGGCATCAGACACGTATCACAAAAAGAGTAGTGATATTAGTCTGTGGGGTATTTGTACTGGTGCATCTGAAACGGAAGGAGATTATTGTCGAGAAGATAATGACTGTAGTTTTGGGACATGTCAGAAAATAGATCGTATCGAGACACAAATAGGTTCGACAGGTCATTGTTTGGAATACGATTTTTCGAGGAAGATCTTTTCACCGAGTAGTGAACCACGGTATGCGTGTCTCACTTGGTACCCGTCTGATAAAAGCTTCGGGAATGTAGACACCCGAAATCTTTTTTCTGCAGCAGGGTATGATCCTGCCATTGATGCATCAACCAGTAGTGGAGATACCGGAGGACAAGTGTATTGTACAAACAGTTTTGGAAGAAGTGCCGGTGCATATGAAGGAGATGGTAATCTCTTGATACATCAGTTGTATGGAGGAGGATCAATGAAGAACGCTCCTGGATTACCAATCGCTGCCTATGCGTATGATAGTCAGTCTTGTGCTCCTTTGACTATAGGACCAAATTCTGATAATCCATTTTTTAAGCAAAAAGCAGACGGAAGTATATATCTTCCAGAGTCATGGAGTCAGGTTGTCGGCTGTTCAATAGACTGGTTTTCAAAAATAAATACCAACCCTTTTGCGGGTTATGTCTGTGGGGCTCTGTATGCTCATTCCTATAGTCGATCAGGAAATATCGATCCAAGTTGTGGATTAACAACCATACCTGAATATACACGAAAAGACTCTCTCAATTTCCTCTACAATCTTATGTCCGGATTCGGATGGGAATTTATAGATAAAAATGCTGTGGTATTGCGCGTTGAAGGAGATACTTCTAGTGAATATTCTACCACGGGTGGACACCACTTCGGTTATTGGGGTAAAGAAGATACATATCTTGTCAATGCTTTGGTCCCCAGTATGTCGATAATCGCTCAGATGAGGGATACACAGACACTCATGCATCCACCGAGATTTGAGCTTACTGATGGTACATTTTCTTTTGACAACGCTGTACCAGTTGGAACTGGGGGAAATTTTATAGGGGTAAAAACAGATACGTTATGTTTGCGTGCTGGGGGCTGTCCTTTTTACGAAGATTGGCCGACGCTTGCAACAGAAACTGAGGGATATCTTAATATACAGGCATTGAATTCTGTATACTTCATACCGTTACGCTCAACAGCTCCGTACAGTTCCCCTGTCATCTTCCAACCTGCAATTCTAAGTAAAGATCTAAAAATTGATTTTAGGGGACAACTTGGCACGAAACCAGAAGTATCAATATTATCGGCCCCTGATATGGTGGGTATTCCGGTTGGCCCAGATGCCACAACCAAAAGTACAAAAACGGCTGTAACGTCGTATAAATTGGAAAGAGATACTGCAAGTAATATTCCGTGCGATGGATTAGTTTCTTTTTGTTCCTATAGTGGGGGTTCTGATCTTGGTCAGGGAGAAAAATATACCTATACACCATCTAACACAGCAAATACTGATGATGCAGTAGCCTTTATTCAGTCAAAAAGAAATGAAGTTGCGACACGGTATGTTGTAGTATACTATCCTCAGGAGCAGAATCTTTTACCATCATTTGTCAAAAATTCACCCAGTGAAAAGTTTACGAAACCTACATCTATAGAAACAGACCCATTTTCCGCCCAATGTGTCTTCGCGGTAGGGAGTACTGTAAAAACAGATTATTTCGCTATAGGAATGGACTTTAATAAAGATGGAGAATTTCTAGGATATATCTCACGTAATTGTGGATATTATGGTATGCAAATGGCTGTCATCGCAACAATGAAGGATCAGTGTAGTGAATTTGTTAGTGTGTACAGAAATGTTGATCCGACCACTGAAAGCAACAAAGCCTGGACAAACCGGGTATGGAAAGGAACACAATATACACTCAAGGCAAGTTACACTGCACAGGTGTCGCAAGATGCGCAACATCCTCCATTTGGATCGTCACCATTTACAGAACAAGATATTACCACTGATGGCGCTGATTATAGAGCACAGGCGGCACTGTTAGCCTCTGTATTTACGAATTCAAAATTTGGTTATCCGTTCTTCTGTTACCCAGGCAACATAGCCAGTAGAAGTGTATTTGGTGATACCTCTCGCTGCGCATCACTAGTAGATGATGGATTTGATGCCAATACTGTAGAAGCGTTCAGTGTGTTTAGCAATAAGGTGATGGGGGGGGGGTATTTCGACGGACCGTTTATTCATCCTTTCAATGGAGAAGAACTTCTATCTAGATTGTTTGCAAAATATTATGTAAAGAATGTATTCCCATTTGATACTGCTGTATCACTTGATTCACAGCATGGAGATTTGTATTATACGGATCCAGATATGATTGAAGGAGCACATCTACAATATCCTCAGATATATTCGTTGAATCCTATCACTTGTTTCCCAAGAGAAAGCGCGATAAATTGTTCTGTTGCAAAAGAAAATGCGTTTTCTATCGGCGAAGCAGACAACGAGCAATATATTGGGAAAGGTACATATTCGGCAAAAGCACGGTTTTTCGCTTTTGCCGATGACAATCGTATGCCTATTCGGCGTGTCATGATTGATTGGGATGATGGGGATACCACCAATAAAGGTGTGTTTGGAATGTATAAAAATAAAAAACCATATTGTGAGCCGAGCGACACACCTCCTACAGAGACATCTCTTGGATATTGTCGCAACCAAGCAACACGGGAATTTACACTTGTGACATGTCAGCAAGATTTGGACTGTCCAACAGATGGAGAATATCATTGTTTACATACGTGGAGCAATACTCCTGAAGATGTCCAATATGGTATAGATGAACAAGTAGGTGGTGCAGAGTTTGTAGCGCCACGGTTTGGAAATATGCCACGTGCATGTGATGCAAAACCATTTGAATATTATCATGCCTATGGTTGTGACAATCCTACACAAACAATATCCATGGTTCGTGATCAACTGACAGATATAACCTACAACAAACTTATTGAAAGTGGATTGAATGATGGTAGTAAGATTTGTGTCTACCAACCGAAAGTGCAGGTACTTGACAACTGGGGGTATTGTAATGGTAGTTGTAATGGAGCAGGGAATACTGGGTGTTATAATGATGATGGAATAGGTGGTATATTAGAATGTGATGCACCTGATTATAGTACTCTCCATTGGACACCGTATCAGGGAATTATCGTAATTATCCCATAAGCAAAATTAAACAAAAAACGACCATTAATATAAAAATGGTCGTTTTTTTATCCTTTAGTATGTCATTGAATATAACATGCTAAAGGATCAGGTGTGAGGGCACAAGATCCACTGTTTGTTCTATCGCAAACTTGTTCGTTACACCCTCTCAAGTGCGATAGTCAGGGGTTCTACTCGATCAAGATTCCGCCAAATGAACATCGCTCCATGCCGAGCGGTCGTTCGAGTTGGAATCCCGTGTCTGTCTTGACGAGGTCAGACACGTACACATGAAAAGATGGCGTACACTTCGCGACACAGACCCCTTCGCTCTCGTAGAGCTCTAGAGTGCATTGCCCCGTGGTACCGATGCCATTCTCGAGCGCACATGTGATGGTGTCACCGATGTGCTCGTAGAGCCACGGGTAGGTCTCACAGCCCTGCGCCGCGGGGACCGTGTCAGCCGCCTTCGGGATCGACGACGTGTCGGTCGGGTAGGGGCTGTCGGCCTTGCCGGAATCGGAGGAGTACGTGTCACTCCCGGCTTGGCCCGGGCTGTTGTCTCCACACGCGGTGAAGGGAAAGAACAGGAGAGCCGCCAGGATGGCGGCGAAGGTGGTCAGCTGCTGGATCATGGCGGTCGCTCCTTGTCCCGACTGAGTCGGGACGGAAAGGGAAGGGTTGAGTTCGGACAGACGATGACACATCATCATTTCTCGGAACCCAATCCTTCTGTAGTGGAGGACGCCTTGTTGTTCTTCTCACACACCATTATGTGATATCCCATATCCATATATGACATATAGGTAAAGGATACGATTGAAAAAGAACGAGATATATATTTCCCTCAGAAGAGAAACATTCCTCCAAATTGAGCATAGTATAAAAAATATGATTTGTCAATATGTCAAGGGGATAACATTCTTCACGTAACACGCCGTGCCTGCCGGCAGGCTGGTAACAAGTTTGTAGCGCACGGGTTTGGTTTGCAAAACGACAGTCTTGGGTATGCAATGCTATCCATTATATATTTTTTTACCCTGTTAATACCTCCTTGTTACATGTTATGTGATTTGTGTTTCGTGAAGTTACGTGTATATTGACATGCCAGCCTAATTCCGACATACTAGATATATCTATACACCTAACTTCACACATATGGAGGAATCAACCACAAAAAAACTTACCCTTGACGACAAAGTGGATATTCTTATAGAAAAAGTGGATGGGAATACCAAAAACATAGACTCTCTCACAGATACCCTTTCAGAATTTATGGGCTTTGTTCGGGATAACATGGCGACAAAAGATGATATTGAAGACCTTAGGAAAGAGGTAAAAGGTGATAGTGCTACCCTCAGGACAGAATTAAAAGGCGAGATGGCTGAGATGAAGGAAGAAATTGGGGACTTGCGTTTGGAGATGCAAGCGGGCTTTCGTGGCATAGAAAAGGAGTTAATGGACATCAAAGCATCGCTCGACCGTCTTGAGAAAAAAACACAAGAAGATGATGATGCAACAGTACAAGAAATCTTCCTTCTCAAAAAACGGGTCGCCCAGGTTGAGAAAGAATTAGTACTTCTCAAAAAGGATCAAAAACATCACGTAACACATAGCACGTAACATGTAGCATGTAACATGTCTGTAATGCGTTAGTTGAGTGGCACACAGTGGTCTTGGATATGCAATGAACCCATTGTATATTTTTTGCTCTTGTTAGCTTCGACCATGTTACCAGCCTGCCGGCAGGCACGGCGTGCTAAGTGATATGTGTATCGTGACATAGGATTTGCTTGTACATACATGAATGGAGTAACGAACGCAAGTTCGTTTGTTAGCGGCGAGTACCTTGCTAATAGACGAACTTGCGTTCGTCACTCCTGCAGTATGGTAGGAAATATTTTGATCTTGACTATGTCGAGACAGGATGATAGCACGTAGCACGTTTGTAAGGAGAAGGTCTTCCATATGCAATTCTACCCATTGCATATTCACCCAAACCCATAGCTCCGACCTTGCTACATGTTTCGTGTTACGTGCTATGTGCTCCATGTTCCGTGTTATAAAATCTGTCCCCATTTCCCTCTACGCAAGTCAAAATTTGTGATATACTCTGTGTATATTTATCCTGTTCCATGCTTGCACGGATAACACACTACAATCGAGCCTTTTTTTCGCTATGTAAGAAACTTCTCCCGAAAGGACGTGCGAAGTTTTTTGTATTGCCGGTTGTTGGTGCGATTGCAAGTATTGGTATTTTCGTGGTCGTCGATCCTGCACATGCACAGGGGTTTTTAGAAGATATCATAAATGGCATGATGGTCTTTTTTAGCTGGGTCATGTTTATTCTTGCGCGATTGTTTATTGGTATTACGATTTTTGCTCTCAAGTTTTTTATAGAAGTCGCATCATACAACAATTTTATTAATACGCCTACCGTCAAGATCGGTTGGTTCCTTGTGCGTGATGTAGCAAATATGTTTTTTGTGGTACTGCTTCTCGTCATTGCCTTTGGGACGATCCTAGGCCTGGAGCAATATGAATGGAAAAAGACACTGATCAAGTTGATTCTTGCGGCAGTCTTTATCAATTTTTCCAACATGATCGCACAGCTCATCATTGATGTGGCGCATGTCTTTACTATTACCTTTGTCAATGCAATATCAGCGACAGCGGGAGGTAATATTATTCAGTTGTTCAATATCGACTCGGTGTATAAAATCACCGGGGCAGACAAGCTCGGCGTAGGGGGGGATCTTAAAATAGAGGCATTTGCCGCTTCGGTAGCGTCATTTTTGCTGGCACTCATCATGATGACGACGATGGGCGCGTTTGCGATCGTCATGGCGGCTCGCATGGTCATTTTATGGGTACTCATCATTTTGTCTCCTCTCGCCTATATTTTTCAAGTTATTCCCCAAACACAAAAGTATGCTCAAGAGTGGTGGAGTGAATTTACCAATCATGTCATCGTCGCGCCAGTTATGGTGTTTTTTCTCTGGCTTGCGTTTGCGACACTCAATAGCTCCGTACCACAGCTTGATTTTGGAAGTGCTGGAGCAGAAGCGACAAGCGTTATAGGGAGTGGGGCACAAGTCGTTGACGCGCAGAAGAAATTGAGTATTTCAGATGCAACGACCTGGGAGAATCTTGCGAGCTTTATGATTGCTACGGTCTTTCTTATTATTGGTCTGAAAACTGTGCGGAATCTCGGTGTTGTTGCTGGTGGTTTGACCTCGAGTGCAACAGGATTTGTGAAGAATGTTGCGACTATTGCGACGGGAATTACTGCTGCTCGTGCTGTTGGTAGATATGCAAAGAAGAAGGGTGATGAAAATTTTCTTCAGCCTGTACGTGAATTTGGTGATCGTGTCAAGAAACGTGTCAATATTGCCAGAGCAAAAGTGCCGTATTTACGAAAAATTCCGTTTATTGGGAGAATGGGTCAATTGCGTCGTCAAAAATTAAATGAGGAACTCGACCGAAATAGTAAAATGACAGATGAAAATATTATTGATACTATAAGTCGAAAGGAAAATATAGGGACGTTGGATAGAATTGGAAATAAATTTGGGTTTGGTATTGAGTCGTGGAAGAAAAAAAGATATAAGCTCGAAGCTGAATCTGATATTATACAAGCAGAAAAAGCAGAATCAAAACGAGAGCGTAAAGCAAAAGCTGCGGCTGCTTTTGCTGATAAAGCAAATAAAGTAATCAAAGAAAATGGCGGAGAAAAACAAATTGCAGCTGAAAAAGAAAAAGCGCTAAACACTTTTCGAAATGCTGAGGAGAATAAAGATGAGCTTGCTGAAGTTGGAGATGACTGGGCGAATGGAAAAGTGAATGCTGACGCCATGAAAGCGCAGGCAATACGGACTCTCCAAGAGGAAACAGAAGAAATTTTGAAAGAAGGATTTGAGGCTACTGATGATGGTAAAAAATTGGAAGCCCCTGTAGCTGCTTTGCAGACGCATCTTCAGGGTGTTACAGAAACGTATAAAACAGAATTTCAAAAATATTTGAATGGGCTTGCCGCAAAAGATTTGGAACCAATCATAGCAGATGATTTTACTGATAAAGACAAACAAAAAATTGCTGATGCAAGAAAGGCTGATCCAACAAAACAGGATGCTGAAATTATACAAACATTAGTGCGTAATGGACAAATTGCTGTCGATCCTGAGAGTGAAACAGGAAAAGCGCTTCGTGAAGAATTTGAACAAACGACGACTGGCAAAGGAACTATGGCTGCTATTGCTGGTGTAAACACTAACTTAGAAGCATCCCGTACTGCGAAACAGGTCGCGCTTGACGCGTATAAGAAAGAAAACGGTTCAAAAGCAGAAGAAAAAGCATTAGCAAAGTCTGGTTTTAAAGAGAGAGTCGCTAGTGCAAAGAAAAAAGTAATAAATGAAGAAAACGTAAAACGTCGAGAACAGGCAGAAAGGGCGTTTGGCGAAACAGAACCTGCAAAGAAGCTTGTAGCAAAGTCTCAAGAAAATATTCTTCAGTTAGCAAATGATATCGCTAAAGGTAAAACAAAATTGCCTGGAAATCCAGATCTCAAAACACGACAAGGTATTGCCGAGCGATTGCGTATGCAGGCAAAAACTATGGGTGCTGACAGACAAGAAGCCGAGAAAAAGCGAGCAGATGCTCAAATTGCTGGTACATTACAGAAAACTGAATTTGGCCAAGCTATGATGATGCAGCAGGATATCGCAGAGAGGGCAGAAGCTGCTTCTAAAGATACGGCAGAGATATTTAAGAATGAAAAAATTACCAAAGAACTCAAACATACAGCAGAATTGTTAGCCCAAAAAATGAAACTCGGGGGAGGCGAAGCTGCTGCGGCGATTGATAAAGCGTTGAAAAAAAATATATATGCTCAGTCTGCCGAGCAATCTCAAATACTCGAAAAGACTAAGTTTGATAGAGGACGACAAGACACATTGCTGAAAGAAGCTGCGAATGGGCTTGCTGTTGAGAAAAAAAATAATGGAGAGGCTACTCCTACTCAGGCTTTGATTCCTTATATAAAACGAGACATCGAAGCATTGAGCGGACAAGAAGCCGATGCTGCAGGAGCATATGCTCAAAAGTTATTGGCTCATATTTTGTATGATGCTTCTGCTGGAAAAATGACAGGAGAACAGCACGCTGCTCTTATGACGACTGTTATGAGTCTTGCCAAAGGTGGATATCTGGACGATGCGGTAGGATCTGTGTTGAAAAATGTTGATAAGTTAGACACGGGCGTAATAACGGAAGATTCTGATGAAGGAAAACAAACCAAAAATTTGAAGACTATTTTTAACCAGTTGGGTATTTTGCAGAAAGATGCACAAGGTGCATGGATATACAATAGGACCAACGCAGCACGATTGCAACAGCTTGTGGTGTCTGGTGGAGACGCTGCGCTTGTGAGTGACAATAAAATGATTAGTGATATCCAGCAACAAGCACAAAGAGATGGTAGCGTAAAACTCAAAAATGATCAGAAAATTGAAGCAGCTGATTCGTACCAAGCAATGCTTGAAAAGTTAAGTGCCGCGGGTATGTTGTTATCAGGCACCGTAGATAAATTCAAAGAAAAACTTGAGGCTTCACAAGAGTTTATGCAAGAAGGGGCAAGTTATTTCAAACGAGAGGCACTCAATACCAATCATCCTGAAGTCGGTGGTCATTTTAAATATGATGATGATCTTGGCATGTACCGCATGTCGACAGTAAAGGAAGCTGATGATTTGATGGCGGCAGAACAGGCAAAGAGAAAAGGAAAATTAGCAACACAAATTCATGGATTGGGAACAATTGGTTTGGTAGATGGTCAGTTGAAAGCTATTGATCGGCAGGCCGCGACTAGTATCTTGGAAGAATTGAAGTCTTCTCAGGCAACCAGACAAATGCCACAGAGAACTGTCAATCGTATGTTGGGGTATGAGCAAAATGAAGAGATGGCAACCGATGCACAGGGAAATGTGATAGTAGGAAAGAGTGACGCGTATATAGACAAAAATCATGGAAATTTTGATAATTATATGAAGAACATTGTTCTTCCTATGCTTCTTGCCAACTCTGAATCACTCAAGTACATCGCGAGAGAAAAGGCACAACATGTGGATACCATAAGTTCTGATCGTGGTATGGCTCGAATATCTATTGCTGGTCATATAACAGGAGAAACCAATAGCGCTTTATTGAAAGACGTTATTAGGTATGCAACAGAAAACGGACGTAACTTATTGAATGATGCTGATTTAACCACGTTGCGACGAGGTGTGGAAGCATCGGAGAAAAAGGAAGCTACGTTAGATAAGAGGGGAAGGGTAAGTAAGGCTGATCAAGAAGCAGAAGAGGAACGACAATCTCGCGAGTCTTGATGTCCATTGGTAACAACACTATATCATTGCAATTAGTCTTCGTATGATGTTAGAAGAAAAACAATTTGAACAATTTCACACGAGTGACTTTATAAAAAGTGTGGAGGCATTTCGTGCACTTGAACAATTTTTTGCAGGGCAAACTGTTGTTCGTTTTTCAGAAGATCCACAGTCATTCCCTGTCATGATTCGTGATATTGCTGATATCGCAGATACCTATACAAAAGAAACGTCGGAAGCCTATCCGTTTGTCCAAGAAAAGAGTGTGCTGGAAATGTTTGATATGGATACGGTCACCACATTTGTGAAGACATGGAATGCCTGGATTGCTTCATATACACAGATACCCGACACATCGTCAATTGAAGATCAGACGTATCGAGTGGTTTCTTCTGCCGACATGAATAATTTTGCAAAGAAGTGCGGTGTTGCTCCAGACAGTATCAATTTTTTGACTACCCAGTATGATGGCTTTTCCGATGTGGTAAAACAGAATATCTCACGTACATTTGGAGACGTTGAAAACAGTGGTGAGGATATGATAGCTCAGATAGAACTTCTTGCTGGATTTTTGAAAGTTTCTTCTATACAAACATATTCGACAGATGAATTTAAAGCAGTACTTGCTGGAGATATTTCTACATACGAAGGACCTCGTCTTGCTGCTACGATTCGGTATATGCTCGATAATGATGAGGGACTAGCGTTAAGTGCGATTGCGTATGAACATTTGCATGTGGTGGATATCTACAAAAAATCGACATATACTTGGGACGAAGCTTTTTATCTGACGGCGTTGCTCCATGCACCGTTCATCCATTTCCGACGGTTGTATTGGGAATTTCAAGAATTTTGGCTGATGTTTTATTTCGTCAAGGCACAAATTGCTGGTGTTCCATTGACACATATTTTGCAAGACTATTTGTATCAAGAGACAGCGACACTCCTAGAGTATGCAGAAGAAAATATTTTTTTGATGAAGAGTCTTGATAAAAATAAGGAAATGTTGCCTCTTGGATTGGATGGAGAAGCCATTGCGCTCAGTGCTTTGTATAAGGATTACATGCTTCGATTGGGAGACAAATTCAATGATGGTTACCGAAGAGAAGAATATATCCAAGAGCATGTGGTACACGTGAAACACAAAGAATTATGGAAGCATGTTCTCAGAACAGTGTTGTATATCTATAGCCATATAAAATCTGTAGATCTTATTGAAAAAAATAGGGGATCCGAACCGACAGAAAAAGAAATATATGACAATCAACTTCGACATCTCTTGACGTGGTGGATGGATGAAGATTTTTGGCAACTGATTGCAGACTTCTTTACAAAACCACACACGCCACCTGCTATTGTCCCCTTGCACGCAGTTATAGCACAGATTCAACAACACGAATCACTCGAAGATCCCAAAGTGCAAGATAAAGCTGTCCGATTCAACGAATTTTTGCGTGAGCAGGGTGTGTTAAAAGAGGAGCAAGATATTGTTGTGTATAATGAACAGACAACGACATTTGAATGGAATAAAGATATTTTCTAACTATGGCAGAGCCGACCGTCCTCATAAAAAAAGCCGATGGAACGAGCGAGCGAGTGCCGTTGTCTTTGCTTAGAAAAAAAACAAGCGAGAATACTACTCCACCAACCCCAAACAACCCCATACCCACAGAAGAAAAAATATCGCAACCTGCAACCAGTGATCAGAAACCAGTTTTAGACGTATCCTCAGAAAGTTCTGATGCAGCAGAACCAAAAGAATTTGTTCCACCCAACAGCGAACACCGTTCAGCACCCCAAACGCCAAATCCTGCACCCACAAAAAAACAAACATTTCTCACCGCACCACCAGACCACGACACGCCAAGACAGACAGACGTATCTTCAAAAAGCGATCTCCCCATGGAAGAATCACCACACGAACTCGCAACCACGACGCCTGTTTCTGATTACTTCACTGATCTTGCAAAAGCACATGAGTGGAACGAACGTGATCATAGATCTCCACTCGAAGAGACAATCAATCATGAAGATGTAACAAATCCTCTTTCAACGACGATGCCGTCTGCCCGGTTTGAGGATGTTACTATGGTGACAAAAAAACTTTCATTTTCAATACCAGTAGATCTTGAAAGTCGATTGCATTCTCTGATACAGTCACGACTCAAAGATATCCGAAGTGATGAACAAGTTATCGACTATGCGACACGTCCTACAGAACATGGTGGTCTTGCGCTCACGAGTGAACAGGCACAGGAGCTCATACAAGTAATTCAGACGTCACTCGAGACATCTCGACAAGAACATATCCCCGCACCAAGAAGAACGGTCCAACAAACACCCTCAGCACAAAAAACATCGACAATTTTCGCAGACGCACCAACAATGTCGCCATCTTCTGTGGGAAAAGACACGTCGTTTACAGACATTCATGCTCCAGAACCACTACAAAAAATTGTCGGGCCACTCGAGGAAATAGGGCAGATCACATTGACTGATTTTCGTCGCTATGGAAAAGATCCCGCAAAAGCTACCGCAATACTGAAAGCGAAAATAACTGTTATCCGAGATGAATCTTACCTTGAGTTTCAAAAAGTAAAAGTGGCATGGACACAAAGTCCGCTGTATGGGCAGTATCTCTCACATATCGCACAGTCGCTCTCAGAAAAAACACCGCTTGCCATCTCAGACAGCGATGATATGTCTCCTGATGATATGAAAGAAATTGCCGTGTTTAGTGCGATGTTACGCATGTAACACATAACACATAACACATAACAAGAGGCTGATTATGGGATTGGGATACTATGCAATGGATAACATCGCATGATAAAGATCCATATATTCCTCAGCCAACCCTCGCATTACAAACTTGTTACGTGCTACGTGCTACGTGCTACGTGTTACGTGAGTATATGCAACAATTCGTTGTTCCACAATTTATCGATGTTGAAGACAAGATTTTTGGTCCGATTACCACGAGGCAATTTGTTATTTTACTTGCTGCCGGCATTACTATTTTCGGAACATATAGACTTGCCGATACGACATTGTTTATTTCGATTGCGGTTCTTGTAGGTATTATTGCGATCGTCTTTTCGTTTGTCAGAGTAAATGGTCAGGTGTTTCATGTTTTTCTTCTCAATATTATTCAGACCATGAAACGTCCAGGACTTCGTATTTGGCACAAATCATATACAGACAAAGATTTGGAATATTTTATGCACAGTGGTGATGACGATGAAATTTCTGATCATGTAATCAAAAAGGCTGTGCACAAACAACATATTAAAGACCTGTCGCTGGTAGTAAATACAGGGGGATATTATAGACCTGATGAACATCTGTAGATTGGGTGACCTTTCGTTCTGTTCATGATATACTTGACACACTGCGTGTCAACGCATTGTATGAAAGATACCAAAAAAAAAGCAAAGAAACATACGCGTCCTGCGACACAAACCTATCTTCCAATTGCGGAGATTCGAGATGGCGTTGTCGTATTGAAGGATGGAACGCTGAGAAAAGTGCTGATAACATCGAGCATAAATTTTGCATTAAAATCAGAAGATGAACAAAACGCGCTTATTTCTTCGTATGTTAGCTTTCTCAATTCGCTTGAATTTCCTATACAGATTGTTGTACAGTCGCGTCGTTTGCAGATCAAGCCATATCTTGCAAAACTGGTAGAAAAAGAAAAAAAACAAACAAGTGAGTTGTTGCGAGTACAAATTGCCGATTATCGTGCCTTTGTGGAGGAGCTTGTAGATATCGGGCAGATCATGACAAAACGGTTTTATGTGGTTGTTCCGTATGATTCATTATCAAACAGAAAAAAAGGTTTTTTTGCTCAATTTAAGGAAGTTTTGAAGCCTGCGTTCACGGTTCGACTAAAGGATGAACGATTTCAAAAGAGAAAAGAAGATTTGGAAGTACGTGTGCGTCAGGTGATGGGAGGTCTCGATGGCATGTCACTCCAGACCGTCGAGCTTGACACCGAGGCACTCATCGAGCTCTACTATATGGGCTACAATCCCGACATTGCCTTTGCCGAAAGCCTCGGAGATGTCGATGCATTGCAGATAGACACATAACACGAATCACGTAACACATAGCACGTAACAATTCTTAAAAAATGTGTTATGTGCTACGTGATATGTGATTCGTGAAAAATAGTATGCCATTCAAACCACTCACAAGAAAAACAGCCAAAAAAGAGCGTGGTCATGACCCGAAAAAGGATTTGACCAAGGATGATCTTATCACGCTCGAAGAAGAGCGGCTGTATCGAGAGGGTACTGTAGCAATCAAAGATTTGATTGCACCATCCGCTTTTCGTGTAGAATCAAACTTTCTTCAGCTTGGTGAAGTTTTTTTGCGCACCATGTATGTCATTACGTATCCAAGATACATTTCTGTTGGGTGGAGTTCGCCAATTTTGAATTTGAATTCAACCATGGACCTCTCGATGTTTTTTTATCCTGTAGAATCTGCATTGATTCTCAAACAACTCAAGAAAAAAGTTGGTGCACTCCAAGCACAGTTATCAGGTGATGCAGAAAAAGGGGCTCCACGTGATCCTCTGAGAGAAACAGCACTTCGTGATATCGAGCAACTCCGTGATGATTTGACGCAAGGTATTGAACATTTTTTTCAATTTGCTTTTTATGTAACGATTTATGCAAATGATAGAAAGGAACTTGATACGTTGACAGAAGATTTAGAAAATATTTTTGGCACAAGACTTATTTATACCAAAAATGTTCTGTTTCAGTCAGAACAAGGATTCACCTCCACTATGCCGCTCGGGATTGATGATTTGATGGTGGCATTCAATATGAATTCGTCTCCTATTGCATCATCATTTCCATTTATGTCGTCAGAACTTACCAGTGACGATGGTATTCTCTACGGCATCAATCGGCACAATAATAGTTTGATTTTGTTTGATAGATTTTCACTCCAAAATGCGAACATGGTTGTCTTTGCAACGTCTGGTGCTGGAAAATCCTATGCTGTAAAGCTCGAAGTGTTGCGTAGTCTTATGATGGGGATCGATGTGATTGTTATCGACCCAGAACGTGAGTACGAGCATCTTTCCGAAGCTGTAGGTGGCACATATATCAATATTTCGCTTGCTTCAGAAGGAAAGGTTAATCCGTTTGATTTGCCGCGTCCTGTTGGAGAACAAGTGTCAACAGAAGATATCATTCGTAGTGCGGTCATCACGGCAAAAGGATTACTTCGTATCATGCTTGGCACGGTGACGGCGACAGAGGATTCTCTTCTTGACCGCGCTCTTCTCGAGGCATATGCCAAAAAAGATATTACCTCGTCATCTGACCTTGCGACAGTGGAGCCACCCATTATGCAGGATCTGCTCGATGTTCTCGAAGGTATAGATGGAGCAAGTGAATTGGTTATTAAACTGAGCAAATATACCGACGGGACCTTTGCAGGATTGTTCAATGCACCTACCAATGTGGACGTGAATAATGCACTTGTTATATTCAGTGTCAGAGATCTTGAGGATGAATTACGTCCAATGGCGATTTATACGTTGGTAAATTATATTTGGAATATTGTACGCAGTGAACGAAAAAAACGGTTGCTTATTATTGATGAAGCCTGGTGGCTCATGCAACATGAAGACAGTGCGAAGTTTATTTTTGCACTGGTAAAACGTTGTCGAAAGTATTATCTAGGCGTGACAACAATCACACAGGATGTCAATGATTTTTTGAGTTCTCAATATGGACAAGCGATTGTGACGAACTCTGCCTTACAACTTTTGCTCCGACAGTCGCCAGCATCTATAGATATGATCCAAAAGACATTTTTGCTTACAGAAGGAGAAAAATATTTATTGCTTGAAGGAGCTGTAGGTGAAGGTATATTTTTTGCTGGATTAAAGCACGCAGCTATCAAAGTCGTTGCATCGTATACAGAGGATCAGCTCATTACGTCAGATCCAGAGCAACTTATGCAGATAGAACAAGCCAAAAAAGATTTTGAACAACAAGTTATTAGCCCTGGTAGATCATAACCTTTGCATGTATGTTGGATATTCGTCAACGTCTGTTTCTCATTGTAAGTATTGCTGTTCTACTTGTCTTGGCAATTGTCTTGAGTATTCTGGGAATAAAAAAATACAATGATACCACGTCTGTGAAGCTAGATATTATACAGCAAGAATCTGGTAGTGGTGAAGAGCAGCCTCAAATGTATGATGCATCACTCAATTTGCAGCCAGTCATAGGTGATCCTCAGCAGCTTGGAAGTGTACTTGCAAATGAAGACGAAACCGAACGTTTTGTACGGCAGCGTTCCATTGATTTTGTAGAACGTTTTCTTTCTTATTCCAATCAATCACGGAATACTCATATTCGTGATGTACTTCCTCTCGTCACACCTGAGATGGCGTCTTGGATAGAGACGCAGTCGCAACACTATAGTGATATCTATCAAGGTAGTACCACACAGGTCATCGTGAGTCGTATCGAAAATGTGACAGACCAGACTGCCTCAGTTCATGTAGAAGCACAACAACATCTTGAATCAAAAGATATCGATGAACGGGTATATCATGTGGGTCGTGTAGAACTCGTCGAGACAAATGGTGTATGGTATGTCGATGGGTTGTATTGGGAATAACCATGTATGGTATTTGTAAGGGGGGCTATGAAAACAGTGAAAGACTACCTCTTTCCTGTTTTTTGTTTGTCATGTGGAATAGAAGGGTTCTGGATGTGTGACAATTGTTTTAGTTTTATAGATATCACCACACAATTGTTTTGTCCATTGTGTCATGAGAAAACATCTGCTGGGGAAGTGTGTCTCGTATGTATGAAAAAACAATTAACATCATTTCTTACGCAGCATATCGCAAGCACTATGTATGAAGAATCAGGACGTATTGGAAAAATTATTCATACATTAAAGTACGATTTTGCCGACGACAGCATGCCTGTGATTGAAAAGATTATTCAAACATGGGTAAAAAAACATAGAGATCATCTCCCAGACGTCGATGTGATTATTCCTGTCCCACTGCACAAAAAACGCTATGCCGAACGAGGATTCAACCAGGCAATATTGCTTGCTCGTGTGTTAGCAAAAGAGGGGGAAATTCCTATTGATGAAAACATACTTACACGTTCAAGAAATACGCCACATCAAGCTAGGCTCGATAGAGAAGGAAGGCTGCAGAATGTTAAGGAGGCATTCCATGTATTCACACTAGACAGTATACAAGGCAAACGTGTCTTATTAGTAGATGATGTGTATACCACAGGAGCCACTATGCAGACCTGTGCTGAGGCGCTTCTTGCTTCTGGGGCATCTTCTGTATATGGATGGACGTTGGCTCGTGGGTAAGTGTTTTTTTGTATAAAAAAAACAAAGTTGTATATGACTTTGTTTTTTTGCGGAGAGTGGAGGATTCGAACCCCCGGTCCTCTTTCAAGGACGACAGTTTAGTAAACTGCTGCTATAGACCGCTCAGCCAACTCTCCATATGTCTCTCTGTGAGGAAAGGGTAGAATTCGTTCCGACAGATGTCGGGATTATTGTTCCCTGAAATCCTTCCTTTTTTTCTTTCAATACGATATTCTTTTTTTGGGAAAAACGTCCGCGGAGAGGGCGGGATTCGAACCCGCGGTACCTTGCGGTACGCAGCTTTAGCAAAGCTGTACGATCGGCCACTCTGACACCTCTCCCGATATTTTGATGCACAGCGGAGGGATAGGGATTCGAACCCTAGGTGGACTTTCATCCACAACGGTTTTCAAGACCGCCGCCTTCGACCGCTCAGCCATCCCTCCGCTTTACATCAAAATATATACGCTCTCTTAGAGAGAGCCTGAATAGTATAGCTTGTAATGCTACATTCGTCAATATATGTATGCAGAGGATTTCAAAAAATTAAAAAATTTGCTATAGTATAGCTATTATATGAACACACAAGGTGATGACATTTTTTCATTGATTTTGGAGTCTCAAAAAGCCGATAGGCAGACACCAATCAATATATCCTCAAAGAAAAAAGAGGATGCATTTTCTGATTGGGCACCAACTGGAGAAGGTCGTCTTGCTATCGATGTCTATGACATGGATCAAGAGATTCTTGTCCTTGCACCAATGGCAGGCGTTGATCCCGAAACTGTGGATGTACATATTCATGAAGATTTACTTTCTATCCGTGGTACACGACAAAAACCTGCATTAACAGATACGGCATCTGGACAGTATCATGCAGAGTGTTATTGGGGACCTTTTTCTCGAAGTATTGTACTCCCTGCAGACGTTGTGTCAGGTGGGGCTGTTGCTGAATATACGCACGGACTTCTGAGCATCCGTATTCCAAAAGCAATGGAATCAAAAGGAAGAACAATTCCTATAGAAATTGTTGAAGAATAGATATGGAACATGATGTGCAACAAGAATTGAAAGAAGTAACAAAAAAAATGCAAACAATTTCTTGGGGGCGCATTTGGGTATGGGTTGTTTCTTTTCTTGTTATATTGGGCATTGGTTTTGGGGGATTGGTCTCCTATGCGTCTTCATACGAAAACCGTGTATTGCCAGGAGTATCAATAGGGAGTGTCCATGTTGGTGGTATGGACAGGGAAGAATTGACAACGTTTTTTCGAGAGATGAATAATAAGTTGGTGGATGCAGGAATTGTTCTTTCCTTTGATATAAATGGAAATACACAGCGTGTGTATATAGAATCAAGTGTGGTGGCACAAGATGCTTTTTTTGAGTTGATTCAAATGAATGTAGAACAAGAGGTTGAACAGTTGTTGTCATACCAAAAAACTGGAAATTTATTGATACGTGGGTGGTCAGCATTGCTTGTGCGTGTTTCAAAACCTCAATTAGAACTGACTACCGTTATGCTTGATAGAGAACGGTTCGAAGAAGTTGTTGCTGAAAAATTGGCTCCATATATAGAAGAGGCGCGGAATGCTGATATTGACGTTTCTAGCATACAGCCACTTCTTTTTACTACTGTGAGTTCGACTGTAGGTGTGACATTTGCATATCAAGATATTATTGGAAAAATTGTTGCAGCATGGAATGCTCTTGAAGTACCAGAAATTACTATTGTGCGTATTGTCCAAAAACCAACACTTGTAGAAGTCGACCTTCAGCCGTTGCTCAATCGTTTACCCTACGTGTTTGATGGAGGAGATATTGATCTCACATATACAGATGAACAAACAAAAAAAGAATCTACTTGGACAATTTTTACTGATGATATCGCACAGTGGCTAGAAGTTCAAATGCATGAAGACGCCGTTGGTTTTGGGCTCAATGCTTCGTCGACAAAAGCATTTTTGGAAGAAACTATTGCACAAGAGATAGATCAAGATGCCCGAGAAGCAAAATTTGCGATAGGGCAAAACAATAAAGTCAATGAGTTCCAAGGATCTCGGCCTGGTATAGTTGTAGACATAGATGCTCTATATACCTCTCTCAATGAGGCTGTACTTCAGCGTACATGGGATGATGGGAGATATGTGACGTCATTGCCAGTCATAGTCAAACAAGTAGAACCAGCGGTAAAAACAGGAGAAGTCAATGACCTTGGTATTACTGAAATTCTGGGTACAGGATATTCCAATTTTAGTGGTAGTCCAACAAATCGTGTTAAAAATATTCGTCATGCCGTGGTCGATAAATTGAATGGATTATTGATAAAGCCAGATGAAGTTTTTTCATTGCTTGGTGCACTGCAACCTTTTACGATAGAAGGTGGGTATTTACCAGAACTGGTTATTAAAGGAGATGAAATTAAACCTGAGGTTGCCGGTGGTCTTTGCCAAGTGGGAACAACTTTGTTTCGAAGCGTCATGAATGCAGGGCTTGATGTTGTCAGTCGCCGAAACCATTCCCTTGTGGTGAGTTATTATAATGACCAGCGCAATGGAAATCCTGGGACTGATGCAACTATTTATGATCCTGCACCTGATTTTACATTCAAAAATGACACTGGAAATTATATTCTTTTGACCACCAACATGAATACGCAAAATGGTGATTTGACGTTCACTTTTTGGGGAACTAATGATGGCAGAAAAGGATATTACACTGAGCCTGTTGTTCACAGGTGGATTCCAACAGGACCAGCACAGACTATTGAGACGATTGATCTTGCACCCGGTGTGCGAAATTGTCAAAGTGCCCATCCTGGAGCAGAAACATCGTTTACGTATGTACGTGTTTTACCAAATGGAGAGGAAGAAAAAGAAGTGTTTAGCAGTTATTATCGTCCATTACCAAAAATTTGTCTTGTCGGTATAGAAAAGAAGATCATACCAGAGCAAACATGTGAAACGCTCCCAGATGGCAATATCAATTGTTCTATTATTGAACAAACAGGTGATATCGTGCAAGAAGGGGTTACTATGGAAGATGACATACCTACTATCAATGCAGATACACTGACGCAGCAGGATGTCCTTTCGCAAGAAGACATGGTAGATCCTGGACAAGCATAAATTTTGCTAAAATTAGCCAAAAAATACTCTTTCCACAGTACACACCTTGACAAAGGTGTGTTTGTGTGGTATAGTGAGCAATCGGTTCATGAACCGTACAACTCTATCCCGCTTGCGGGACACATTATTATATTCGGCTGGACCGAATCGTACCAAGATATTATCGTATAGACTCGCAGTAAAGAAACGTGATAATGTGCTCTTTCATCGTACATCCTAGGAGATACAGTGAGTATTTATTAGATCGATTGCATATTCGTTTTAGTAAATACAACTCTGTATCCACGACAAGCATGGAGGTGTGTCCTCGGCCTGCGTAGGCTCCGGCTCACACTTGAACAAGAACACACCTTCTTGGATACAGTTTCAGGGCATGCCCTGTACATATGCAAAAAAAAGCTCGTTAGCCATATTGGTAGACGAGTTTTTTGTTTGTTAGAGATATGGAGTTGTCCCCATCTGTTTTTACAACTACTGCATACATGTAAAGTATGGTATACTTTTAGTACTATTCTTTTATTTATTTTTTACCATTCTTTTATGATGGCAAAATCATGTGGATGCACAGCATCCAAAGTACTCGGAGCGCTCGTTGTTATCGGCGCACTCAACTGGGGTTTGATTGGCCTCGGTGGATTTTTTGGTGGCAATTGGAACGTGGTCAATTTATTGCTCGGTAGTTGGGCATGGCTTGAATGGTTTGTATATCTCCTCGTCGGTGTAGCCGGTGTGATGATGTTGCTTGGTGGATGCAAGTGTCGCAAATGCAAGGCTTGCAATGGTGGTGACATGATGAAAAAAGATGCCAACATGTCTGCGTAAGTGTTTTGACTCGAATAAAAAAAACGTCTACCAATATTGGTAGACGTTTTTTTATATGTACAAGATTTATGAGTTTTGTTGATTTGTGAATACCCCATGTATACCTCGACGTCCTTTCATCATTCCCATACCTCCACTTTCACCATGTTGTTGGTCTGCTGGAATACCCAGTTCGTCTGCAATCGTTTTTGCCCCTTCCCAGTCACCAGCTTGCATGAGGTCATGCATCTCGGCAAACTGTGCGAAGTTTGTTTCGTTGATATGATCAAGAAAAGGTGTCCGTGTTCCCGCAGCTTTTACAAATGCAGAGTAATCTCTCGCGTCTATTGCAGCATCCACTGCTGCACGGTTTGTTTCTTTTTCTTGATGTTGCAATGACATTCTATTAAATTGTGTTTCAGTAATGCGTGTAGCATTGTCGCCATGAGCTTTTACAAATGCAGAGTAATCTCCAGTTTCGAGTGCTGCGTTTACGGCAGTTCTTTGTTCTTTAGTAAGCTGTAGTCCTCCTCGATCCCCACGTGGTTTCATTCTTTCATTACCACCACCACGATGTATGTTGCCCATTGCTGGGATGCCTAGCTCGTTTGCAATAGCTTTTGCTCCTTCTATATCATCTGATTGCATCAGTTCGTGCATCTTAAAAAATTGATCAAAATTTTCTGCAGTAATAACATCAAGAATCTTTGCATCAGTTCCTACGGCATCTACAAATGATACATAGTCTTTTGCTTCAAGTGCGTGTGCCATAGCGTTGTTATGTTCTTGTACAAAAGAACGATTTTGTTGGGCATTCCCACCTTGTGAAGAGGTGTTGCCCTGTGCATTTGCGATACCTATTCCTATTGTTGCGACAGCAAAGAGAATAGCTGCCGTTGTTGTTATTTGGGGTTTGTTCATATGAAATATGAATGAGTGAATATAGATTGTGTCTGTTTTTGTGCCCTTCTGTTATCTATTACGCATCCCTCGTACATTTTCTTTCATATGAAAAAAGAGGCATGGTTTGCCTCTTTTTCTTGGTTAATCTTCATACATTTGGATAAGTGGTGGTATGGAAGATTGTTTATTATGTTTTTTCCATCTTGGATCAATGCTCAGGGTATTGAAGGGCAGAATAACTTGAGCGAAAAATTGGTGTTCCTCAATTTCATTATCTTCCATTTCTTCTCCTAAGGCTCGAATACGGTCCTGGAGATGTATTCCTGTTGGTGGAAGGATTGTTGTTGGTTTTACAATCACAATCCATGTACCTTCTAAAAGTGGATTTTCGATATACACTCTGGTCGTTGTAGAGGACATTGATTCTATAATAGCAACACGACCTGTTAAGATACCTTTTTCAGGATGACTGAGTCCTTTGAGTCGTGGATTGAATATGTGTGCTTGTCCTGGGACACCCTGTGTGATAAGCGTGTCAATTTTTTGACCAACACCAATCACGTGAAGACAAAATCCAAGCAATATGCTTGTACCTAAAGCGGCAAAGAAAAGAGGAAGTGAGGTATATTTGTATCCTCGCTTTGTGTGGCGAATATCAATATAGAGTAATACCAACATGAGCAAAAAAATTGCAAGCCACAAATAGGGAAGTGTTGATACAATATGTATCATTTTCGATTCGTGCAACTCATTGTAGATATCCCAATCATTTTTTGTAAAAATGAATACCATTGTTGCGACACCAACAGACCCTAGTATTAGAAGCAAACTAGAAAGCACCCATAATCCATACGTACGTGTCAAAAATTTCCATGCAGGAATTGGCGTGAGCTGTTTTTCTTTTATTGTATCTAGAATTTTTTGTTTGATGTTCATATGGTTATGATCTGATATTCATGTCGTGTCCTGCGATGATGTGCCGAAGTTGTTTTTTTGCTCTATTTATTCTTGTTCCTACTGTTTTTACTGGAATTTTGAGGATATCTGATATTTCTTGGTAGCTTTTTTCTTCGAGATATCTAAGAATTAATACATCTTTATATTTCGGACCAAGACTATCTAATACGTCCTGAATTTGACGTTGAAGTGTTTCACGATCTATGTCTGCAGTAATATCTAGATCGGCGGCAACATTCTGAAGGTACGTATTGCCATCTTCTTCCCGAATAATTTTTGGTCTGACTGACCGTTTGCGGAAGTGACTAATGGTTTCATTGTGAGCAATGCGGTACATCCATGAAGAAAAAGAGAGAGATGGATCAAAATTGTGCAAATAGCGATAGGATTTCAAAAACGTTTCTTGCAAAATATCTTCACATTCTTCATGGTTCACATCTGTGATACGACGAACATAGCGATAGAGTTTTTGCTCATATCGCCCAACAAGTGCTCCAAATGCGTCATGATCGGTCGCAGAGAGAAGAGCAAGAGATTCATCTGTTTGGTCAGAATAATCAGTCATGAAGAGAGTATACACACTTTTTCTGTATCTTGTAATACGTATAAATGCTGTACATTCTTTCATTTCAATAGAGACAAAAAACGCCTTGTAAAGCGTTTTTTTATTATATGTGTTTGTTGTTATGCCTTTCTTCCTGAACGCTTGCGGTCGTTTTCTGTAAGGAATTGTTTTCTGATACGAATATTTTTTGGTGTAATTTCGAGATATTCATCTTCGCTCATAATTTCGAGTCCTCGTTCGAGAGTGACATCCATATGGGGGGTGAGATTCAAAGCGTCATCCGTTCCACTTGCACGCATGTTGGTAAGTTGTTTTCCTTTGATTGGGTTCACAGCCATATCTTCTCCTTTTGCTGTATTCCCAATGACCATACCTTCGTATACTTCTACGGTAGGTCCGATATAGAGTGTTCCTCGATCTTGGAGATTGGCGAGTGAGTACCCAAGAGCTTTTCCGGCAACCATAGAAATCATAGATCCGACATTTCGTTTTTCTATTTCACCTACATATGGTTTGAATCCCGCTCCTTGACTTGCCATGAGACCTTCACCCTTTGTGTCCATGATAAATGGTCCTCGATATCCGAGAAGTCCTCGTGATGGTATGTCAAAAGTAATGCGTGCATGGCCATTTTTTGAAACCATGTTTGTCATGACTCCTTTTCTTTTACTCAATTTTTCGATGACCGTTCCTGTAAATTGTTCTGGGACATCGATAGTTACTTCTTCAAATGGTTCACTTTTCTTCCCCTCAATTTCTTTGATAATAACTTTTGGTTGACTAACCTGAATTTCAAATCCTTCGCGACGCATTTGTTCAAGTAAAATGGCAATATGAAGTTCTCCACGTCCATATACTTTAAATTTGTCTGAGTCAGAAAAATCAATTTTTAGACCCACGTTAATTTCCAATTCTTTTTGCAGTCGTTCTTTAATTTGTCTTGTTGTGACAAATTTTCCTTCTTTGCCGGCAAACGGTGAGTTGTTTACCAAAAAATCGACACCAATCGTTGGTTCATCAACTTGAATTGCAGGCAGTGGTTCTTGATCAGCACTATGACAAATGGTTTCTCCAATATCGATATCTGGAATACCTGATATCATAACAATGTCTCCGGCAAATGCTTCCGTCGTTTCGATACGATCAAACCCTTTAAATTGTTGCAATTTTGTAATTGTACCACTGCGTGTTTCGCCAGATGATTTTTTGATAATGACTTTGTCACTCACATGAAGTTTTCCTTCATAAATGCGTCCAATGGCAAGTCGTCCAACAAAATCATCATAAGCAAGATTGAATGGCTGCATTCGAAATGGTGCAGATGTATCGTGCGGTGCTGGTGATACATGCTCGAGTATGAGATCCAGGAGTGGTGTCATGTCTGTCGACGTATCATCCAATGTTTTTTTTGCAATGCCCTGTTTGCCGATTGCGTAGCAATAAGGGAAATTCATTTGTTCATCATTTGCGCCGAGATCCATGAACAGTTCCAATACTTCTTCATGTACTTCGTCTGGACGTGCTGCTGGTTTGTCAATCTTATTGAGGACTACCAGTGGGCGTAGACCCAATTCTAGACTTTTTTTCAAGACAAATTTGGTCTGTGGCATTGGTCCTTCTTGAGCATCCACTACAAGAATGACAGAATCAATAGATCTGAGGACTCGTTCTACTTCTGATCCAAAATCAGCATGACCTGGCGTATCTACAATGTTGATTTTTACATCCTTATAATACAGTGTCGTGTTTTTTGCGTAGATAGTAATACCTCGCTCTAGCTCGAGTGAGTTGCTGTCCATGCTTCCTGTTGCCTCAATCATCCCTGTTTGGCGCAGGAGGGCGTCGGTGAGAGTTGTTTTACCATGATCTACATGTGCAATAATGGCGATATTTCGGATATCCATAGCTTGTGGTACTAGTACGTAATTCTTTTATAATAAAATTCTCCGAGCTGGAGAATCTCTGTAGGGCGAAAGTATAGCGGATAGATATACTTTTGTCAATAGAAAACCCCGTTAATAAGGGGTTTTCTTAGATAATATCTTTTTGAAATACTCTTATTTGTATCTGAGTGCGTCAAGAGGTTTGAGCTTGCCAGCACGACGTGCTGGGAAGACACCTGTCAAAAAACCTATTACTGTGGAAAAACCTATGATAATAACGATAAAAGAAGGTGGATGGGAAAAAAGATCAAGTGCCTGTCCACCAAAACTTTTGGCAAGGATGTTGATACCAAGATTTGCTAAAAATCCACCTAACTGTCCTAAGACTACACCACCAAGACCACCCAAAAATCCCATGACCATGGCTTCAATCATAAACAGTTTTTTCACATCACTTTTTGTGACACCAATAGAACGCATGATACCAATTTCATTTGTGCGCTCGAGGAGCATGACTGTCATGGTGTTGAACATGCCGATAGCAGAGACGATGAGGGCGATAAGACCAAACAGACCTAAGACGATTTGGATGACTGTAAAGATTTTTTTTACTTGGTCAATCGTATCTTGCAAAACGGAGACAAAAAATCCTATTTCAATGATTTGATCTCTGAGTGCTCCCATGTGCTCTGGATCAGTGGCTTTTACCTTCACACCGATGTATGTATTGAATTCTAGATCTGTAAGCAGTGCTGTTGGCGCATAAATAAAGCTTTCACTTTCGTCATCAATAACTGCACTGATGGTGTACATATCGGTGATGTCAACTGTCTTGACTTCTTCAAAGCCTGCATCATTGAGAAATGGCAAAAATGCGGTAAGTCTGACTTCGTGCCCTATCATTTCTTCTGGAGTGACATCAAAGAGTGCAGCGAGTGCTGACGATACTACAATATCATGGCGATTGTTGTCTATGTCATCTTGTGTAAAAAAGGATCCTTGTGTTGGATTGAGGCCACTGAGGCCAAAAAACGATGGCTCAATGCCGTACATCGTAACAACTCCTGTAAGTTCGCCATATGCTATCTGTGAGGGGAGTGCTGTCACTGGGCTTACGTCTGCAACAAATGGAAGCAATTCTATTTGTGTGATGCTTTCATTATTGAGCTGGATCAATTCTGAATCTCCAGGGCTCACATCAAGACTGAGAAGAGCATCTGCTGTAGTAATACGATTCAAGACGGTTTCTTGCAACCCGTATCCAAGTGATACCAAAAAGAGCACTGCTCCTATACCAACGCTCATACCAAGAATGGTGAGGGCTGTACGTAATGGACGTGTTCGAAAGGTACGCGTCGAGAGCATAAGGACATCCTGAAATGCCATGCGTTTGTGCACCTGACCATGTGTCGTCACAGATTTCGGTGTGTTTCCCTCCTTGTGCATAGCCTTTGGGAATGGAAGTTTACGGATGTATTTTTGTATAGAAAACATAGGCTATTTCTTTTTTTGAATTTGAGTATTCTCCACACGGTATCTTCCGAGTAAGACAAGATCAAGATGCTTTGCCATCCGACGTGCAAGGCGTTTGTCCAATCCAGCCCCACCACGCGCAAGATCAAGATCAAAGATTGCTTGGACACCTTTTCTATCAGTTCTATCGTGAATACGATCATTGATGATTGATTCCATTGCATCGATCGCATCTGTGTTGTGCAATGAGGTTTTGAATGTATCAAGAAGATAATATCGAAGTTCTGCTGCGTAGTCTGGTTTCTTTTTGTGTTTGCTGATAGCTCTGTCGTGGAGCTCTCTCATTTCTTCAGCAGTGTGCATGAGAATTTTTGTGAGTCTCGATGCAGAACGTTTGTTGAGAGACAAGCCATTGTGTATCAGGAAGTCTTCATCTAGATACTGTTCTAGTGCTGCCGGTTTTGTTTTGACATCGAGTAAATAGTCTTTAACATAGTGTTCGATATTGCCAATTTCTTCTGCCGTAAAACCAGTCAATGCTTCAGCAACAATTTCTTTTGCCTTATAATCCATCATCATTCCTTCGAGGCCAAATGCACCTTCTTTTGTGAATGTGTCTGAGACAAGTTCTAGATTTGTTTTTTGTGGTTCGGGTGTAGCGACCTCTTGCCCTGGGGTGATTTTTCGTCGGTTTATATTTTTCTTTGTATCAGTTATTTTTCCATCTTTCATGAAAAAGACACGATCTGCAATATCGAGATGCGATGGATCGTGTGTGACGAGAATAATCGTTTTCTTTTGTTTGATATTTAATTCCTGAATCAGTGCAAGTACATCTTGAGCAGATTTTGAATCAAGATTTCCTACTGGTTCATCGGCAAAAATAATATCAGGGTCATTGATAAGAGAACGACAAATAGCAACCCGTTGTTGCTGACCACCGGAAAGTTCATTTGGAAGTTTACTTCGTTGTTCATAGACGCCAAAGTATTTCATGAGTCGTTCTGCTTCTGCTTGGCGTTCCTTTTTTTTGCCTCCTACTGCAATTTGGGGAAGCATGATATTTTTTTCGACACTCAAAGAGGGTATAAGATAAAATGCTTGAAATATCATACCAGTCGTAAACTGATGATAATATTCAAGTTCGCTATTTGAGAGTTCATGAAGTTTGAGACCTTGAACAAGAATTTCACCTTCTGTTGGTTTTTCGAGTCCTGCTATGCTATAGAGTAGTGTAGATTTACCACATCCAGAGGGACCAAAAAAAATGATAAATTCACCTGGATAAATATCAAGATTTGCATTACTCAACGCTGGCACTTCGTTACTTTTTCCAGGGAAGTATGTGACGGAGAGATTTTTAATTGAAATTGCAGCGGATTGAGACATATCGAAGACGACAGGCAGCATTCGTTAGTTAATAATAGTATATCATCTTTTTTTTAATATGTGTATTATTGTGTACATAACAAATATATATCTATAACAGATTTGTATAAATATTTTACCCCCTAACCTTTCCAACCCAGGAGAAAATATCTTGGAAGTTGCCGAGGATGACTTGGAAAACAGATTCTTGTTTTCGTGGGGTGAGAACAGTGACTGTCTTTGATCTTGTCGTGTTGCCTGCTGAGTCTGTACTCTCTACTTGGAATTGGTAGACTGACCCTGGTTCAAAGTTGGTGATCACCACGATATGTTTTCGTATATAGCTCTGATCAAGAGAGGTACTTTCTTGAAAGTCTTCTGCATCTGCACTGAATCCTTTTCTATAGAGGACTCGACTCGTTGACAGTT